>NZ_BCNF01000173.1 GCF_001485495.1 Gordonia desulfuricans NBRC 100010 | reverse complement strand
TCAATCATCGAAGGTAGTCCGGCTCAATCATCGAAGGAAGCTGGGCTCAATGAGCCACTGTCCGTTGGTGGTTGAGTCATCAACTCCTCCACACATTCGACCCCGCCCGTCATCTCCGTGACGCGGCGAGTTCGGCCCGCGACCGGACGCCGAGCTTGGCGTAGATCCGGGTGAGGTGGTACTGCACCGTCTTCGGCGAGATGTACAGCTGTGCAGCGACCTCTCGGTTCGACAGCCCCTGGGCCACAAGTGTTGCCACCGCATCTTCCTGTGGGGTGAGGTCGACGATGTCGCGATCGGTGCGGGCGGTGTGCAGCCCGCCGGCCTTGATCTCCCGATCGCAGCGCTCCACATAGGTGGTCGCGCCCAGCGACAGGTAGATCTCGCGGGCGGTGCTCATCACCGCATCGGCGGCGCGGCGCTTCCCGGCGCGACGCAGCGTCTGGCCGTAGGCGAAGTTCACTCGGGCCAGGTCGTGTCGTAGCGGGGAGCCGTCGAGGAACTCCAGGGCGGCGACAAATGAGCGCTGCGCGGCGTGGATGTCACCCTCGGCGCCGAGCAGCCTGCCCCGCGCATAAGCCAATCGTGCACGGGCAGGGAGATGTCTACGCTGCTCGGCGATCACCTCGTGTGGGGTGAGCAATGCATCGGCGGCCTCGAGCTGTCCGTCGATGACCAGCGCATTGGCGAGGATGTCCACCCACGTCCACCAGCCGGGCTCGACCAGCGCCGGGGTGGTCTGCGCCAACAGCCGCACCGGTTCCAGCATCCGGATCACCTTGCCGTAGTCGGCCCGAGCCTCGGCCAGCTGCGCCCGCGCCAGCAAGGTGGGGACCCGCATGATCTCGTAGTCGCCGATGGGGCCGGCGGCCTCGGCCACATCCGACTCGGCCGCATCCCAGTCACCACGCAGTGCATGGATCTGAGTTGCCGTGTAGTTCAGCAGGGGAGTGGTGAGGTCGATACCGCTGTCATGCGCCAGACGTCGTCCCCGTTCGGTGATCTGCAATGCCTGATCCCACTCGCCGGTGAGGAACTGTACCCGCGCCAGCCACGCCATCGCCCACAACGAGATCCGGTTGGAGCCACCGAGGTTGGCCATCGCCACCGCGGATTCCAGACTGCTGCGTGCGGTGGTGACATCACCGGTGCCCAGTTGCAGCCAGCCCCGGCCCATCGTGACCCGCTGCGCCTGCGCCCCGGCCCGGACCCGTTCGGCCAGTTCGTCATACGAGGCGAAGGCGAGGTCCGGCCGCCCTGACCACGCCTGCCCCAGACCCCGGATGCTGGCGGCCTCGATTCCCGCCGACGACGAGTCCCCGGCCATGGCGATCGACCGTTCGGCCCAGGTGACGAGTTCGGCACCCTGACTTCGCACCAGATGGTGCAGCACATATCGTTGCGCGATCACCGCGGCCACCTCCGGTTCGCGATCCCGGTTGACGATCGCCCAGGCACGATCCAGGCGCACCTGCGCCTCGGTGGACCGGCCGCGCAGGATCGCCAGATAGGCCAGGGTGACGTTGCGCATCGCGGTCTCACGCAGGCTCTCGACGGTCGGGACCAGGGCGGCCGCACCGACGCAGTCGCCTGCCGCGAGCCGTGCATCGACGGCCCGGATGATGCGTTGTTCGCGCAGTAGGGGATCGGCGGTGAGCCGTCCGGACTGGGAGAACAGTTCGGCGGCCTGTGCCCACGCCCCGTCACCGCCGCGCTCGTACGCGAGAAGGTCGAGCTGATCGGCCAGGTCGGCGTCCGGGGTGGGGGTGGCCGCAACGAGATGTCGCAACCGCACGATCGGCTCGTCGACGAGTTCGGCGGCACGCCGGTGCATCTCACCGACCCGGGCGATCCCCATCACCTCGAGCACGGCGGCACCGATCAGGGCATCGGCCGGGCGGGGCTGCAGGTCGGCGGGGGTGAGCGCCGCCGGTGCGACGACGAGCTCCGTCGCCCGGGCATCGTCGAGCGCCCCCAGCACGTCGTCGACGTCGGCGAGTCGTACTGCGAGAGCGAAGGACTCGGGATCGTCGACCACGACGATCGCCTCGATCAGGGTGCGGGCGGGTGTCCGGCACGCCTCGAGTGTCGAAGCCACCTGTGCCACCACCCGACGTGGGGCGGGCAACGTCATCTCCGACCGTGCCCACTGATGGGGCGGTACCTCGTCGAGCAGGGCGATGACGTCGCGGGGGTTGCCTCCGGTGTGCCGGGTCAGACGGGTGATGACCGCCGGATGCACCACGCGCCCACGCCGGGTCGCCATCTCGGCCACCGCATCGCGATCGAGACCGTCGAGCCGCAGGACATCGGCCAGCAGGGCCTCGATGGCCGGCGTCTGGCGGGTCACCGCCAGGACGGTGAACACCGGGTCGGCGGACTCATCGCGGGAGCGTGTCTCGAGCACGCCGGGATCGAGGGTGTCGGCGTCGTCGATCACCCGGATCGGCAGCGACAACTCGCCGGCCCGATGGACGAGCCGGCGCAGCAGCGTGCTCTTCCCGCTCCCAGGCGCCCCGACCACCACGAGTGGGGCCGCGACGGGAGGGACGGCGCCGCCCGGACGTGCGGCGCGGTCGAGGATCTCCGCGACCTCCCGATCACGACCGACACAGCCGGCCTCGATGATCACCCGGTCAATCCTAGGTGCGCGCACCCCCGTCCACCGGAGGTGGCGCACATCGGGGGCGGCTATCCGAGATCCCCGCCCGCGACCGGCAGCACCGTGCCGGTGATGTAGGACGCCTCCTCCGAAGCCAGGAAGCAGATCGCGGCCGCCTGCTCGTCGAGAGTTCCGTACCGCTTCAGCAGCGACGACGAGACGGTCTGCTCGATATGTGCGTCGAACCACTGCTGGGTGGTGGGGTCGGTGGGCGTGGGTGTGCCCCGCGAGATCCGGCGCGGTGGTGCCTCGGTACCGCCGGGTGCGGTGGCCACCACACGGATACCGTGATCGGCGTACTCCATCGCCAGCGATGCGGTGATTGCATTGATCCCGCCCTTGGCCGCCGAATACGGAATCCGGTGGATGCCGCGCGTGGCCGCCGACGAGACGTTGACGATCACACCCGACCCGTGCTCGACCATCGACGGCAGCACCGCCCGGCAGGCGTAGAGCGTGGTCATCAGCGACCGGTCGATCTCGGCGCGGATCTCGGTGTCGGAGAACTCCACGAACGGTTTGAAGTTGATCGCCCCGCCCACATTGTTGACCAGTACGTCCACCCGGCCGAAGCGTTCGATCGCGGTGGCGACCACCGACGCCGCACCCTCATAGGTCTCGAGATCGGCGAGGACGGCGGCTGCCCGACCACCGTCGACGGCCAGCGAATCCACCAGATCGCGAACCAGTTCGGAGCGGTCGGCGCACACGACGGCACCACCTTCGGCGGCGATCCGGCGGGCCGTCTGCTCACCGATGCCCTGCGCCGCACCGGTCACCACCACCACCTTGCCGGCGAACCGGCCGGGCGTGACGAACCGCGGCCGGCGATGGGCCATCTCGTCGGCCATCGCCCGGCGCATGGTCTGCTTGGACCGGTCGGCATGTGCCGAGATCAGCCCCCGGGCGGCGTCGCGATCGCCGGAGGCGAAGGCGGTCACGATGTCGAGGTGATCCTGCGCGCACAGCGGATGACACCATGTGGCATTGCGCAACACCTCGCCCATCCGGCCCTTCACCCCGAGTGCCTGGTAGGCGTCGAGCAGATGCTCGTTGCCGGTGAGGGTGAACAGATAGTCGTGGAAGGCCGCGTTGGTCTCGGTGTATTCGGCGGCGTCGACGAAGTGATCGTTGTCGACGTAGGGCACGGTGGCCTCGGCGAGCAGCCGGTATCCGGCGAGCTGACCACTGGTCAGCCGGCCGAAGGTCAGTTCCAGCGCACCGAGTTCCAGGGCGGCCCGCGCCTCGAACAGTGCGTCCGACTCGTGGACGCCGGGATGCTCCTCACCGATCACATATCCCTGTGCGGTGACCGTGGGTTCGCCGATCTCCGGCACGGCATCCGGCTCGGCCGGCCGGGTGGCCACCGGATCGGGTGCATGACCGGCGTGCGCAGGTGGTTCGGCCGCAACGGATTCGGCATCCGGGATCCCCGATGGGGTTGCGGCCACGAACATCTCCTGACCGGCGATCGCCCGGCCGTCGCCGACCGGCAACAGCGAACCGCCGGCGTCGACACCCGAGGCTACCGAACCCGCGGTCGGCCACACCTGCTGGCCGGCGATGCTGCCCATCCCGGTGTCGGCGGCGGTGTGTCGCTCACCGGTCCACGCCGACAACACATTCGGTGCCAGGATCTGCTGACCCGCGATCGCTCGCCCGTCACCGGTCTCGAGGAGTTCGTCGGCGAGAGCGGGGGCGACGGCACTCTCCGGTGCGATCTCCGGTGTCTCGCCGGCCTGCGCTGCGGCGCCGGCCGGTACGGCGAGGGCGAATTTCTCGTAGTAGAAACCCACCGGTTCGATACCGGCGTCGACGACGTGGCGGCGCACCGACTCCACCATCGGCGGCGGACCGCACAGATAGAGTGCGACGTCGCCGTCGTAGAGATGACGCGGTTCGATCAGGCTCATCACATAGCCCTTGTTGACCGCGGCGCTGTCCGGTTCGGACACACAGTGATCCCAGGTGAAACCGGGCAGTTCGCGGGCGAAGTACTCGATCTCGTCGAGCGCCACCAGGTCGGTGTCGGTGGACACGCCGTAGATCAGATGCGCCTTACGGGGGCTCTTGTCGGTGTGCAGTGAGCGCAGCATCGACAGGATCGGTGCCAGCCCGGTGCCGCCGGCCAACAGCAGCACCGGACGTGACGACTCCCGCAGGAAGAACGAGCCGTGCGGGCCGGTGAAGCCGATGGTCTCGCCGCGGCGGGCGCGGTCGGTGAGGTAGGTCGACATCGCGCCGCCCGGGGTCAGCTTGATCAGGAAGACCAGCCGCTCCTCGTGCGGGCCGTTGGCGAACGAGTAGGAGCGGCGCAGCATCTCGCCCGATCCGTCGTCGGTGCCGGGGACCGCGAAGTTGACGTACTGGCCGGGCAGGAAGGCGAGGTCGGCGCGGTCGGCGATCTCGATCTCGAGCCGCATGGTCGACTCCGACAACCGGTCGAGACCGACGACGGTACCGGTGAACTCGCCGGCCGCGGTCTTGGCGATGTCGGAGGTCGCCGCGATCTGCAGCACCAGATCCGATTGCGGTTTCATACAGCACGGCAAGGCGTAACCGGCGGCGCTCTCGTCCTCGGAGAGGGCATCGTCGATGTAGATCCCGCCGTCGTACTCGCCGGACTCACAGAACGCCTTGCACGTTCCGCAGGCGCCGTCACGGCAGTCGAGCGGGATGTTGATGCGCTGCCGGTAGGACGCGTCGGCGACGGTCTGGTCTTCGCGGCAGGTGATGAAGCGGGTCACGCCGTCCTCGAAGGCGAGTGCGACCTGATGTGTCGGCGCGGCCGCGGGCGATGCCGCCCGGGCGCCGGTTTCGGTGGTGGCGGTCATGTCGGGGCCGCCTCTCAGAAGTGGTAGACATCCACCACGTGGTGGATGTAGTCGTTCTTGAGCACCACGGTCTTGCGCCGGATCAGCGGTGACGGTCCGGAGAAGTCGATCGTGTAGAACGAGGTGCCGTAGTACGGGTCGACGGTGTTGTAGCGGAAATACATGGTGTGCCAGTTGAATCGGATGTCGACGAGGTCTCCGCGACGTTCGATCACCTCGACGTTGGTGATGTTGTGGCTGGTGCGCGGCTCGGGGATCGACGTCGCCGACGACCGTTCGGTGCGGATGCGGAAGACCCGGTCCTCCAGACCGCCCTTGTTGGCGTAGTAGATCAGCGAGATGTCGCGCTGCGGGTTCTCGACGAGGCGGTCGTCGTCGGTCCAGGCCGGCATCCAGTAGACGACGTCGTCGGCGTAGCAGTCCAGCCACTTCTCGAACTCGCGGTCGTCGAGGTGGCGGGCCTCGCGGTAGAGGAACCGCTCGATCATGTTCTGGGTGATCAGCGTGGTCCCGACGGGAGTGGCGGTGTCGGTGGCGGGGGTGTTCTCGGTGGTGGTCATGATGGTGTCCTGTCCGGAAAAGCGTTGACGACGAGGTGGGTTCGGGGCACGCGCCGCATCACGCCTGGGCGGCGGCGTCTTCGGCATCGGCTGCCGCGGTCATCGTCTGCAGCCAGTAGCCGTGCTGCACCGGGTAGAGCCCCTCGTCCTCGTTGCGCACACCCGCCGACACGATCCCACTCATGCCGAGACTGGTGGCCACCTCGTCGGGACCCGAGAGCCAGTGCTGTGCACCGCGACTCATGTCGTTCCACGGGGCGGCGGTGGCGCGGAAGGTGAGCTGGCACGACCGGAACTCCTCGAGATCGTCCGGGGTGGCCATGCCGGAGGCGTTGAAGAAGTCCTCGTACTGCCGGATGCGGTGGGCGCGTGCCTCATCGCTCTCGCCCTTCGGGGCGATGCAGTAGATCGTCACCTCGGTCTTGTCCGGTGCGATCGGCCGGAAGTGCCGGATCTGCGTCGAGAACTGGTCCATCAGATACACATTCGGGTACAGGCAGAGGTTGCGTGACCCCTTGACCATGAATTCGCCCTTGGCATCGCCGAATTGGGATTTGAGCTCGTCCATCTTGTCCCACAGCGGGCGGTCCTGCGGGTTGGCGGCCCAGGTCCACAGGCACAGGTGTCCGTGCGGGAACGACCAGTACCCGCCACCGGATTTGCCCCAGCCGCCGGCGTCGAGGGCCTTGGTGTCGTTCTTTGACTCGCCGGTGTTGCGGCGGGAGGTGGTGGCGGCGTAGTTCCAGTGCGTGGCGGTCACGTGGTAGCCGTCGGCGCCGTTCTCCGCCTGCACCTTCCAGTTGCCGTCGTAGGTGTAGGTGGAGGAGCCGCGGAGCACTTCGAGGCCCTCCGGTGACTGGTCGACGAGCATGTCGATGACGGTGCGGGTGTCGCCGAGATGTTCCTCGAGCGGCAGGACGTCGGGGTTGAGGCTGCCGAACAGGAAGCCGCGGTAGTTGCCGAACTTCGCGACGTGGGTGAGGTTGTGGGAACCGTCGACGTCGAAGGTGTCCGGGTAGCCGGCGCCCTCGGGATCCTTGACCTTGAGCAGGGTCCCGTCGTTGCGGAAGGTCTAGCCGTGGAACGGGCAGGTCAGGGTCATCCGGTTGTCGGTCTTGCGCCGGCAGATCATCGCGCCGCGGTGGGCGCAGGCGTTGATCAGGCAGTGCAGTTCGCCGGACTTGTCGCGGGTGATCACCACCGGCTGACGGCCGATGTAGGTGGTGAAGTAGTCGCCGGGCTCGGGGAGCTGGCTCTCGTGCGCCAGGTAGATCCAGTTGCCCTCGAAGATGTGGCGCATCTCCAGCTCGAAGATCTCCTCGTCGGTGAAGATCCGGCGATTGGCGCGGTAGATGCCGGCGTCCCGGTCGTCGATCACGGCGTCGGACAGGACCTGGCGGACGTGCGCGGTCACCGACTCTGCGGGAGTGGTCGGGGTGGGCCGATCGGTGACGGTCATGAATACCTCCTGAAGTGGGCTGTACTTCGACCCTCCCAGCACGTGGCGCCCGTCACACCAGGGCTATTGCCAGTCTTGGCCAAGCATCCAATTGATCGATCGCATCGATGAATAGGCCGAAACTGTGTCCTTGTTTCGTATCTATCTGGGGTTTACCGTGAGGTCATGCGTGGTGTTGATCACAGTGCACCGCGAGGGTGATCACAACGAGGTGACCACCGAGGTCCGAAAGGGTATTGACCATGGAGCTGCGGCATCTGCGCTACTTCGCAGCCGTCGCCGAGACCTGCCATTTCGGGCAGGCGGCGGCGATGCTGCACGTGGCCCAGCCGGCGCTCTCCTATGCGATCCGTCAGCTCGAGTCCGAGCTCGACGTCACCCTGTTCACCCGCACCACCCGGCAGGTCGCGCTCACCCCCGCCGGTGAGTTCCTCAAGACCGAGGCCGACCGTATCCTGGCCGACGTCGACACCGCCGTCGACGGTGTGCGTCGCATCGCCGCAGGCCGCAGCGGTGTGGTGCGACTGGGGCTGACCGGCATCGCGGCCTTCTCGCATCTGCCGCGGATCGCCCGCGCGGTCAAGCAGGCCCTGCCCGACGTCGAACTGCGGATCTCGTCGGACATGCTCACCCCGATGCAGTGCACCGCCCTGCAGTCCGGTGAACTCGACCTCGGGGTGCTGCGCCCGCCGGTGGTGGGCGACGGCTTCGAGGTCCGCACCATCGACGTCGAGCCGCAGGTTCTGGTGGTCTCCGCCGATCATCGCCTCGCCGTCGAACCGGTGATCTCGATGGTCGACCTGCGCAACGAGCCGTTCGTCATGTACGACAGCCGCGACTCGGCGGTCAACGACGCCACCGTGCGCAGCTGCCGGCGCGCCGGCTTCGTTCCCCAACGGGCCCACGACGCGTCGGGCACCCCGGTGCTGCTGGCGCTCGTCGCCGCCGGTCTGGGCGTGGCCGTCCTGCCCGCCTCGGTGCGGGCACTTCCGCTGGACGGTCTGGTGATGCGCGAGCTGACCGATGCCGCCTCCACCGACATCGCGCTGGCCTGGGCGGCCGGCAACCCCAACCCCGTCGTCGACGCGGTGGCCCGGGTCATCGGCGATGCCTTCGCGCCGACCGATGCAGCCGTACACGCCGGATCGGCCACCCCGACCGACACGACCACCCTGTCCACGGCGCAGGTCACTGCGCACCCGATGAGAGAGATCCGATGAAGATCACCGCGATCGAGGCGATCCCGTTCGCCATCCCGTACCGCAAGCCGTTGCGTTTCGCCTCGGGCGAGGTGTCGGTGGCCACGCATGTGCTGGTGCGGGTACACACCGACGACGGGATCGTGGGTGTGGCGGAGGCGCCGCCGCGCCCGTTCACCTACGGCGAGACCCAGCAGGGCATCGTCGCGGTGATCGAGACGGTCTTCGCGCCACAGCTGATCGGGCTGACCCTGCTCGACCGCGAACAGATGGTCGCCTCGCTGGCCCGCACGATCGGCAACCCCACCGCGAAAGCTGCCGTGGACATGGCGATCTGGGATGCGCTCGGCAAGACCCTGAAGCTGTCGGTGAACGAGATGCTCGGTGGCTACACCGATCGCATGCGGGTCAGCCACATGCTCGGCTTCGACGAGCCCGCCAAGATGGTCGCCGAGGCCGAGCGGATGCGCGACACCTACGGCATCGCGACGTTCAAGGTGAAGGTCGGCCGCCGGCCGGTCGGCCTCGACACCGCGGTCGTGCGGGCGTTGCGCGAACGTTTCGACGACCAGATCGAGCTCTACGTCGACGGCAACCGCGGCTGGACCGCCGCCGAATCGCTGCGCGCGATGAAGGAGATGGCCGACCTCGACCTGCTGTTCGCCGAGGAACTGTGCCCCGCCGACGACGTGCTCGGCCGGCGGTGGCTGGTCGAACAGCTCGACATCCCGTTCATCGCCGACGAGTCGGTGCCCACCGCCGCCGACGTCACCCGCGAGATCCTCGGCCGGTCGGCCACCGCGATCAGCATCAAGACCGCGCGCACCGGTTTCACGTGGTCGCGGCGCGTCCATCACCTGGCCGAGGGCCTCGGCCTCGAGGTGGTGATGGGCAACCAGATCGACGGCCAGGTCGGCACCGCGTGCGCACTGGCCTTCGGTTCGTCGTTCCAGCTGACCTCGCGATACGCCGGCGAGCTGTCGAACTTCCTCGACATGAGCGACGACCTGCTCACCGAACCGCTGCAGATCCGTGACGGCCATCTGCACACGTCGTCCGAACCCGGGATCGGCATCGAGATCGATCCGGAGAAGCTCGACCGCTACCGCGTCGACCGCTGATCCACCACGCAGACCGCAGCCCGACCCGCCCCGCAGACAGGAGAACCACCGATGCTGTTCCACGTTCGCATGGACGTCAACATCCCCAACGATCTCGATCCCGAGGTTCGCGCCGAGACCGTCGCCCGGGAGAAGGCGTACTCGCAGGACCTGCAGCGATCGGGTAAGTGGCCGCACATCTGGCGGATCGTCGGTGAATACTCGAACTACTCCATCTTCGACGTCGCCGACAACAACGAACTGCACGACGTCCTGTCGGCGCTTCCCCTGTTCCCCTACATGGACATCAAGGTGACCCCGCTGGCCACCCATCCGTCCGACATCGCTGCGGGCTGACCGGCCCTCACCCACAGCATCAGCCCAGGCCAACACACCCGAAGGAGTACCCAAGATGACGAACACCGTGGACACCAGTTTCGATGCCGAGGTGACCGCCAAGGCCGCCGAGTCCGGCGCTAACGCCTCGGCCCGGTTCCAGGAGCGCATGGCCAGCGTGGGTGGACGCTCGGGCGTGATCGACACCGCCCGTGTCGATTACCTCGCCACCAAGGTGGTCAAGGCCCTCAACGACATCGTGATCGAGGACAAGGTCAGCTACGAGGAGTACAACGCTCTGAAGGCGTGGCTGATCAAGGTCGGTACCGACGGTGAGTGGCCGCTGTTCCTCGACGTGTGGCTCGAGCACTCGGTGGAAGAGGTCGCCAACGCCCACCGCGAGGGCAGCAAGGGCACCATCGAGGGGCCGTACTACCTGTCGGGTTCGCCCGAACTCGGTTGGAACGGAACCATTCCGATGCGGGACGACGAGCCGGGCACCCCGATGGTGTTCGCCGGTCAGGTGCGTGCGGTGGACGGCACCCCGCTGTCCGATGCCAAGGTGGAGCTGTGGCACGCCGACGACCTCGGCTTCTACTCGCAGTTCGCTCCGGGGCTGCCCGAGTGGAACCTGCGCGGCACCTGGATCACCAACGCCGACGGCCGGTTCGAGATCCACAGCCTGCGTCCGGCGCCCTACCAGATCCCGACCGACGGTGCGTGCGGCCAGCTGATCGCCGCGGCCGGCTGGCATGCGTGGCGTCCGGCCCACCTGCACTTCAAGGTGAGCGCCCCCGGATACGAGCTGATCACCACCCAGCTGTACTTCCCGGGCGACCCGCACAACGACGACGACATCGCCTCGGCCGTCAAGCCCGAGCTGATGCTCGACCCGCGTGACGCCCCGAACGGCGAGGGTGTCCTCGTCGACTACGATTTCGTCCTCGATCCCGAGGCCTGATCTACCACCGCCCGTTGCTCGGTGGTCACTGACGAGGCGGGGCGACGAATCGAGAAGAACTCCTGCCCTTCTCGATTCGTCCCCCGCCTTGTTGCATATCCGGTAAGTCGCATATCCGGCAAGAAGGTGTTCCCATGCTCGTAGCCCCCACAACTCTCGTCGCGGCGACCTCCTCCGACGATCTCGCCGCGGCCCGCGCCCAGGCCTCGTCGTGGCGGTCGGCCGAGATCGGGATCGCCGACCGTGATCTCACCGATGCCGCGCTGGCCGATCTGATCGCCACCGCCGCGGCGTTCGGCGAGGACTCGTTCGCGCGGGCGGTCACCGCGATCGTGTCGGCGCGGGCCGGATCGTTCCCGGTGATCCCGCATGTCGATGCGGCCACCGAGATCTTCCGGAGCTTCTTGCGCCACGACCTGATCGACGGATGGCTCTACGTGCGGGAAACCGATGGCTATCTGCATCCGTATCTGGTCATGGACATCTCCATGGAGCATGCCGACCGCACGCACGGACCGCGGATCAAGTTCACCATGGAGGCCGACAATGCGACGGTGAAGCGGCCGTCCCGCAAACCACGGCTGCTGGTGTTCGAGGAGACCGAGATCGTCGGGAAGTCGCCCGGCGATGTGCTGGTGTCCGGTGGCGCCTACAAGGAGACGGCCGAGCTGAAGGCCGAATACCAGGCGCGCCGTGATGATTACCAGCGAATCATCGACGAGGGGTTCGGGCGCCAGTTCCGTTACACCGGTCGGGTCATCCGCACCGACGACTACCGTGCACCCAACATCCGGGAGAACCGCAAGGTGGTGCACGACGTGGCGACGTCGGAGATCGCGGCGTTGCGGATGGTGGCGCCGTCGATCCTGTTCGACGACGGGGACTACGGCACGGTCCCGGTGATCACCGCGGTGCGTGTGTTCGATCTGGGTGCCCAGGACTTCCTCGACGTCAACACCGGTGACCTCACCGAGTACGCCTATGACGCCGACCTGCAACACAAACTGGTGTTGCCGGATGAGCAACGCGAACTGCTGAACATCCTGACCACCGACATCTCGGTCTTCACCGGCGACATCATCGACGGCAAGTCGGCAGGCAATGTGATCCTGGCGAAGGGCCGGCCCGGTGTGGGCAAGACCTTGACCGCCGAGGTGTACGCCGAGGTGACCGGCCGTCCGTTGTACTCGATCCATTCCGGATCTCTGGGTGTGACAGCCGAATTGGTGCGCAAGAACCTGGAGGTGATCTTCGACCGCGCCAAGCGGTGGGATGCGGTGCTGCTGCTCGACGAGGCCGATGTGTTCGTCATGGAACGCGGACTCGACCTCGCGCAGAATGCCATCGTCGCCGAATTCCTGCGCACTCTGGAGTATTTCGACGGCCTGCTGTTCCTGACCACCAATCGTGTGGACGGTGTGGACGAGGCGATCCTGGCGCGCTGCGCCGCGGTGATCGAGTACAACCCGCCGTCGGCGAAGGACGCCCGACAGGTCTGGCAGATCCTGGCCGCAGGCAACGACGTCGTGCTCCCCGAGGACCTGCTGGACGATCTGGTCGGCGGCTTCCCCCAGATCACGCCCCGAGACATCAAGATGCTTCTCCGCCTTGCCCTCCGGATGGCCAAGCATCGGGGCACCGAACTCGACGCCGCCGTCTTCGCCAGCAGCGCCGCATTCCGTGGCCTGCACTACGTTCCCTACGACGAGCGCGAGTTGTTGCGGTAGGAGCGACGGACCAGATCGTCGGCGTGACCACCTCTGAGGTGGTCGCCACCCGGCGC
>NZ_BCNF01000172.1 GCF_001485495.1 Gordonia desulfuricans NBRC 100010 | reverse complement strand
ACGCCGCTGTCGGGTCCGCTCGCCGATGCGCCACCGCTGTCCGGCCGGGCCGGAACCGACGCGGCGCGCACCCGGAAACCCCAGCCGCAGGCACACCAGAACAAGCACGAGGCACCCGACGCCGGCAGTGCCCGGGCCGTGTCGTCGGTGCTGGAGCAGACCTCCGACGCCGTCGGCGACGACGATTCCCCGGCCGACGGCCTGGCCCGCGACTCCGACTCGTCGATCCTGCGGACCAGCGGCTCGATCGCGCTGGCCACCCTGACCAGCCGGATCACCGGATTCGTCCGCACCATCCTGGTGCTGGCGATGCTCGGCCCGGCGATCGCGTCGGCGTTCCAGGCCGCGTATGTGCTGCCCAGCATGATCGCCGAGGTCGTCCTCGGTGCCGTGCTCACCGCGATCGTCATCCCGGTGCTGGTGCGTGCCGAGGTGGAGGACGAGGACGGCGGACGCGGCTTCATCAACCGCATCTTCACCCTCACGCTCGTCACCCTCGGCAGCGCCACGGTGATCGCGCTGATCGCCGCACCCCTGCTGACCTACCTCAACGTCGGCGACGGTGACGTCAACCGACCACTGACCACCGCGCTCGCCTATCTGCTGCTACCGGAGATCCTGTTCTACGGGCTCTCGGCGCTGTTCATCGCGATCCTGAACATGAAGGGCCTGTTCAAACCGGGTGCGTGGGCGCCGGTGATGAACAACGTCGTGCAGATCGCGACCCTGGTGCTGTACGCGCTGATGCCCGGCGAGATCACGCTGAACCCGCTGCGGATGACCGATCCGCAGCTGCTGGTACTCGGCATCGGCACCACCCTCGGCGTCGTGGTACAGGCCGTCGTCCTCGTGCCGTACCTGCGCAAGGCCGGTGTGAAGCTGCAGTTGCAGTGGGGACTGGACGCCCGGTTGCGGCGGTTCGGCAACATGGCCGTCGCGATCGTCCTGTACGTGACGATCCTGCAGGCCGGCCTGGTGGTCACCTACCGCATCGCCGCGCACGCCGACGCCTCCGGTATCTCGGTCTACGCCACCCACTGGCAACTGCTGCAGCTGCCGTACGGCGTGCTCGGCGTGACCATCCTGACCGCGATCATGCCGCGGCTGTCGCGCAATGCCGCCGCCGACGACACCGACTCCGTCGTCGACGACATGTCCCTGGCGACGCGGCTGACGATGGTCGCCCTGGTACCGGTCGTCGCGTACATGACCTTCTTCGGACCGGCGATCGGTGTCGCCGTGTTCAACTTCGGCCGATTCGACGCCGACGTGGCCTCCCAGCTCGGTTCGACCCTCGCCTGGGGTGCGTTCACCCTGATCCCGTATGCGATGACGCTGGTGCAGCTGCGGGTGTTCTATGCCCGCGAGGACGCCTGGACCCCGACGCTGATGGTGCTCGGTATCACCGCGGTGAAGGTCACCGCGTCGTATCTGGGTCCGGTGCTGTTCAGCGACCCGGAGCTGGTGGTGCGCTGGCTGGCGCTGTCGAACGGTCTGGGCTACCTGGTCGGCGCGGTCGTCGGGCACTACCTGCTCAAGGCACGGCTGAGCACGCCGGAGAAACCGGCCCGGTTGGCCGACGTCAGCTACACCACGATCGTGTCGATCGCGGTATCGGTGTCGGTGGCCTTCGTGGTGTGGTTCATCGCCCACCTCGCCGGGCTGGATCTCGCGACGCAGCACGGCAAGATCGGCTCGATCGCCTATCTGGTGCTGACCGCGATCGTTGTACTCGGCGTGATTTATGCCGGGCTCGCCGCGGCGGGGGTCCGCGACGTGGTGGCGATCATGAACTCGGTGCGCCGTATGCTGGGCCGATTCGTGCCCTCGCTGGCCCCGAAGGACGAGCCGGAGACCCCGTCCGCGCCGACCATCACGGTTCAGTTTCCACGGATCACGACCGACGAATCGCTCCCGTACTCTGGTCAGGTACAGGTACTCCGGCGGTTCGATCGCGGGACCGCGACCTGGCAGTCGTATTCGGTGCATTCCGGCGGAGCCGCGGGCGGCACCGGTGTCACCGCCTGGTCGCCGTCGCATCGGCCGCCGGACATGCGTTATCGCCGGAGAGGAGCGCGTCACGTGAGTGACAGCGGTGTCGACACCACCCCGGATCGTCCCGAGGTCAGCGGGACCCCGATCTCCACGTCCGATGCTCCCCGGCCCGACCCGGCCGTCCCCGGTCCGGTCGGCGCCCCGCCGGCCGCCGTCGTGCCCGATCCCGATCGGGCCGAGCCGGTCGTCGCACCACGCCGCCGCGGACCGCGTCTGGTCCCGGGCGCTGCCGTCGCCGGTGGCCGATACCGGCTGCTCGAGCACCACGGTGGCACCCGTGGACTGCAGTTCTGGAAGGCCCAGGACATCAACCTCGACCGCGAGGTGGCCCTGACCTTCGTCGACGCCGAACAGTTGGCTCCGCCGGCCGGCCGCGACACCACCGCCAAGGAGACCGACGAGGGTCCCCAGGCGGTCCTCACCCGTACGCTGCGGCTGGGTCAGATCTCGTCGGCCGGCGTGGCCCGCGTCCTCGACGTGGTGCGCGGCTCGTCCGGTGGCATCGTCGTCGCCGAGTGGGTGCAGGGCTCGTCGCTGGTCGACGTTGCACGCACCCATCCGTCACCGATCGGTGCCGCCCGCGCGGTGCGCGCCCTGGCCGCCGCGGCCGAGGCCGCCCACCGGTCGGGCGGTGCGCTGTCGATCGACCATCCCTCGCGCATCCGGATCAGCACCGACGGCAACGCCGTGCTGGCCTTCCCGGGCACCCTCGCCGGTGACGACCAGTCGTCGGACGTCCGTGGTCTCGGTGCGGTGCTCTACGCGCTGCTGCTGCAGCGCTGGCCGCTCGACGCGGTCACCGGCTCACGCCTGACCACCACCACCGACACCACCGACACCGTCGACGGGCTGCCGGCCGCCATCCCGGGCAAGGACGACGCACCGATCGAGCCACGCGAAGTGGATCCGGAGATCCCGTTCGAGATCTCCGCGGTGGCCGCCCGCGCCCTCGACGGCACCCGGGGTATCCGCACCGCGGCGACGGTGCAGCACGTCCTCGACCAGGCGACCGTGGTCGACCTCAAGACCGACATGCTGCCCGCGATCGGCCGCGACGACTCCCCGGTGACGATGGCACCGCCGCCGAAGATCGGCACCACCGAACCGGAGCGCAACCGCCGGACCGGACCGCTGCTCGCCGGTGCGGCCCTGCTGGTGATCTTCGTGATCATCGCGCTGGTGGTGTGGATGACCGGCGTCTTCGGCGGTGGCGACGACAACAGCGACATCGGCACGTTCCTGGGACCCACCACGTCGGAGTCGGCGTCGGCACAGCAACCGACCACCGCTGCCACCACCGGAGCGGGCGGGGCGATCGCGCCGGCCGCGGTGACGCTGGTGGACTACTCGGGGCAGTCCGGTGACAATCCCGACCTGGTGGGCAACATCCTCGGCGGGACGCCGCCGGGCTGGCGCTCCGACGTCTACCGGGCCGCGGCGTTCGCCGGGCTCAAGGACGGGCTGGGCCTGATGTTCGACCTCGGCTCCGAACAGGCCGTCAAGACGGTCACCATCACCACCACCACACCGGGTTTCGACGTCTCGGTGCGCACCGCGACGTCGGCCGACGCCACCCTGCGCCAGACCACCGAGGTGGCATCGGGCACCGTCGACCGGCCGAGCACCACCCTGACCGTCACCGATCCGAAGCCCGCCAGGGATCTGCTGATCTGGATCACCTCGTTGCCCAGCGGGTCGAGCGGCTATCAAGTGGCCATCTCCAAGGTGGGACTGACGAGCTGATCGTCGGGACCGCCCGATGACGTCACCGCGCCCGCAGGGCACGCTGCGCCGCACCACCCTGGCCCGCTACGGCCTCGGTTCACTCGGCACCGGCGGGTTCGCCACACTGCCCGGACTCGTGCTGGTCTACTACCTCACCGACACGCTCGGGGTGGCCGCGGTGGCGGCCGGCGCCATCGTCGCGATCGCCAAGATCTGGGATGTGCTGATCGACCCGGCCATCGGTGCGCTCAGCGATCACGATGCCGCACAACGTGGTTCGCGCCGACGATTCATGACGATCGGCGCGCTGGCCCTGCCGGTCTTCTTCGCGCTGACCTTCGCGGTGCCGACCGGGCTCGCCGGCGGGCCGGCCGCGGTGTGGGTGACCATCGCATTCCTGTTGGCGGCCACCACGTTCAGCCTGTTCCAGGTGCCCTACATCGCGCTGCCCGCGGAGTTGACCGACCGCTATGACGAGCGCACCCGGCTGCTGACCGTGCGGGTGGCGGTGCTGACCGTGGGCATCCTGGCCTTCGGTGCGGGCGGGCCGGCGCTGCGGGAACTCGGCGGGTCACCGGCGGTGGGCTATCTGATCATGGCGGTGGTGTCGGGCGTGGTGATCGGTGCGGCCATGCTGGTCGCCTCCCGCACCGCCGACGACGCCCGTCCGCCCGAGACCACCACGCACCCGCAGGCCGCCGGCACAGCGGTGGTGGGCGAGGGGTACCGGACCGGACTGGCGGTGCTGCGCCGGAGCGCACCGTTACGGACATTGCTCGGCGCGTTCGTCCTGCAGGGGCTGGCGACCGGGCTGATGCTCGCGGGCGCCCAGTACATCGCGACCTGGGTGCTCGATTCCGAGGCCGCGATCTCCGGGCTGTTCGCCGCCCTCATCGCACCGGCCCTGATCTGTGCACCGTTGTGGGGCATGCTCTCCCGGCGGATCGGCAAGGAGGCCGGATTCGCTGCCGCGTCGGTGCTCTTCGCGGTGGCCACGCTCTGCCTGATCGGGCTGTGGTGGTCGCCGGGCGGGTGGGTGTACCTCCCGATCGGGGTGGCCGGTGCCGCCTATGCGGGTATGCAGTCGCTGCCGATGGCGATGCTGCCGGATGTGATCACCCACGACGAGCGCCGGCACGGCCAGTCCACCGCCGGGGTGATCGGCGGGGTGTGGACCGCCGGGGAGACCAGCGGGATGGCGCTGGGTGCGGTGGTGTTCACCGTGCTGCTCGCCCTCGGTGACTACATCTCCTCCGATGCCGATTCAGCGGTGCACCAACCCCGTTCGGCGATCGTGGCGATGGTGGGCGGTTTCAGCGTGGTGCCGGCCGCACTCACCCTGGTCAGCCTGCTGCTGATCGCACGATATCCGCTGCGGCGCAGCGATATCGACGCCACACCGTCTGCGGAGAAGGAGACCCTGTGACCGAATCACCCCGCATCGACGCGATCCTCGCCCGGCTCGAGCGGTTACGCGCCGACGACGCCCCGACCCACGGCGGACGTGTGCTGTCCTATGTGTACGACCCGGGTCTGGCCGAACTCGACGAGCTCGCCCGCCGGGCGGCCGCCGCGGTGCAGTCGCTCAACGGCCTGGATCCGACGACGTTCCCGTCGGTGGCCCGGATGGAGCAGCGGCTCATCGACTTCGCCGCGGGCCTGGTGCACGGCGACCGGTTGCCGTCGGGGGAGCGGGCGGTGGGTCTGGTGACCAGTGGCGGAACCGAGAGTTGCCTGCTCGCGGTCAAATCCGCACGGGATCGGTGGCGGGCGGCCCGCGCGGCCACATCCGATGCCGCGACCGGGAACCCGGTGGTGGTGGCACCGGTGACCGCGCATGCCGCCTTCCACAAGGCCGCAGCCTATTTCGACGTCGAGCTCGACCTCGTCCCGGTGGACGGCCATGGTGCGGTGGATCCGCAGGAGGTGATCGGGCGACTGTCGGAACGCACCGCACTGGTCGTGTTGTCGGCGCCGAACTATCCCTTCGCCGGACTCGATCCCGTCGCCACCGTCGCCCCGGTGGCCGCGGCACGGGGCGTCGCGGTGCATGTGGACGCATGTATCGGCGGCTGGGTGCTGCCGTTCTGGGAGAGCGGCGCTGATGCGGTGGCGCCCTGGGATTTCCGGGTCGCCGGGGTCACCAGTCTGTCCATGGATGCGCACAAGTACGGCTACGCCCCCAAGGGTGCGTCGGTGCTGCTGTTCGCCAACCGTGACGCCAAGCGGGCGGCGGGGTTCGCCACCACGGCGTGGCCCGGCTATCCGGTGGTGAACCCGACCATGCTGGGCAGCCGCTCGGCCACGTCCCTGGCGGCGGCGTGGGCGGTCGTGGAGTACCTCGGGACCGAGGGCTTCGCCGAACTCGCCGCCCGCACCCGGGACGCCACCCGGCGCCTGAGGGACCGGATCGACGGGATCGGCGGTCTGGAGGTGGTCGGTGACCCGACCGGTCCGTTGCTCGCCGTCCGCGCCGATCCGGCGGGCCCGGAACCGGATCGGGTGGATCCGCATCTGTGGGCGGATCGGGTGCGCGAGCACGGCTTCGTCCTGCAGCCACAACCCGGCCTGCGGCAGACCGGTGGTCCCGAACTCGGGCACACCACCCATCTGACCGTCACCCCGGTCACCCACGGTGTGGTCGACGAGCTGTGCGCCGCCCTGGGGGCCGCCGCCGACGCCGTGCGCGGGACCCCGCCGATCGACCTGTCGGAGCTGCCGACGGCGATCCCCGCACTCGGCGAACCCGGCCGTCTGGGATCGGATGCGGCACAGGAGATCCTGGTGTCACTGGGGCTCGGCGGCGGCGAGGGGGCTGCGGCGTTGCCGGAGCAGCTGGCACCGGTGATGGCACTGCTCGACGTCATCCCCGGCGATCGGGCCGAGTCGCTGCTGTCGGAGCTACTCGCCCGACTCAACGAGGCCGGTACCGGCGCGGACTGACCGGCCGTCGGCGGGCGCCCATCCGGGTGGACCGAAGGCGTATCCGAGCTTGTCCCGCAACCGATCTGCGGCGCGGACGTCGCGGGCGATGGCGACGTACTCGTGGGTCTGCAGCGTCCAGATGTTGTAGGTGCCGACGGGTTTGGTCAATCCGTAGGTGGGACGGTGGGTCTCGGCCGCGAACGATCCGAACATCCGGTCCCACAGGATGAAGACACCGGCATAGTTCTTGTCGAGGTAGTCGGCGTCGCTGCCGTGGTGGACCCGATGATGCGACGGGGTGTTGAACACGAATTCGACCGGCCGCCACATCTTTCCGATGTGTTCGGTGTGGATCCAGAACTGATAGATCAGGTTCAGGCCGTAGCAGGCGAAGACCACTGCCGGCGGGATGCCGAGGAAGGGCAGGGGGAGCCACATCACCAGGGCCGCACTGATGTTCCACTTCTGCCGGAGTGCGGTGGCGAAGTTGAAGTACTCGCTGGAGTGGTGGGCCTGGTGGGTGGCCCACACCAGCCGCACGCGGTGGGAGATGCGGTGGTTCCAGTAGTAGAGCAGGTCCACCCCGATGAACCCGATCACCCACGTGTACCAGGCGGAGGCCGGGAGCTGCCACGGGGCGAGGTAGGCGAAGATCGCGGTGTAGGCGAGCAGGCCGAGGGCTTTCCAGCCGGCGCTGGTGGCGATCGAGACCAGACCCATCGAGATCGAGGCCCGGGCATCGCGCGTCTCGTAGCCGCCCACCGGGGGATGGGCGCGCCCGTCGTCGGCCCGGACCTCGTCGGGGTCGGGCCGGTCATGGTCGTCGAGTTTCCACGCGGCGACCCACTCGATGACGAGCAGCGTGAGGAAGAACGGGATGGCGAGCAGCGTCGGCTCACGCATCGGCTCGGGTAGCAGATCCAGCATGGCCACCTCCGGGTGAGCATCTGACACTCCTGCATGTCAGATTGTTATGTGACACGATAGCTTGTCAGATATCGTGGTGTCCACGATCCCGCCGACATGTCCAGGAGCCGCGATGACCGCCGAGCCCACCACCGACGTGGCCGGCGGACGCCGATACGGCGGGGCCGACGCCGACGAACGGCGTACCCGGCGGCGCGCCCAGCTCGTCGAGGCCGGTCTGGACCTGTTCGGGGAGCACGGGTACCCCAACGTCTCGGTCAAGCGCGTCTGCGACCACGCAGGCCTCACCCAGCGCTACTTCTACGAGTCCTTCGCCGACCGGACGGCCCTGTTGGTGGCGGTGTACGAGGAGTGCGTGACGACCGCGCGGGCAGAGGTGCTGACCGCCGCGGCCGGGTATCTCGACGACGGACACCCGATCGCCGCCGACGACGTCACCCCGGCGGCCCGCGCCATCCTCGGCACCTTCCTCGACACGCTCTCCGGTGATCCGCGGCGCGCCCGCGTCATCCTCTTCGAGGTGGTCGGCGTCGACCCCACCGTCGAGTCGGTGCGGATGCGCGCCATCCACGACTGGGCCCAGCTGTTGCTGTCCCTGATCATGGGGGAGCGGGCGCCCAGTCCGGTGCAGCGCCTGGCGGCGGTCGGGCTGATCGGCGCGATCACCCAGCTCCTGGTGGACTGGTATCTGCTGTCGGTGGCCACCGAGCACGTCGACATCGGCACCACCGAACCCGCCGACCTGGGCACCATCCTCGACGTGCTGGTGGAGATGCTCACCGCCACCTACGACCGGTTGATGCGATAGTCGCCCGTGGTGATGGCGGACCCGCGGCCCGGGCGGGCATGATGGGTCCATGGCCGACGCCGACCTCACCGACACCGTCCTCGACTTCCTCACCGAAGGCACCCGCACCGGCAAACTCGCCTTTGTCGCCGCCGACGGACGCCCGCTGGTGGCGCCCGTCTGGTTCATCGTCGACGACGGTGTGCTGGTCTTCAACACCGGCTCCGAGACCGCGAAAGGCCGTGCGCTGAGCCGAGATCCGCGGATCTGCATCCTCGTCGACGACGAGCGTCCACCGTTCTCGTTCGTGCAGGTGCAGGGCACCGCGACGATCAGCGAGGACCCGGCAGATCTGCTCGACACGGCCACCCGGATCGCGGCGCGCTACATGGGCGCCGACCGGGCCGACGACTACGGCAACCGCAATGCCGTCCCCGGTGAGCTGGTGGTGCGCCTGGAGCCGACCAAGGTGATCGCCGGGTTCGACATCGCCGACTGAACCGGCCCGATCCGAACCGGCGCGAACGCTGACCGGGAGGTCGGGGGTCAGCCGATCGGGCTGCCGGTGAATGCCGCGGTGACCAGTGTCCGCAGGTCGGCCTCGGTGACCTGCCGCGGATTGCTGTACGGCGCGGCGAGCGCCTGCCGGATCACCTCGTCGATCCCGGATTCGGGCATTCCCAGTTCGGCCAGCGATCCGACAATGCCCAGGCTCTGTTCGAGTTCGCGGACCAGGGTGGCCGGCGAGTCCGTACCCGTGGCCCGCACGAGGGCGTCGTCGGCGGCCGGTGCGGCCGACAGGTTGAACGCCATCACATAGGGCAGGACCACCGAGTGGGTGTCGGCGTGCGGCAGGTCGAAGGTGCCGCCGAGGATGTGGCAGAGCTTGTGGTGCAGGCCCATGGTGGTGGCGCCGAGCACCGCGCCGCACAGCCACGCCGCGTACAGCGCATCCGAGCGGGCCTGCAGATCTGCCGGATCCGCGACGATCGCGGGCAGTGCGGTGAGCATGTGCGCGACACCCTCGGCCGCCATCAGCGAGATGATCGGCGACGCATCCGGGGCGTAGAGGCCCTCGACGGCATGCGCGATCGCATTGAAGCCACTGGTCACCGACACCTCCACGGGGAGCCCGGTGGAAAGCGTCGGGTCATAGATCACCGATGTCGGCAGCACCCGGCGGTCGCGGCCGGTGCGTTTGATCCCGTCCTCGGTCAGCCCCCAGACCGGGGTCATCTCCGAGCCCGCATATGTGGTGGGCACGGCGATGATCGGCAGCCCGGTGCGCAGTGCGACGGCCTTGCCGAGCCCGACGGTGGAACCGCCGCCGAGGCAGACGACGCTGTCGGCGCCCACCTCCGCGATGTACGCGCAGGCCGCGTCGGCCGTACTCACCGGGACATGCATCGCCGCATGCGGATACACCCCCAGCCCCACGGGTCCGAGCAGTTCGTCGACCTGCTCACCAAAGGCCTGTTCGCGCGGGGTGGTCAGCACCACCGTCCGGCTGACACCGAGTTCCTCGAGCTCACCGGGCAGCTGCTCGAGAGCCTTCTCGCCGAAGCGAACTCGCATGGGCAGGGCGTCATAGCTGAAGGGCTGCATCAGTTCTCGTCGTCGCTTTCGGCGTGGATGGTGATGTCGATCTGGGCGTCGACGAACTCTCCGGTGACACCGCACGGGTTGTCGGTGCCTGCGGGGCACGGGACGAAGGACCGGATCAGCGACTCCTTGACCGCGAACACCGCATCGGAGTCGATGTACTCGCTGCCGTCGACGAAGATGTGGGTGGTCAGCTCCCGGAATCCCGGTGCGGTGACGATGAAGTGGATGTGCGCGGGCCGGTAGGCGTGCCGGCCGGTGGCGGCGAGCAGTTCGCCCACCGGACCGTCGGTCGGGATCGGATAGTGTGCCGGGACGATCGATTCGAAGGCGAATCGACCCTGGTCGTCGGTGGTGAACAGGCCGCGGCCGTTGCCGAGGGGCTGCAGATCGGGTTGCTGGACGTCGTAGAAGCCGTCCGCGTCGGCCTGCCAGACGTCGACCAGCGCACCCGGCACCGGGGTACCGTCCTCGGCCCGGACGGTGCCGTGCACCACGCAGGTCTGTCCGACGCTCGACGGCGAGACATTGTCGCCGAGTTCACGTTTCGGCGACTCCACCATGTGGAACGGTCCGAGCACCGTGGATTCGGTGGCGTCCGGGGTCTCGATGTCGTTGAGCGTCTCGACCAGCATCGACACACCGAGGACGTCGGAGAGCAGGATGAACTCCTGGCGGACGTCGTCACACGTGTGGCCGGTGCGGGTGAGGAAGTCGATCGCGGTCTCCCACTCCTCGAAGGTGAGGTCGACCTCGGCAACGAAGGCATGCAGGTGCCGGGTGAGGCTCTGCAGGACCTCTTTGAGTCGTGGGTTCTCGGTGCGTTCGAAGCTCTCGAGAACGGCCTCGGCCAAGGCCTCGGGTCGCATCAGGTCGGTGGTCATCGGTTCTCCTGGGCGGCTGTCGGAGTTCGGGGCCGCAGTGTGTGCCAGACCACTGCAAGCGCTCGCATTCAGCATGCCGATGCAAGCGCTTGCTGTCAATGCCGCATCGCTTCCACCTGTATGCAAACGCTCGCATTAACTCGGCCGAGGCGGTACGATGAGGACCATTCAGCGGACCGAGAGCAGGGGAGGGGCGTGTCCGTGCGATCCCGATTGGCCGACGTCGCCAAGCTCGCCGACGTCCACCCGGCGACGGCGTCACGCGCGCTCAACGAGCGGACCCGGCATCTGGTCAGTGCCGAGACACTCGAGCGTGTGCTGGCCGCCGCCGACGAGCTGCACTACCTGCCCAATCCGATGGCGCGCAGCCTGGCCAGCTCACGCAGCAACACCATCGGCGTGGTGATCGGCGACCTCACCGTGCCGCTGTTCGCCCATCTGCTCCGCGGTATCGACGAGGTGACCACCGCAGCCGGCTACGCCACCCTGTTCGTCGACACCCACAACGATCCCGCCCGGGAGCTGGCCCAGCTGCGCACGCTCGAGGCCCGCCACGTCGACGGGCTGATCGTCACCACCTCCGTGGTCGGCGACCCCGACGGCACCGCCCGGTTCGCCAAGGTGGCACCGGTGGTGAACCTGTTGCGCGCCTGCCCGAACGGCGAGAACCCCGAGGTGATCAGCAACGACGACCGCGGCATGCGACTGATCGTCGACCATCTGGTCGGGTTGGGACACACCAGGATCGCCCACATCGCCGGTCCCGCAACGGTCAGCACCGGGGTCGCGCGCCGACGCGGCTACCGGAACGCGATGACCGATCACGGTCTACCCGAGGATGATTCGCTCGTGGTGACGATCGACCGCATCGATGCCGAGCAGGGCAGGGCCGCCGCGATCCACCTGCTCGACACCACCGACTGCACCGCGATCGTCGGATTCAACGACCTCGTGACCTTCGGCGTGCTGAAGGAGTTGCGCTCCAGGAAGATCCCCTGCCCCGAACAGATCAGCGTGGTGGGCTACAGCGACGTCCCGAGCGCCGAACTGATGTCCCCGGCGCTCACCACCGTCGCCGTCGACCACCACGCGATGGGCGCCGAGGCCGCCCGGCTCATGCTCGGCATCCTCGACGACCCGGCCGGCGCCGCCGCCCGCTCGGTCCAGTTCCCGGTGGAACTCGTCGTCCGCGAGTCGACGGGCCCGTGCCGGGTGATGAGTAGCTGACCGGCCACATCCACCACACCGACCGACGAGCGCTGTCCACCACGCTGACGACGAGCGTTACCCTCCAGACCGACGACGAGCGCTGCCCACCACGATGATTTCAGTGTCACTCTTGTGGGGCCACCAAGTTGGTGGTTGTGTTCAGTCCACCGGGCATCTGGCTCTGTTGCTGGTTGACCGTTCCCGACACCTGTTGGGGATTGGTCATGGCTCATTCTGCCGATGCCCGGGTGGACGGACCGACCGGATGTGACTTGATAGGAGCGTGGCAACCGCCCCCACTGAGATATGTCCTACCGGCCGGCCCGACTGTCACCATTCCGTTCGACAGAAAGGCATCTTCCATGATCATCGTTGGCGCCGATGTACACAAGCGCTCACACACATTCGTCGCCGTCGATACCGCCGGCAGACAACTGGGCACCGTGACCGTGCCCGCCACCACGACCGGTCACCAGACCGCTGACCGGTCACCAGACCGCTCTGCGGTGGGCCCATGCCACGTTGGGTACCGACTTGGTGTGGGCGATCGAGGACTGCCGCAATATGTCGGCGCTCCTCGAACGTGACCTGCTGACCGCGAACCAGAAAGTGGTGCGGGTGGCCCCGCATCTGATGGCCGAGCACCGCAAGACCGGCCGTCAACCAGGTAAGTCCGATCCGATCGATGCTCTGGCCGTCGCCCGGGCTGCTGCGCGTGAACCCAACCTTCCGATCGCCTCGCAACACGAGGTCAGCTACACGGTGAAAGCACTCACCGATTATCGGGAATCGCTTGTCCACGAACGGACTTCGAAGATCAATCGGGTGTTGTGGCGGGTGCATGCGATCGATCCCGAACACGAAGTGAAGAAAGGGGGTTTGAACCGGGCGAAGCATCAGAAGCTCCTCGCAGCCTGGTTGCAGACCTGTGACCGCGGCGCTGTCGATGTGCTGTTGGCGATCAAGGAGGTGGCTGCGATCGCGGCGTTGACCGTGGAGATCAACGAGGTCCACAAGCAGCTGTCGGCGTTGGTTACGGCGGCGGTGCCGTCGCTGGTGGCGTTGCCTGGTTGCGGGATCCTCAGTGCGGCGAAGTTGCTCGGCGAGTCTG
>NZ_BCNF01000171.1 GCF_001485495.1 Gordonia desulfuricans NBRC 100010 | reverse complement strand
TCGCCGACACCCTCGCCACGCTTCGCCGCATGGACCTGGGCAGCAGTGTTCGGCCGTTGCTGCGGGCGGACTCCGCGTTCTACGGCCACGCCACCATCGGCACCGCGATCAAGGCCGGCGCGGACGTGTCCATCACCGTTCGGATGGACCCCGCGGTGAAGACGGCGATCGCGACGATCCCCGAGGACGGGTGGGAGACAATCGAGTACCCGAACGCGATCCGTGACGAGGTCACGGGCGGGTGGATCTCGAAGGCCGAGGTCGCCGAGGTGCCCTTCGTCGCGTTCCGTTCCCGGAAGATCGCCGAACGGGTTGAAGGACGACTGGTGGTCCGACGGATCTCGCCGACTCGATCGGCATGGAGCAGTCCGCGGTCTCTCACCAACTGCGGCTGCTACGCAACCTTGGTCTTGTCGTCGGTGCACGCGCCGGCCGCTCGATCACCTACAGCCTGTACGACACTCATGTCGCGCAGCTGCTCGACGAGGCCGTCTACCACTCGGAACACCTACGCCTTGGACTCGTCGACCGCCCGAAAGACGCCGGCTGACCACCACCCGGAGGCGGGCAGCACAATATGTGGATAATCACGATTATCCACATATTTGTACGTAAACCGTTGTCCTACAGGGCAATACGTCTCACCAATGCGTCACGGTGACGAAACGCGCGTATACAGATCCGGGCTCAGGCAAGGGCAATGAGGGCTCATCAGCTCGGTCGCCGGCGCGGTGCGCGTGCACTCTCAGGTCTTCATGGATTCAGGCCGAATGTCGGTCAACTCTCATGTTTTCCTGGATTACTCTCACCTTTTTCTGGGATCGGACATTGGCCGCATCTGCGAAAGATGTTGCATCACAACGGAATACGCCGATAACGACGATTATGTCAACCTGAACCCTGCGTATTGCATCAGATGAATCACCCCGAATCCCCCACGCCGGGTGGATCGTGTTTCATCTTATCGCGTCGTGACCTGCGTATACATGCCCGTTCAGCCATGCCGGGTGTCGACAGTCGGACGAGCTGCGGTCACGCCGGCCGCCGGCTTGCTTGATTGCGGCGCTCGATTGACCTGCGGGTATTGACCTACCGTCTCATTGGATGCATCATTGAATCATCAGATGAATCCGATTCTGGTGGAGGTTCCGATGCAGATCGATGAGGTCGGCCGAGTGCATCTGGTCGAATCTGTGCCGCTTCTGCGGCCCGAGGAACGTGTCGTCGAGTTGATGCTCGACGGATGGCGGAACCAGCAGTTGTCCAGGAATCTGCAGTTCTCCACGATCGATCGGCGTGTGCGCTGTGTGCAGAGGTTCATTGAGCACTCGAATGAGGAGCCGTGGAACTGGTCGCCGGTGATGGTTGAGGAGTTCTCTGCGGACCTTCGGTCGGTTCGTCACGTGACGCACGCGACGTTGCGTGGCTACCACAGTTCACTGCGGGCATTCTGTTCGTACATCTGCAACCCCGACTACGGGTGGGACCGCGTCTGCGAGCAACTGTTCGACGCGTACCCGGCGCAGGTCTTTTCTGCTTGGAACACAGCGAGCCACGTCCAGGAGTACGACGGCCGGGCGAGCAAGCGCCCGTACACCAAGGAGGAGCTTCAGGCCTTGTTTGAGTACGCGGACGATGAGGTCGCTCGGATCGGTGCAACTAGCAAGAAGGGCTGGCAGGCGGCCTACCGGGACGCCGCGATGATGAAGGTCGCGTATGCCTACGGTTTGCGGTTCAACGAGCTTACTCACCTACAACTGGTGGACTTCGCCCGCAATCCTCATGCTCGCGAGTTCGGGAAGTTCGGGGTGTGCAAGGTCCGCTACGGCAAGGCGTTCCGCGGATCACCGCCGAAACCCCGGTCGGTGTTGACTGTGTGGCGGTGGACACCTCCGATCATCGAGGATTGGATCGCAAACGGGCGAGGCGATCCCGACAGCCTTGATCTGTTCTGCAGCGAACGAGGTGGTCTGGTGGTGGGGTCGACGCTCCTTCGTCGTGTACGGCGCTACTGCGTTGATCTCGGTACCCCCGACGGAGTGGATTTGCATTCGTTTCGGCGGTCGTACGCCACCCATCTACTCGAGGATGGGTGGGATCCCCGGTTCGTGCAGGACCAGATGGGCCACGAGTACGCCTCGACTACGGGGATCTATCAGTTCACCTCGGACGACTTTCGGCGGTCGACGTTGAGGTCGGTGTTGGACCGGACGGTGACGAAGGCATTGGACAGCACGACGAAGGGCACTCCCGAATGAAACGCAAGGTCGATTACACGTGGCGGCTGGCGGAGTTGATGGCTGCGCGCGGAATGAACACGACCACGGACTTGATCCCTTTGCTCGCCGAACGCGACATCATGTTGTCCCGCCCCCAGGTCTATCGGCTGGTCAACCAGCGACCTGAGCGGGTGTCGTTGCAGTTGATGTCGGCGTTGTGCGACATCTTCGGGTGCGGCCCAGACGCCCTTCTCACAGTCACCGCCGTCAATGCTCGCGAGCACCACCGAGCCGCCAATGCCGGCCCGAACGTTGTGCGGTTGGACCGCGCGGTTCGTCCACGGCGGGCCAACATCCTCGACGAGTAGCAGCCACGATGTGAGGTGAGTACCGGATGGAACCTGACGGCCTAGTCCCCTATCGGCCAGTACGCGGCCGGCCACGAATGACGTATGGACCGTGGGTGTGCGATCGTTGCGGTAGATCGACCACACGGACGCAGGCGCACTGGCCCGAAGGCAGAATCTGCTTCACCTGCTGGTTCACCGCAATCCACACTCACGGGACGTGCCCAGTATGCGGCGCCGAACGGCTCCTTCCGGGCCCGCCTCTCCCCGACGGCACGCCAGTGTGTGGACCGTGTGCGGGTATCGTCGACGACTTTCGGTGCAGCCGCTGTGGAGAGGAGTCCGGTCACCACCGCGGGACGATCTGCGCTCGCTGCGCGGTGCGTGACGACCTGCACGAAATCATGGGTGGGCCGCCGTCGGACCCGCTTCTCGTTGGCCTGGTCGACGCCCTCTGCGCCGCCAAGCGGCCCGAGTCGACGCTGATCTGGAAACGGTCACCGAAAGTCCAGGAACTGCTGCACGGGCTAGCGACCGGCACAATCGCCGCCACCCACGAGGGTTTGGACACTCGGCCCGGTCGGGCGGCTGAGCATCTGCGGAACGTGATGGAGCACCACGGCTTACTGCCACCTCGAGATCGGTGGCTACCACGTTTCGAACAGTGGATCGACGACAAGCTCATCGATCTACCTGCTGAGGTCGCCAGGCCCGCTCGCCACTTTGCGACGTGGCACCATCTGCGGCGGATTCGCGCGATCGCCGATGCCGGCGGCGATACCCAGCCGTCGGTGCGATCGGCGAAACAAGAGATCACCGAGACCGTCAAGTTCCTGAGCTGGTTGTGGTCCACCTACGGACGCACGATCGAGACCTGTACACAGCGCGACGTCGACCAATGGATCGCAACAGGACCAACGACGCGATACACCATCCGAACGTTCCTGGTCGTGTGCAAACGAGACAGGCTCAACGCCACCGTGCAGCTCGGCCACCGGGCTCCAAAGACGTCGCCATCGCTGACCCAAGAACAGAGGATCGCCTGGATCAGGGAACTACTTACCGGCGAGAGTGAAACGCTCCCCTACAGGGTCGCCGGGGTCCTGATTCTCCTGTATGCGCAGCCGCTGAGAAGCATTGTCCGACTGCAGACATCATCGATCGTCGACGGCACTCCGATGGCGATCACGTTCGGCAAGCACCCTGTTGATGTGCCTGAACCGTTCGCTCAACTCGTCCGTGACCTGCTCGCCCGTCGCACGAACCTACGCACCAGCGGACACGGCAATCCCTGGTTGTTCCCCGGCACGCACGCCGGAGATCACCTACATCCGGACACGATCATGCACCGCCTGCGCCTGATCGGCATGAGTAACCTCGGTGCCCGCAACAGCGCACTCGACGACCTCGTCCTAGAGTGCCCTCCTCCGATCGTCGCCGACGCTCTTGGCTACAGCCACCAGGTCGCGTTCCATCACGCCGAACGATCCGGCGAGACATGGGCGCGCTACGCGGGCCGACGAATCCGCTGACCGGTCACGAGTGCAACACCAACCGCGACGTCACAGGGTCCACGCAAAGGTACCGACTAAGTCCGCAGGGTGTACCGTGTGCCGGTACGCGATACATTCGACGTGGAGATCCTCGATTGTCGCCGACCTGACTTGGAGGGCTCTAATGGCCAACTTCGCACCCATCCATCCCGGCGAAACGCTCGCGAAAGACTACCTGCCCGAATACGGGCTCTCCCAGCGCGGGCTCGCCGCGGCAATCCACGTCTCGGCAGGCCGCATCAACGACATCATCCTCGGGCGCCGCGGCATCAGCCCGGACACCTCGATTCGCCTCGGCCGACTCTTCGGTCAGTCCGATGCTTTCTGGCTCAACATGCAGGTGCACTACGACCTCGAATTGGCCCGCACGACCACCGACGTCTCAGAGATCAGTCCCCTAGTGATCACTGGGTGAGATAGCCAGACGCCACCGGTGGCGGCCATGGTCAGGCCGGTCTTTCCAAGTAGCGACCGCTATGCCGATCAGGCCGGCTAGCAGCATGTGTTCAGGACGCCTCGAAGTGCTTCCAGTGCGTCCGGTTCGGCGCGATGCAGGACGTTCACGCCTCGACGCTCGGAGCTGACAAGGCCTGCCTTTTTGAGTTGACCGAGGTGGTGGCTCACCGTACCCGCCGAGAGTGCGAGAGCCTCGGCGAGATCACTGGTGCTGATCGCACCTGGTCGGGCGCCCATGAGGATGGAGACCAGCTGAATTCGCGCCGGATCGGCCAGCGCCTTGAGTCGGAGCGCCAGCTCAAGTGCCGCATCGGCTTCCATCGGACCTGCGGAGATCGGTGCACAGCAGATCGGAGCGCTGATATCGACCACAGGGAGCGTCTTGGGCATGACCCCAACCTACCCATCCGTTGACATATGTCAAACTCTGGTCTAGAACTTGAGGCGCAACACTTTTGATGTATGTCGAATCCTTGGAGGATCTCATGTCACGCGTCCAACTCGCCCTCAACGTCGACGATCTCGACCAGTCGATCGCCTTCTACACCAAGCTGTTCGGCGTCGGCCCGGCGAAGGTCAAGCCGGGCTACGCCAACTTCGCCGTCACTGAGCCCGCACTGAAGTTGGTGCTCCTGGAGAACCCCGGCCAGGGCGGCAGCATCAATCACCTCGGCGTAGAGGTCGACTCCAGCGAGAAGGTGCACGCCGAGATCGCCCGATTCACCGCAGAGAAGCTGTTCACCGAAGAGGAGATCGGAGCAACCTGCTGCTTTGCCACTCAGGACAAAGTGTGGGTCACCGCTCCCGACGCCGAGCGGTGGGAGGTCTACACCGTGTTGGCCGACGCTGAGACGTTCAACGGCGAACCGGTCGCTGCCGCGGTCCCCGCCGGCGAATCTACGTCCGCGGCATGCTGCACTCCCGCGGCGAACTGCTGCTGAACGCAACCTTCTCTTAGGGCGCCAGGCTGGTCGCCACCCGATGTTCGGGTGGCGACCAGTCTCGTGTCGAACGTGGACTGCATGCACCCTTGCGACCAGTATTGATATCTGTCAATATCGATGTATGTCGAACTCGATTCCGTTGACCGATGTCACTGTGCGGTGCTCGCCGTTGGTGCGTGAGCCCCTCTCGGAGCGGCAGTCGGTTGATCTTGCTGTGGTGTTCAAGGCGCTCGCCGACCCGATCCGGTTGCGACTGTTCAGCTTGATCGCCAGCCACGAGGGCGGTGAGGCGTGCGTGTGTGACATCTCCCCGGCCGTCGACGTTTCGCAACCGACGATCTCCCATCACCTGAAGGTCCTCAAGAACGCCGGTTTGCTCGAGTCTGAGCGCCGCGCGTCGTGGGTGTACTACCGCGTTGTCCCCGATGTTCTGTCCTCGCTCGCCGGCATCCTGCAGTCCGGCGAGCTCGCTACCTCGATGGAGGTTCACTCGTGACCAGCCCCACCCCGACGGCCGGGCATCAGCCGGTCGTCGGCAAGCTCTCGACTCTGGACCGGTTCTTGCCGGTGTGGATCGGCGTCGCCATGGTCGCCGGTCTGCTGCTGGGTCGGATGATCCCTGGACTGAACACCGCATTGGAGAAGATCCAGGTCGACGGCGTTTCACTGCCGATCGCCCTGGGCCTGTTGATCATGATGTACCCGGTCCTGTCCAAGGTGCGCTACGACCGCCTCGACACCGTCACCGGGGATCGCAAACTACTGCTGGGATCGCTGCTACTGAACTGGGTGCTCGGCCCAGCGCTCATGTTCGCCCTCGCCTGGATCTTCCTGCCCGACCTGCCCGAGTACCGCACCGGCCTGATCATCGTCGGCCTCGCACGATGCATCGCCATGGTGATCATCTGGAACGATCTTGCCTGCGGCGATCGTGAGGCAGCAGCTGTCCTGGTGGCCCTCAACTCGGTGTTCCAGGTGATCATGTTCGCCGTCCTGGGTTGGTTCTACCTCTCAATCCTGCCGGGCTGGCTGGGCCTGGAACAGACGACTATCAGCACCTCTCCGTGGCAGATCGCCAAGTCGGTGCTGATCTTCCTCGGCATCCCACTGCTCGCCGGGTACCTGTCACGCCGGATCGGCGAGAAGACCAAGGGCCGCGACTGGTACGAAGCGAAGTTCCTGCCCAAGATCGGGCCGTGGGCACTCTACGGACTGCTGTTCACGATCGTCATCCTCTTCGCCCTGCAGGGCGAACAGATCACCTCCCGTCCCTGGGACGTCGTCCGCATCGCCGTGCCACTGTTGGTCTACTTCGCAGTGATGTGGGGCGGCGGCTACCTCCTAGGCGCAGTCATGGGCCTGGGCTACGAACGCACCACCACGCTTGCGTTCACCGCGGCAGGCAACAACTTCGAACTCGCCATCGCCGTCGCGATCGCCACCTACGGCGCGACCTCTGGCCAAGCCCTCGCCGGCGTAGTCGGCCCGTTGATCGAGGTCCCCGTGCTGGTCGGCCTGGTCTATGTCTCCCTCGCCCTACGCAAACGCTTCCCCCTCACCCCGTCCTCTACCTCCGCTTCCGCGGACTCTTCTAGGAGCATGAACTGATGCCCGACAACCTGACGATCACCGAGAACGCGGCCGCACCGAGTGTGCTGTTCGTGTGTGTGAAGAACGGCGGCAAGTCTCAGATGGCCGCCGGCCTGATGGGCAAGGCCGTCGGCGAGGCCGTCGAGGTGCACTCGGCTGGAACCAAACCCGGCACCGCAGTCAACGGGCTGTCTGCCGAGAGCCTGACCGAAGTCGGCATCGACATCACCGGCGAGACTCCCAAACCCATCGATCCCGAGTTGCTCGCCCGCGTCGACCTGGTGGTCACCCTCGGCCGCGAAGCCGTGGTCGACGCCCCTGCCGGGGTCAGGTTGATCAACTGGGACACCGATGAACCGTCCGAGCGCGGAATCGACGGGATCGAACGGATGCGCCTGGTCCGCGACGATATCGCTGCCCGCGTCACCGCGCTGGCAGCCGAACTCACCGCGCGCTAGCGCCGGAGCGGGTCGGGATCTACGAACCGGGAGAAGCCTGATGAACGCCGACGCCACGACCGAATCAGCCGGGACACCAGATCTGCTGATGCCCCAAGCCCTGCTATCGCGAACCGCGGAGAGGCTCGCCGCCCAGTACCGCGGGATCGTGTCCGAACAGACCGTCGAACGGGTCGTATTCGAGTCCTACACCGCGCTGCGGCGCACGTCCCGCATCCACACTCACCTGGTGACCCTGACAGGCAGGTTCGCCGCAGAACGCCTCGCCGCCCTAGCGCAGTCCACCGGCGCAACCACCACGACCGTGCCCGAAGTGCTGTTCATCTGCGTCCACAACGCTGGCCGCTCACAGATGGCCGCCGCGCTCCTGACCCACCACGCGTCAGGACGAGTGCACGTACGTTCAGCCGGGTCTCTACCCGCGGCGGACATCAACCCGATCGTCGAGCGAGCCATGAGGGAGATCGGCCTTGATCTCGCCGCCGAGTTCCCCAAGCCGCTCACCGACGATGTGGTCGCGGCCGCGGACGTCGTGATCTCCATGGGCTGCGGCGACGCCTGCCCGATCTACCCGGGCAAGCGGTACCTGGACTGGCAAGTCGCCGACCCCGACAACCACCCCATCGAGACCGTTCGTCTGATCCGCGACGACCTCAACTACCGCGTCCGCGACCTCCTCGCCGAGCTCCTACCTGCCACTACCTGACCGACGCTGATCGGTCTGCCCGCACGCTCCCGCGACTTCTCCCACCAGCGCGGTGCCCTGCTCTACCTCACATACCCCGTGTCCCTTCGGAAGGAACCGACACCCATGCCTGCACGCAAGATCATCGCTATCGGCGGATCAGACGCCGGAATCTCCGCCGCACTGCGGGCTCGCGAGCTCGACCCAACCAGCGAGGTCACCGTCGTCGTCGCCGACGCCTACCCGAACTTCTCCATCTGCGGCATCCCGTACTACGTCTCCGGCGAAGTTACGCACTGGAGCAACCTCGCCCACCGCACCGCCGCCGACCTCGCCGCCACCGGCATGACCGTTCATACCGACACCCGGGCCACCGCGATCGACACCGCCGGGCACCGCCTCACCGTCACCGGGCCCGACGGTGTCTCACGAGACCTCGACTATGACGCCCTCATCGTCGGGACCGGCGCGGTCTCAGTGCGGCCACCGATCACCGGCCTCGACCAACTAGGCCCTGACGACGGCGTTCACCTCCTGCACTCGATGGACGACACCTTCGCCGTCATGAACACCCTGACCACCACCGACCCGAAGACCGCGATCATCATCGGTGCCGGCTACATAGGCCTGGAGATGGCCGAAGGGCTCACCACCCGAGGCCTAGCCGTCACCCAGATCGAAGCCCTCCCCGAAGTCCTCCCCACCGTCGAACCAGAACTCGGCACCCTCGTCCACGACGAACTGGTCCGCAACCGAGTCGACGTACTCACCAACACCCTGGTCACCGCCATCGACCGCGCCGACAACGGCGACCTGACCGTCACCACCGCGAGCGACGGCCACACCGACCACCTCACCGCCGACCTCGTGCTCGTCGTGGTCGGCGTGCGCCCCGACACCGACCTCGCCGCCGCCGCCGGCGCCAACCTCGGAATCAAGAACACCATCGCAGTCGACGAACAGATGCGCACCAACCTGCCGGACGTCTTCGCCGCCGGCGACGCCGTCCACACCCACCACCGCCAACTCGGCATCACCTGGCTCCCACTCGGAACAACCGCACACAAGCAGGGCCGCGTCGCTGGTGAAAACGCCCTCGGCGGAACCGCCCGCTACACCGGCTCCCTCGGAACCCAAGTCGTCAAAATCTTCGACCTCGTCGCCGCCCGCACCGGGCTCAAAGAAGCCGAAGCCCTCACAGCCGACCGCGGCTGGACACCGGTATCGACCACCTCGACACCCGATGACCACAAGGCCTACTACCCAGGCGCCACCCCGATCAACATCCGCATCACCGCCGACCAGAAGACCGGCACACTGCTCGGAGCCCAACTCATCGGCCACCGCACCGCCGAAATCGCCAAACGGATCGACACCTACGCCACAGCCCTGCACCACGGCATGACCGTCGAAGCGCTCAGCGAACTCGACCTGTCCTACACCCCACCCCTGGGATCACCATGGGACGCCGTCCAAATCGCCGCCCACAACTGGGTACACGAGCACCGCCTGCACGCCCAGCGCAGCGAACTGAACCCAAACCAGTGACCACCAGCAGCAACCCCACCGAGCCCCACACAACACGCGCGGTCATCGCACCAATGGCGCCCGAACACGGACCCCAAGTCCTCGCGATCTACCAAGCCGGCATCGACACCGGCAACGCAACCTTCGCGACCGCCGCCCCAACCTGGCCCGAGTTCGACCGCGATCACCTACCCGACCACCGATTCGTTGCCCTCGACCCCAACGGCAACGTCACCGGATGGATCGCCGCATCACCGGCATCGAGCCTGTGCGCCTACACCGGCGTCATCGAACACAGTTCGTACGTCGACCCCAACCACTCCGACAAGGGCGTCGGCACAGCCCTCCTACAAGCGCTCATCGACTCCACCGAAACCGCAGGAGTGTGGACCATCGAAACAGGAATCTTCCCCGAGAACCACGCCAGCCTCGCACTGCACCACGCCCACGGATTCCGCACCGTCGGAACACGAGAACGCATCGGCCAACACAACGGCCACTGGCGAGACGTCGTCCTCATCGAACGCCGCAGCAACGCCTAACATCGCCGGATATGCGCAATTTCGAGCGCACCAACCACAGCAATACGCATCGAAGTGATACGCAGGGTGTCCAGTAAAAGCTGTAATGTTGCAACAGATGCAGGCGGACCTACTTCTCTCGTTGTGATCGGTGTCGGGTGACAACGCAACTGAGACTTTGACACCCTACTTGGGACTTGATGACACTTACCTGGGAGATCACGGTGCTCGTGGCGTCGGCGGGGGCTGCGATGTCGGCGAGGGTCGGGTGGGTGACACCGGACCCCGAGCTAGAAGCGCTGAGGGGTGGAGTGCGCCGAGGTGATCTACGGCCCGGCACGTGGAGACGCCCGACCTCGTTTACGGCGGACAGACCTTCGACGAATGTCTGGGACCACCTCGATCGCATCGCCGGACTAGATTGCCCTTTGTGACTTCGCTCCCGATCGAGTCTTTGCGCGGCGGGAACGTCGAGGATGGAACCGGATGGGCGTGGGAGGGCACAGGTGGACGGCGAGGCGACAACTGATGCCGAACGGCAACTCCTAGAGGCGGTATCGGCCGGCGGCGGCACGGTCGACCTCCGCACGCGGCACGAACGTTCGAGACCAGAGCCCCCCTCTCCCGACGACGCGGCAACGTGGGGATCCGATCGCACGGTGCGGGCAGGATTCCTCCAGCACCTCCTGCTTACGCTGGGCACGCCGATAGCCCTATACGGTGCCCGCATCGACGGCGACCTCGACCTCGACAACACCTCGCTACCCTCAATCAACCTCACCCAGTGCATAGTCGATGGCCACGCCTGGTTCAACCACGCGATCTTCACCGGTGGCGCCTGGTTCGACCGCGCGACCTTCACCGGCGTCGCCGGGTTCAACCACGCGACCTTCACCAACACCACCGTGTTCTTACACGCGACCTTCACCCGCGACGCCGGGTTCAACCACGCGACCTTCACCCGCGACGCCGGGTTCGACCGCGCGACCTTCACCCGCGACGCCGGGTTCGAGCACGCGATCTTCACCCGCGACGCCAGGTTCAACCACGCGATCTTCACCGGCAACGCCGTGTTCGAGCACGCGACCTTTACCGGCGCCGCCAGGTTCGACGACGCGACCTTCACCGGCGTCGCCGTGTTCGACCACGCGACCTTCACCGGCGACGCCGGGTTCACCGACGCGACCTTCACCAGCGACGCCAGGTTCACCGACGCGACCTTCACCGGCGACGCCAGGTTCGACCGCGCGACCTTCACCGGCGACGCCGGGTTCGACCGCGCGACCTTCACCAGCGACGCCGGGTTCTACCGCGCGACCTTCACCGGCGACGCCGGGTTCTACCGCGCGACCTTCACCGGCGACGCCAAGTTCACCGACGCGATCTTTGCTGGCGGCGCGCAGCTGTCCGGCTGTCGTTTTCGGCGTCTTGAGTTGGTAGGGACGGTGTGGTCGGGGCCTCTGGTCACGGTTGGTCTTGTCGCTGGCGTTGTCGATGTGAGCGCGGCTGTGTTCGATGTGCCGGTCCGGGTTGAGCTGGTCGCGGGCAAGGTGTTGGGGCAGAGTTTACGAGCGAATCATCGCTTCCATCTGGTGCTTGCCGCTGCGCGACTTGATCTCACCGCCGCGGACCTGGCCCCGGGGTCGTTGATCGAAGCGATGGAGATGCCCGCACTCGCTGACAGATTCGTGTCGATACCACCACTGTTCGACAACAATGGTCGTGTAGCGAAGCCGTCTCCAGTGATGCGCTTTGATGAGTTCCTGGGAATCATTCTGGAGCACTATCGTCTCGACACGTACTTGAGGGAACTGTTCGCCGGCCCCGGGCCGGCCGGGGTGTGTCGTTGCAGCGGGCACATGTGGCCGGGGTGAGGCTGGCCGGGATGGATCTCACCAAGTGCGTTTTCGAGTCGGCGGATGGGCTTGATGGCCTGTGGATCTCGGACACGTGCGTGCTGCAGGGAGCCACCGACGCTGACCCCGGGTGGCGGCTGCTCCGTCTTCGTCGGTTGCGAGCTAGGCGCCGGGTGATCTTCGACGAGGTACTCGAACGCCGCCGAGCTCGTGGCGTCCCGCCCGATCCGACGATTCCCGACGAGGCCAACCCGCAAGCCACCGGTGTGCCGGTCCCGACTGAGGCTTCGGTGTGAACCGCCCCGGGTTTGTCGGAGGCTCTCGAACCTGTGGAGGATAGAGAGCATGGCAGCACCTCGGAAGTACAGCGTTGAGCTGAAGGAGCGGGCAACGCGGATGGCGGTGGAGGCCCGTCGGGACCCGGCTACGCGGCCGGGTGCGCTCAAACGGATCGGCGACCAACTCGGCGTGCATCCTGAAGCGCTTCGGACGTGGGTCAAGCAGGCCGAGATCGACGGCGGCGTGCGTCCGGGAACTACGACCAGCGATGCGGAGCGGATCGCGCAGCTGGAGCGGGAGAACCGTGAGCTGCGGCGGGCGAACACGATCTTGAAGCAGGCCTCGGCTTTTTTTGCGGCGGAGATCGACCGCCCACAGCGTTGATCGTGGAGTTCGTCGCGACCCACCGTGACGAACACGGAGTCGATCCGATCTGCGCGGCCTTGCGCAATACGGCCGCCCAGATCGCTCCGTCCACGGTGCGAGCTCATCTGAGCTCTCGACGAGTCGAGGCACCACGAGTGGTCCGTGACCGCGAGATCCTCGGTGAGATCCGCACCGTGCATGCCGACAACCTCGGTGTCTACGGTGCTCGTAAAGTACACGCCGAACTACGCAGAAAGGGGTTCGACGTGGCCCGCTGCTCCGTCGAGCGATTGATGAAAGCCGATGGGCTGCAAGGGATACCGCGGTTGAAGACACGTAAGACCACACGCAGTGAGGGGGCCGAGACGCCGCAGCCAGCCGATCGGGTCAAACGGCAGTTCACCGCAGAAGCGCCGAATACCTTGTGGGTCGCCGACCTGACCTACATCCGCACCCACTCCGGCTGGGTGTACGCGGCCTTCATCCTCGACGTGTTCTCCCGCATGGTCGTCGGCTGGCAGGTCTCAACCACCATGCATACCGACCTCGCGCTCGACGCCCTGGACATGGGGTTATGGGCACGCTCGCGGGCCGGCCAGGATGTGGCCGGGCTGATTCACCACTCCGACCGCGGAGTGCAG
>NZ_BCNF01000170.1 GCF_001485495.1 Gordonia desulfuricans NBRC 100010 | reverse complement strand
GGTGGAGGCGGGGTCGGTGGCGGTGGACTGGGTGTGGGTGGACTCGGGGCCGGGCCGCTCGGCGCGGCCCGGACGTCGGTACCCGGCGGGGTCGGTGCCACCGAACCGGCGAGCTATACGCCCGGTCCGTCGACGCGGGCCGCATCGGTCGCCGCGGCACCTGTCCCGGCGTCGATGGCCCCGGTGGCCGCGGCCGGGGCGGCGCGAGGTCTCGGTGGCGAAGGCAACCACGAGGTGCCCGACTACCTGGTGACCGAGGACAACGGGCGCGACCTCGTCGGTGTCACACCCGGCGTCGCGCCACCGGTCCTCGGCGACGACACCCCCGACGCCCCACCCGAACCCATGCCCGACATCCGGCTCCGACTCGGTCCTGACGGCCCGACGATCTGACCCGACATCCCGATCCGGAACCCGACCGTTCAGGAGACATCATGAGCAGCAACAGAATCGACATCGATCCCGATGTCTTGGCCGGCGCCGCCGCCGAACTCGACACCATCGCCGACGCCCTCGAGGCCGGACTCACACGATGGTCTCCGGCACTCGACGTGCCGCCGTCCGGACGTGATGAGGTGTCGGTCGCGGTGGCACACACCGTGACCGAGGTCGCCGGACGGTTCGGCACCGACGCCGCCGGTGGGGTGGTCAGGCTGCGCGCCCTCGCCACGGCGATGCGAGATCAGGCGCGCGGGGTGAGTGCCGCCGACGACGCCGCCGCGAGCGGTCTGCGGGCGACCCCGGTCTGACCGGCCGGCACGCGAACACCGCACCGTGGCGGTACCGATGGATTCGAGCCGGCCGCGGTGGCCGGTGCGACACCTGTGACACCACATCCCGAGTGACGAGAGGAATGGGCAATGACCGGATTCACCGGCATTATCTGGGACGCACGTACCAGTGCGCGACTGGCTGCCGATCTCGGTGCCGGGGCCGGACCGTCCCCACTCGCGGAGTCGGCCATGGCATGGTCGGTGGTGTCGGCCGAAATGGGCAGGGCGGCAATATCGTACGGAAAGGTTCTCGCCGAACTCGGAGCCGGATGGGAATCGGGGGCGGCGGAATCGGTACTCGGGCAGCTGTCTGCGCTGGGCGACTGGCTTGCGGAGATGTCGGCGAATGCCGCCACCGCGGCGGTGCTCGTCGAACAGCAGGCCGCCGCCGTCACCGTCGCGCGGCTGGCGATGCCCGATCCCGCCGAGATCGCCCTCGTCGACGGTCTCGCCGACCTCGCCGCCACCGCCGCGTCGGTGGTGCCGCTCGTCTCCGGCGCGGCCGCACACGCCGAACGGGCCGTCCACGATCAGCGGGTGCGCGCCGCACGGGTGATGGAGGCCTACGAGGTGGCCGCAGAACCCGTCGCACGACCTTGGCTCACACCGCATCCGGCACCCGCGGGTGCCATCACGGCAGCACCACCGGCGCCCGGGTCGTCGTCGGACGGGTCCGCCGCGGACACCACTGCGGCCCAACCCGTCTCCGGGCTCTCGGCGGCCGTCGTCGTGCCATCGGTCCCGACGATCCGTGGTGCCTACACCCCGACCGTCCCCGCGTCCACGGTCGCCGAACCCACGCGGGTGTCCGCTCCGGTCGACTCCCGGCCGCCGAGTTCACCGATCACGCCACCGATCGCCCCGATGGCCCCGGCCGCGGCGATCGGGGCAACCGGTCGTGACGACGTCCGCACCCATCCGATGGGGGCTGCGGTCACGGTGAGTGCAGCGGGGGTGGCCGGCGACGGTCCGGCGACGTGGGCCGAGGTCGCTGTCGCCGACGCGCCGGTGGTCGAGGGCACCCACGGTCTCGATCCGCGCTACCTGAGCGAGACGCTCGTGTTACCGGGCGACGAGGTGACCGGATGACCGGAACCAGAACCCGGGCGGGGCTCGTCCCAGACGCCGTCCTCGCGAACACCCGCGGGGCGGAACTGGGGGTCGCGGCGCTGCGCCGACTCGGTGAGCGCACCGGCTTCCCGACATGGCCGGTCGTCCTCGATCTGTGGCCGACGGACGACGACGCGGAGCTCTCGGCAGCCGCCGATCGTGCCGCCGACCGCAAACTCGAGGAGTGCGGAGCCCTCGTCGACGACCGCCCGGACCACTGGTCGTCGACGGCAGTGCGCGTGCTCACCGGCCCCGAGCGTGAACTCGCCGTCCGGGTCTTCGGTGCCGACGGCACACGCCGCGCCTGTCTCGCCCGGCGCGGCCACGAGCATGTGCTCGCGGTGCGGACCGGAGATCGGATCGCCCTCGGGTTCCCCGAGATCGCGGATGCCGCCGGACTCGGCGCGGTGATCCGCGCGCTGTGCGGGCAGGCGCCACCGATGACCTTCGCCGACATCCGGGTCCCCACCGACGAGTTCGTCGATCGGCTGGCGCGGTGCGGTGACCGGCACGACACCGCCGCGGTACTGCGGACGATCGGTGCGAGGGCGGACGACGCGACGCGGTTGGCGGCGGCGTTGGCCGCACCGGCGGCACGGACCGAGATCGTGGCGATCGCGCACGGCGCGGGTGTCGTCACCCAGAGTTGTGGGGCGCTAGCCGTCGTCGACGGTGAGCGGGGCCGAATCGTGCTCAGCCCCAGTGGTTCTCTCGATGGTGGTCGCTGGACCACGCTCACACCGGGGACCGGCCATCGGCTGGCGCAGGGGGTACGCCTGCTGGTCGAGACGCTCCCGGACGGGCGGTGGTTCCCGTGACCGGTCGGGGAAGGCCCGGGTAGCGACCGGGCATCAGTGACATCCATCCCGGATGTCGCTCGGGGGCATCGCGACGTCGGTGCCGGAACACAGGAGGAGCACCATGAATCTCGAAGGGGCTGCGGGGGCTGTCGACATCGACGTCTCGTCCGGTCTTGCGACAGCGCAGACGGTATCCCAGATCGTCGACGACATGCAGGGGGTGATCCGGCAGATCGCGTCCACCGCGTCGAGCGGGATGGCCACCTGGAGTGGTCGGGCATCGACGGCATTCGACGCCACCCACACCGACTGGAACTCGTCGGCGAACACGCTCAACCAGGCGCTCGACGACATCCGCACCAAGCTGACCGCCGGCTTCACCGGCTACGAGGATCACGACGCGATGGCGGCTGCCGACCTCGGTTCCGAAGGGCCGCTGCGGCTGTAGGGCAGGCAGGCCCACCGCGGGAGCGTCGACTCCACGCTCTCGCGACCACATCCATCACCGGCGTTCGCCCGACTCGGGCGCCCGTCGGCAACCCACACCACCGATCGGAAGGACGGACATGTCCGGGAGAATCCAGTACGACTTCGCCGCACTCGGCGATCTGCAGGGCGGACTCAACAATCAATTCCAGCGGCTCGAAGATCTTGCCGCACAACTCAAACGCCAGGTCGCCGCACTCGACGGCAACTGGCGGTCGCCGGCTGCCAAGTCGGCCTACGAGCAGGCCCAGCAGCATTGGGACCAGGTGTTCGCGCAGTCTCGCGAACAGCTCGTCGGACTCGGTCGCGGAGTCGGCAACGCCCGCAACGTGATGCACGAGACAGACTCGATGATCGCGCGCCGGTTCTCCGGCGCGTGAGAACGGCGCGGGTCGCCGCGTCCGGGTGACCGAACCCGGTCCGGTGGGTCGACGACCCGCCGGACCGGGCCCGCGGAACCGACACGCGGTGCGTGGCGGTTCCGCCTCCTGCGGTGAGTCGAAGGACTAACGTCGCCAGCACACAACTCGTGCGGCCATCCTTCGGGGGGATGGATCGACGTCGGAGGGAGCTGGGACCGTGGCCAATGCGCTGACCCGGACGAAGTCCATCGAGCAGTCGATGGCGGACACCGACGAACCGGGACACCGGCTCCGGAAGAACCTCACCTCGTGGGATCTCATGGTGTTCGGCGTCTCGGTGGTGATCGGCGCCGGTATCTTCACCGTCACCGCGACCACCGCGGGCAACAAGGCCGGCCCGGCGATCTCCCTCGCCTTCGTGATGGCGGCGATCGCCTGTGCACTCGCCGCCCTCTGCTACGCCGAGTTCGCCTCCACCGTCCCCGTCGCCGGGTCGGCATACACCTTCGGTTACGCCACGTTCGGCGAGTTCCTGGCCTGGATTCTCGGCTGGGACCTCATCCTCGAGTTCGCGGTCGGTGCCGCGGTGGTGTCCAAGGGCTGGTCGTCCTATCTGGGCAGTGTCTTCGGCTTCGGCGGCGGGACGGTCGAGGTGGGCTCCCAGACCATCGACTGGGGGGCGATGGTCATCGTCGCCGTGGTCGCGGTCCTGCTCGCACTGGGAACCAAACTGTCGTCGCGGTTCAGTGCGGTGATCACCGCGATCAAGGTGGGCGTGGTCCTGCTGGTGATCATCGTGGGCTTCTTCTACGTGAAGGCGAGCAACTACAGCCCCTTCATCCCGCCGGCGGAGAAGGGGGAGGGCGTCGAGAAGTCCGTCGACTCGTCGTTGTTCTCGCTGATCACCGGTGGTGGCGACAGCTCCTATGGCTGGTACGGCGTGCTCGCCGCAGCCTCGATCGTGTTCTTCGCGTTCATCGGGTTCGACGTGGTCGCGACCACTGCCGAGGAGACCCGGAACCCGCGTAAGGACGTGCCCCGCGGAATCCTGGGCTCGCTGGCCATCGTCACCGTGCTCTACGTCCTGGTCACCATCGTCGTGACCGGCATGGTCAGCTACACCCAGCTCGCCACCAGTGCCGGTGACGGAAAACCGAAGAACCTCGCCACCGCGTTCGCCCTCAACGGGATCACCTGGGCGGAGAAGATCATCGCGATCGGCGCGCTGGCCGGTCTCACCACGGTGGTGATGGTGCTGGTACTCGGCCAGTCCCGGGTGCTGTTCGCCATGTGCCGCGACGGGCTGCTGCCGCGTGGTCTGGCCGCGACGAACCCCCGGTTCGGGACACCGATCCGGCTGACCGCGCTGATCGGTGTGGTCGTCGCGGTGGTCGCCGGGTTCTTCCCGATCGACCGTCTCGAGGAGATGGTCAACGTGGGCACCCTGTTCGCGTTCATCGTGGTGGCCGGTGGCGTGATGATCCTGCGGCGTCGCCGCCCCGACCTGCAACGCGGGTTCACCGTGCCGGGCGGACCGATCATCCCGGTGCTCGCGATCGCGGCATGTCTGTGGCTGATGCTCAATCTGACCGCACTGACCTGGCTGCGCTTCGTGATCTGGATGGTGATCGGCGTCGCCGTCTACTTCCTCTACGGGATGCGCCACTCGATGGTCGGGCGCCGCGCGCGCGGTGAGGTCCCGGACCCGGTCGGCGCGGGCGACAGGGCCGCCGGAGACCACTGACGTCGTGTGGTGAGGGTCGGATAGCCTGGTCTGTGGATCGATGGCGTCGTGACACCGATACGCGCCCATCTGCGCGGCGGTGCACGATTCCACTGCAGTTCTCTCGACCAGAGTTCGACCGACACACAAAGGGGAACACATGACCACGGTGCAGAACGACGCACCTACGGCAGACAACCGCAACGGGATCGACTTCAAGGTCGCCGATCTCTCCCTGGCCGAGTTCGGCCGCAAGGAGATCTCGCTGGCCGAGCACGAGATGCCCGGTCTGATGGAACTGCGCCGCGAATACGCAGAGGTGCTGCCGCTCAAGGGTGCCCGCGTGTCCGGTTCGCTGCACATGACGGTGCAGACCGCAGTCCTGATCGAGACCCTGGTGGCACTCGGCGCCGAGGTCCGCTGGGCTTCGTGCAACATCTTCTCCACCCAGGACCATGCCGCGGCCGCGATCGTCGTCGGCCCGCACGGTACCCCCGAGGAGCCCAAGGGTGTCCCGGTGTTCGCCTGGAAGGGCGAGACCCTGGAGGAGTACTGGTGGGCGGCCGAGCAGATGCTCACCTGGCCCGGCGAGCCGGCCAACATGATCCTCGACGACGGCGGCGACGCGACCATGCTGGTCCTGCGCGGCGCACAGTTCGAGAAGGCGGGTGTGGTCCCGCCGGCCGACGAGAACGACTCGGCCGAGTACAAGGTGTTCCTGGATCTGCTGCGCGCGTCCTTCGAGAAGGACACCACGAAGTGGTCGACCATCGCCGAGTCGGTCCAGGGGGTCACCGAGGAGACCACCACCGGCGTGCTGCGCCTGTACCAGTTCGCCGCATCCGGTGAGCTGGTGTTCCCGGCGATCAACGTCAACGACTCGGTCACCAAGAGCAAGTTCGACAACAAGTACGGCACCCGCCATTCGCTGGTCGACGGCATCAACCGCGGTACCGACGTCCTGATCGGCGGCAAGAAGGTGCTGATCTGCGGCTACGGCGACGTGGGCAAGGGCTGCGCGGAGTCGCTGGCCGGCCAGGGTGCGCGCGTGCAGGTCACCGAGATCGACCCGATCAACGCGCTGCAGGCGCTGATGGACGGCTTCGACGTGGTCACCGTCGAGGAGGCGATCGGCAATGCCGACATCGTCGTCACCTCGACCGGCAACAAGGACATCATCCTGCTCGAGCACATGGAGCAGATGAAGAACCAGGCCATCCTCGGCAACATCGGCCACTTCGACAACGAGATCGACATGGCCGGCCTCGAGCGTTCGGGCGCCACCCGCCTGAACATCAAGCCGCAGGTCGACCAGTGGACCTTCGCCGACGGTCACTCGATCATCGTGCTCAGCGAGGGACGTCTGCTGAACCTGGGCAACGCGACCGGCCACCCGTCGTTCGTGATGAGCAACAGCTTCTCCAACCAGGTCATCGCCCAGATCGAGCTGTGGACCAAGTCCGAGGAGTACGACAACGAGGTCTACCGGCTGCCCAAGCACCTGGACGAGAAGGTCGCGCGCATCCACGTCGAGGCTCTCGGCGGCACGCTGACCAAGCTCACCAAGGAGCAGGCCGAGTACATCAACGTCGACGTCGAGGGCCCCTACAAGCCCGAGCACTACCGCTACTGAGCGGGCGTCGACCCGACGAGTGGGCCCCGGTGACCGGTGAGGTCGCCGGGGCCCACTCGTGTCTGCTGGGAGATCTGGGACACCCGCTCAGATGCCGATACCCACCCAGATACCGACACCATGCAGGTACCGATACCACTCAGATGCCGATGTCGGCCTCGGTGCCCGGGCAGTAGAACCAGGTGCCCTCTTCCAGACGGAACGACGCCTGTTTCACATCGGGCGCGGTGCGCTGTGACCCGATCTCGGTGTGGATGACGACGTCCGACGTGGCGACATCGCCGGTGACCGATCGCAGGGCGAGCCGGTCGAGGACGATGGTGCCGCCGTTGTTCGAGGGGGACGGCACCTCGTCGCGGACCTCACTGCACACCGCACTGCGCATGCGGGTGAGGTCACGTGCGTTCAACGCGTCGAGGTAGCGCTGCATCGCCTCGGCGACGGCATAGGCGACGGTCGGATCGCCGGCCGCGGGGACGTCACCGGAGGTGGAATCGGGATCGGTGGGATTCGATCCACCCGGGTCGGTTCCGGTACTCGGTGCGGTCGATCCCGACCCGGTCGTCGACGTGGTGGGATCGCTCGCGACGGTGGTGCCGTCGCCGGTGTTCTGCACGATCAGGGTGATGGCGAGCGCGGCGATGGCGAGGACGGCCACCACGCCGAGGGAGATCGCGGTGATCGCACCCCAGTTGCGGCGCGGACCACCTGGCGGAGGCATGCCCGGTCCCATGCCACCCGGTCCCATGCCACCCGGTCCCATGCCACCCGGTCCCATGCCACCCGGTCCCATCCCGGGTGGGCCACCGGCGGGACCCGGCGGACCGTAGGCCGGTCCGGCCTGCGGCGGTACGGGTGCGTAGGGGAACGGCTGCTGGGGCGTCGGTTGCCCCGGCACCGGTTGCCCCGGCACCGGCTGTTGCGGCACCGGCTGCCGGGGAGCCGGTGCGGGCGGGTTGCCCGGTTGCGGATATCCCTGCGGTACCCGGGGATAGGGCTGAGGTGCGCCCGCCCCGGACGGGGGGACCTGGTGGGTTCCCATCGCGCGCGTCGGCATCTGACCGGGATTCGGCCCCCACTGCTGGGGCGGGCCGCCGGCGGGCGGTTGGGTCATGGGACGTCCTCGCGATGTTCGATGAGACCAGGCTAGCGGAGCAGGAGCGGGCGGTCGGGCAAGGTCATTCGGTCGATGCGGTCGTCGGCGCGAGCAGGACGTCGGCGAGGTCGGCGGGTGTCTGGTCGACGGACTCGGCCCACGGTGACATCCAGCCGGACGCGGCCAGGGCACGGTAGACGGCGTCGACCCGGACCTGTAGGTCGTCGTCGCGCTCGTAGTGGTCGCGGGCACGGCCCGGAGCCGACGACGCACGCGAGCGGGCCCGGGCCATCGCGACCTCGGCGGGTACGCCGAGCAGCAGATGACGATCGGGGACCGGCAGCGCGAACCGGCCGAACTCGAGGTCGTGCACCCAGCGCACCACGGCGCCGTCGGCGTCCTCGCGCAGGCGGGCGGCACTGTAGGCGGCATTGGATGCCACATAGCGGTCGACGACGACGACGTCGTGGCCGGCGATCGCCGACCGAAGTTCCTCGGCGGTGGCGGACCGGTCCAGGGCGAACAGCAACGCCATCGCGTAGACGCTCTCGCGCAGGTCGCCGTGTTCGCCGTGCAGGGCCTCGGATGCGACGTCGGCGAACACCGTCCGGCCGTACCGCGGGAACGCGAAGGTGGCGACGCGCAGACCCTGTGCCCGCCAGTGTTCGACGAGTCCGGTGACCAGGGTGTTCTTGCCTGCGCCGTCGATTCCTTCCACCGCTATCAACCGGCCCACGCGGCCCTCCCTCGTATCTCGTCGGTGTGTGGTGCCGATTGTTCCCCATCCCGGCATCGATCGAGCCGTCGACTCGAAGGTTGTGGAAAGGCGCGACGCGACCTGCGGTGATACACAGTCCGGCGCGTCGGTCACCACGCCGCGGTCACAGAAGTGTCACCATTGGGGGCATGAAGCCACGGATCCTCGTCGTCGATGATGATGCCGCGCTCGCCGAGATGCTCACGATCGTGCTGAAGGGTGAGGGGTTCGAACCCTTCGTCGTCGGCGACGGTACGCAGGCACTCACCGCGGTGCGCGAGATCCGCCCGGACCTGGTGTTGCTCGACCTGATGCTGCCCGGGATGAACGGCATCGACGTCTGTCGCGTGCTGCGTGCGGACTCCGGTGTGCCCATCGTGATGCTCACCGCGAAGTCCGACACCGTCGACGTCGTCCTCGGTCTGGAATCCGGTGCCGACGACTACATGGTCAAACCGTTCAAGCCCAAGGAACTGGTGGCACGCGTGCGTGCCCGGCTGCGTCGTACCGACGAGGAGCCGGCCGAACTGCTCTCGATCGGTCCGGTCGAGATCGACGTACCGGCGCACAAGGTCACCCGTGACGGCGTGCCGATCTCGCTGACCCCGCTGGAGTTCGATCTGCTGGTGGCACTCGCCCGTAAGCCGCGCCAGGTGTTCACCCGTGACGTCCTGCTCGAACAGGTGTGGGGCTACCGGCATCCCGCCGACACCCGGCTGGTCAACGTGCACGTGCAGCGTCTGCGCGCCAAGGTCGAGACCGACCCGGAGAACCCGGAGGTCGTGCTCACGGTGAGGGGGTCGGCTACAAGGCCGGCCCGCCGTGATCGGCCGGACCCGACGGCGCGTCAACGGCACCTTCGGACGTCTGACCCGGACCGCGACCGGCATCGGCGCGGTCTTCGGTCATATCTGGCGACGTTCGCTGCAGCTGCGTGTCGTGGTGTCGACGCTGGTGCTGTCGGTGGTGGTGCTGTTGATCCTCGGCTTCGTGCTGATGAGTCAGATCACCGATCGGCTGCTCGACGCGAAACTCACCGCGGCGACCGAGGAGATCGACCGTGCACGGATCGCGGTGGAACGTGATCTCGCCAGCGGCGACAGCAACATGTCGATCCAGAACCGGCTACGGCAGACCAGGTCGACCCTGACCGACCGCGATGTCGACAGCGGGCAGACCGCCGGCACCGTGGGCAGCTTCGACATCGTCCTGATGGTCCCGGTGAACAACCGCGACGGCGAGGACACCGGCGTCGGCCCGGTGTCGGAGATCCCGCGGCCACTGCGCGACATGGTGCAGGGCGGACAGATCGCCTACCAGTACGCGTCGGTGCCCAACGGGACCGGTGGCAGCGGCCCGGCACTCATCGTCGGGACCCCCACCAACTCCACCGTTCCGGGCCTCGAGCTGTATCTGGTGTTCCCGCTGGCCGGTGAACAGAACACCGTCGACCTGGTCCGCGGCACCCTGCTGACCGGTGGGGTGGTGCTGCTCGGACTCCTGATGGCGATCGCATGGCTGGTGTCGCGGCAGGTGGTGTTGCCGGTGCGCTCGGCGTCGCGGATCGCGGTCCGATTCGCCGACGGCCGGCTCAACGAACGCATGCCGGTGCGCGGCGAGGACGACATGGCCCGGCTGGCGATGTCGTTCAACGACATGGCCGAGAGCCTGTCCAAGCAGATCACCCATCTCGAGGAGTTCGGTGGACTGCAACGGCAGTTCACCTCCGACGTCAGCCACGAGCTGCGGACCCCGCTGACGACCGTCCGGATGGCCAGCGACGTGCTCTACGACGGCCGCGACGAGCTCGACCCGGTCCGCCGCCGGTCGGTGGAACTGCTCGACAAGGAACTCGACCGGTTCGAGACCCTGCTGAACGAACTGCTCGAGATCTCCCGGCACGACGCGGGGATGGCCGAGCTGGCCGCCGAACGGATGGACATGGCCATCCCGATCGACGCCGCGCTGGCCACCGTTGCGCACCTGGCCGAGGAGACCGGGACCGAACTGATCCTGGATCTGCCCGCCGAGCCGGTGCTGGCCGAGATCGACCCACGCCGCGTCGAACGCATCCTGCGGAACCTGCTGGCCAATGCGATCGATCACGGCGAACGCAACCCGGTGACCCTGAGCATGCGTTCCGACGGTGACGCGGTCGCGATCACCGTCCGCGACCAGGGCATCGGCCTGCGCCCGGGTGAGGAGAAGCTCGTCTTCAACCGGTTCTGGCGGTCGGACCCGTCGCGGTTCCGCCGGTCCGGTGGCACCGGCCTGGGTCTGGCCATCAGCATCGAGGACGCGCGTCTGCACCAGGGGCGGCTGGAGGCGTGGGGTGAGCCCGGTCAGGGTTCCTGCTTCCGTCTGACGCTGCCGTTGGTGCGCGGGCACAAGGTGCTGGGCAGCCCGCTGCCGCTCAAGCCGGTCGGTGCGGTCAAGCCGGTGACCCGCTCGGCCACCAAGACCTCCGGTCGCGCCGGTGAAGGAGCGGCCGACGATGAGTGAGCTGCACAACCGCATGCGCGGCCATCGGGTGACCCGTCGATCAGTGGCGGTGGTGATCCTCGGGGTGGTCCTGTCGCTGCTCACCGCATGTGGGGGAGTCCCCAACAGTTCCTCGCCGCAGCCGATCAGTTCCTTCGCGCGTCAGGGGCCGTCGGACGCGGTACCGGGACCGCAGGCCGACATGGACCCGGAGGCCCTGGTCCGAGCCTTCCTGAAGGCGACGGCGGCACCCGCGGACGGCCATGCCGCGGCCCGGAAGTTCTTGACCACCTCGGCGGCCGAGCAGTGGGACGATCGCGGTGCGGCGCTGATCCTCGACGAGATCAACACCTACGTCGACCAGCGCAGCGAGAACAGTGTGCGGATGCGCCTGGTGGGCGACAACGTCGGTGTGCTGATGAGTGACGGGCAGCTGACCCCGGCCACCGGCCGGGTGGAGACCACGGTGACCTTGTCGAAGGTCGGCCGGCAGTGGCGGATCGACGGCACCCTGCCCGAGCGCACCATGATCGACCGCACCCAGTTCGAGATCACCCATCGTGCGGTGTCGGCGTACTTCACCGACCGCACCCGATCGCATCTCGTACCCGACCCGCGCTGGTTGTACTCCGGACTCGACTCGGATGCGACGACGCTGGTCGGGGTGCTGCTCGCAGGTCCGGCCGCCGACCTCGCCTCGGCCGTCGACTCGGCCCTGCCGACCGGGGCGTCCCTGCGTGGTCCGGTGACCCCGGGAGCGAACGGCGGTGTCCGGATCGAGCTGATCGGCATCGGCAATCTGTCGGTGCGCGATCGGACGGTGCTCGCCGCACAGATCATCTGGACCCTCAACGGTGCCGACATCGGCGGCCCGTATGTGATCAACGCCGACGGCGCACCCCTGCTCGCCGACCGCGCGAGCGGCTGGCAGACCACCGACGTACGGTCGTTCGATCCGTCGGTGATGCCGGCCACCGACGTCGGGCTCAACGTCATCCGGGGCGGGGCGCTGCTGAAGGTCACCGACACCGGGACGGTCGCGGTGGGCGGCCCGCTCGGGACCGGTCGTCTGGTGCGCTCGGCGGCGTTGTCGGCGGACGGGAAGCGGGTGGCCGCGGTCCAGGCGGGTGAGGGCACCGACCCGCGGCTGAACCTCACGGTCGGCGACTACGGTGCGGCGACGACGCCGATCGCGTCCGGGCTGACGGTGACCAGACCGTCGTTCGGACCGGACTCCGATGTCGTGTGGGCGGTGGTCGACGGCAAACCGACCCAGTGGATACGCGACGACGAGACGGGCGAACCCCGGACCATCGAGATCGATCCGGGACAGGTGTCGGCGCTGGTGCGCGGTTCGATCACCGAACTGCAGGTCGCGCCGGACGGGGTGCGTGTCGGGCTGATCGTCGGCGGTCAGGTGGTGTTCGCGGTGCTCGCGACCAACGCCGACGGCCGGTTGACCCTGGCCCATCCGCGGATCGCGGCCTACAACATCGGTAGCCGCGCGGTGTCGCTGGACTGGGCGTCACCGACCACGCTGATGATCGCCCGCGAGAGCTGGGATTCTCCCGTGGTGCAGTTGTCGATCAACGGCACCCCCGCGGTGGGGTTGCTCAGCGGCAACGTGTCGCCGCCGGTCACCGCGGTGGTGGCCAACCCCACCACGGTCTACATCTCCGACCAGCGCGGGGTGCTGCGACTGGGCAGCAGCAACGGCCAGGCCGACGAGTACTGGACCGAGGTCGAGCCGGCCATGACCCCGGGCACCATCCCGGTCATCCCCTGATCGTCTGAGCGACACCCCGCCGGGGTCGTCGGGGTGGGCCTCACGCGCCGGCGAGCACCACCACGGCCGTGACATCGATCCCCGCATGCCGGAGGACCCGCACCGACTCGGCGGCGGTGGCTCCCGTGGTGAGTACGTCGTCGACGAGGACCGCCGACATGCGGGCGGTGCCGAGGTGGTGTGGACGCAGTCGGATGCCGCCGCGGAGGTTCGCCCGTCGGTCCCGCGCCGACAGCCCGGCGGAGTCCCTGGTGGCCGACGCCGTGAACAACAACGGGGCGGTGCCCACCCGTGGGCCGAGCCGTGTGGCGGCCACGGCGGCGATCCCCGTGACCGGGTCGCCGCCACGGCGTCGGGCGGCCGCGCGGCGGGTGGGTGCCGGGACGAGTGTCAGCCGCGGGCTGTCGGGGAGTTCGCCCCACCGGGCCACGGTGGTCACGGCGTCGGCGAGGACGGTCCC
>NZ_BCNF01000169.1 GCF_001485495.1 Gordonia desulfuricans NBRC 100010 | reverse complement strand
CGGGCTTCCCCTGGTTTCAGCGGGACGGGGTGACGAACTTTCCCCTGGTTTCAGGGCACAGGCTTCTCGACATCCGAACCTTCCCCGGGTTTTCGCACGGGTACGGAACCGTCCCCGACTCTCCGTCGAATGCGGGGAGTGGCTGCGGGACGTCGACCTGCAAGTTCGTGACGAAATCCGAGGTGAATCCGGGCGAGATCGAAGCTCCTGTTCTACGCTCCCGGCAGGGAGGGGCCGATACCAACCGGGGGCCGGCCAGGGAGTTCGTATGCTCGCACGTCGTCATTTCCTCACCGCGGCCACCGCCGGTCTGGGGCTGCTCGCCGCGGGATGCTCCACCGACAACTCGTCGGGGACATCGGCGCAACCATCGGTTCCCCCGGTCTCGACCGTGCCGCCGGCACCTGGTGCCGGTGAGCTGAAGGTGAGCAGTTTCCAGCTGTTCACCCAGGAGGACCTGAACTTCCAGTCGATGATCGCACTCGGGGCGTCGGGCATCTCGGCGGCCGTCGGTGAGGTCCTGACCGCGGTCAACCAGGCGAATGCGGCGCCGGGTGGGGCGTCGTATCAGTCGGTGTACGACGCGTGGATCGCCTCCGGGAACCTGCTGACCCAACAGGCCGACGAAGCGCTGAAGGCCGGACACAAGGTGACCGCGAGTGCGCGGTACATGCGTGCGGCGCAGTACTACAACCAGGCGCTGTTCTGGGTCCTGGGAACGTCGACGCCGGGAGCCGAGGCGCAGGTGTACGGCTCGATGAACGCGGCATGGACTGCGGCCAACAGCCTGGCCCGCCCCGCCCCGGAGTCGGTGTCGGTTCCCTACGAGGACCACCCGCTGCCCGGATGGTTCTTCTCCGGCGGCAGCGGTACCCGGCCGGTGGTGATCATGAACAACGGCAGCGACGGCCAGAACGTGGACATGCTCGCCGAGGGAGGTGATGCCGCCCTCGAGCGCGGCTACCACGTCTTCATCTTCGAGGGCCCCGGACAGGGGTCGATGCTCTTCGAACACAACATCGTGTTCCGGCCGGACTGGGAGAAGGTGATCACCCCGATCGTCGACTATCTCGGTGGGCGTGACGACGTCGACAAGGACAAGATCGTGCTGCACGGCATCAGCCTGGGCGGCTACTTCGTCGCCCGCGCCGCGGCCTACGAACATCGGCTGGCCGCCGTGATCGCCGACCCCGGGCTCGACAGTTCGTGGCGAGCCTTCCCCGAGAGCATCAAGAAGATCGCGGAAGCGGGACCGGCCGAGGTGGTCAACAAGATCTGGGCCGACGACGTCATCGCCGGGGCCAGCCCGCAGGAGTCGTTCGCCCTGCGCAAACGGTTGGAGATCTACACCGCCGAGGCACATGATGAGGCCGCGGCCGGACAGATACCGACCGACTGGTACGGCATCTCGCGACGGGTGCAGGAGTTCACCCTGAGCCCCGAGCAGATGGCCGCGATCACCTCACCGACCCTGGTCACCGACTACGTCGAGGACATCTTCTTCGGCGACGGCCCCACCGCGCTCTACGACGGGCTGACGGTCGAGAAGAAGAAGTTCATCCGCTTCGGCGAGACCAACGGTGCGCAGTACCACGACGCTCCGGTCGCCTCCCAGTACGTCGGGGAGGTCATCCTCGACTGGGTGGACGAGACCATCGGATACCAGGGCTGACCCGGCCGCGACCGGTCCACCCAGGCCGACCGGTCCACGCGGCGAGGTGAGCGGCAATCCGGGTGGACCCGGGTGTCAGCTCTCCTCGACGTCGGCGTCCTTGGGGACGACCACCATCGGAACGGCGAGTGCGCGGAGCATCTTGGACGCCGTCGAACCGAGGAACAGATGGAGCGGACGGGCCAGGCGGCTCGATCCGACGTAGACGATGTCGCCGGCGGCCCACTCCACCAGGCCGACACCGGCCTCGACGGACTCGGCCGCGATGATCTCGGTGGAGATCTCGTGTCCGGATTCCAGGCGGCCCCGGACGTCGTCGGCCAGTTCGCGCAGATGCTCGGCGGCCTCGGCGCGCGCGGGGTCGTCGGCCGCGGTGCGGGTGTCACCGGGAAGACGGCCGTCGGCGGTCACGAACGAGATCAGCCGGAGCGGGAAACCGGTATGGCGGCAGGTGGCGACGGCGGTCTCGAGGAGTGCACCGGTGCCGCCCCGGCGACCGATGGCGCAGGTGATGCGGCGGATCGGTTCGGCCGACTCCCGGGCCCCGAGCGGTGCGATCACCACCGGCGTCGACGACACGTGCAACAGATCGTTGACCACCGAACCCAGCGAGTGACGGCCGATGATCCCGCCGCCGGAACCGCCGACGACGATGACATCGCTGTGGGTCTGCTGGGCCTCGAGCACCAGCCCCTCCGCGGCGTTCTCGTGGAAGGCGAGATGTCCTTCGGCGACGACGTCGTCGGGCACGTCGGCGGTCGCCGACGCCAGCCAGTCGGCGGCCTGGTCGTCGAGCGATTCGGTCAGACTGCGGGCCTCGGGGGTCTTGGCACGGTCGGCGGGCGGCAGCACCATGCACACGGTGAGGTCGGCGTTGAGCGACCGGGCCATCGCGATCCCCAGCCCGAGCGCATCCTCACCACCGGGCGTGGGCAGGTACGCGGCCAGCAGGTTCCGGCGTGGGGTGGGCATCGTGGCGGCTCCGCTCGTCGACCAACATCGGTGTGCGCGTCGGACGCCGAACGCCTGGCACCGAGAGGTCCGGTGCCAGGCGTGGTCCGACCGAGTCCCACCGTATCGGGTCAGCGGAGGTGATGGACCTCTTGCAGGCCATACACCGGTGTGGGGATGCCTTCGAGGCGGGCCTTCAGCTGCAATGCCAGATACAGCGAGTAGTGCCGTGACTGGTGCAGATTGCCGCCGTGGAACCACAGACCCGGCTGCTGCGTCGGCTTCCACATGTTGCGCTGCTCGCCCTCCCACGGGCCGGGGTCCTTGGTGGTGTCCGAACCGAGCCCCCACACCTTGCCGACGCGGTCGGCGACCTCCTGGCCCATCAGGTCGGCGGCCCATCCGTTCATCGACCCGTAGCCGGTGGCATAGACGACCACGTCGGCCGGCAGTTCGGTGCCGTCGGCGAGCACCACACTGTTCTCGGTCAGATGGTCGACGTCGCCGTGAGCGAGCTTGATGGTGCCGTCGGCGACCAGCTCACACGCGCCGACGTCGATGTAGTAGCCCGAGCCGCGCCGCAGGTACTTCATGAACAGACCCGAGTCGTCGTCGCCGAAGTCGAGGTCGAACCCGGCGGCCTCGAGGCGGTCGTAGAAGTCCTTGTCCCGCTCGCGGATCTGGTCGTACAGCGGGATCTGGAACTCGTGCATGATCCGGTAGGGGAGCGAGGCGAAGGTGAGATCGGCCTTCTTGGTGGTCATCCCGTCGGCCACCGCCTGCTCGCTGTAGAGCGCGCCGAGCCCGATCTCCATCAGCGAGTCCGACTTGACGATGTGCGTCGACGACCGCTGCACCATGGTGGTGTCGATCCCGTTGTCGACCAACGCCTTGCAGATGTCGTGCGCGGAGTTGTTGGCACCGATCACCACGACCTTCTTGCCCACATAGCCGTCCGGGCCGGGGTGTCGGCTGGAGTGGTGCTGGTCGCCGGCGAAGACGTCCTGGCCGGGGAAGTCCGGGACGTTGGCCTTGCCGGACATGCCGGTCGCGAGCACCAGCTGCTGCGGGTAGAGGGTCAGCCGTTCGCCGTCGCGGTCGACCTCGACGGTCCAGGCGCCGGCCACCTCGTCGTAGTTCGCCGACAGACAGGTGGTCTTGCTCCAGTAGGGGACCTCCATCACCTTGGTGTAGAACTCCAGCCAGTCGCCGATCTTGTCCTTCGGCGCGAACACCGGCCAGTTCGGCGGGAACGGCAGGTACGGCAGGTGGTCGTACCAGACCGGATCGTGCAGGCACAGCGACTTGTAGCGCTTGCGCCACTGGTCGCCGGGACGTTCGTGCCGGTCGATCACGATCGCCGGCACGCCGAGCTGGCGCAGTCGCGCGCCGAGTGCGATCCCGCCCTGCCCGCCGCCGACGACGAGCACGAACGGCTGTCGGGTGCGGCCGAGGGAGGCGTCTTCGTCGGCCTTCTTCTCCGCCCACGAGCGGGTGTCGGGGTCGGAGCCGTGCACCGCACCGCGCGGCCGGTCGAATCCCTGGGACTCCTCGTGGCCCTTGAGCTCCTGCAGGCTGGTCAGCAGGGTCCACGCCTGGTCCTCACCGGTGTCGGCGTCGGCACGCAGCCGCAGGTGTCCGCAGCCGCGGCCGGTCGCAGTCTCGAACTCGATGAAGGCCGAGACCACGCCGCCGTCCTCGGTGGCCGGTTCGCTGGTGGCGAATCCCGACGGATCGGTGTCGGCGAGTCGGCTGCCGAGCATGTCGGCGATCTGCTCGCGGCCCTCGACGGTCTTGATGTTCCAGGTGAACGACACCAGGTCGCGCCAGAAGCTGTCGGTGGCGAACAGGCCGGTCGCCGCGGCCACATCGCGGGCGGCCAGTGCCGCCTCGAAGCGTGCCAGCCACCGCTGCGCACGGTCCTGGGGGGAGGCCGTCGAGGTGGCGACCTCGGGTTCGAGTGTCTGGGTCATGATGATCCTCTCGGGATGGGAGTCGCGGATGGGCGCTCGTGCTCGGACGTCGTGCTCGGTGTCATGCACCGAATGTGATGGACAGCACACTCCGCCTCCGGGGCTGCTCGCAAGGGTTGCAGCGGGTTGCCGATCGGGTCCGCGGGCGGCTGCAACCCCCTGCAACCCCGTGTGACGATTGCCGCGGGTGTGTGACGGGGAGCACAATCGCTGTGTGACGTCAGGTACTTCCACGCTCGAACCGGCCGTGTCCGCCGGCGACGATCCCCGACAGTTCGCCGCGGTGCTGAGCGCGGTGTACGACGCGGCGATGGCCGGTGACCGCCCGCCGGCCCGGCCGCGGCAGGTGATCGGGGAGTCGTGGGCACGTCTGCTGGGGGCCGGCATCGATCCGGACCGGGGCGCCGACCTGCATCTGCTGGAGGCCGCCGACCTGCAGTCACGCCGCCACGGATCGGGCCTCGACACCGTGCTCGACGGCCTCACCCGAGGCCTGGACTCGGTGGTCGCCGACGGCGACAACATCCTGGTGGTGGCCGACGCCGACGGCCATGTCCTCTGGCGCAGCGGTGCACCGCGGGTGCTGCAGCGTGCCGATCGGCTCGGCTTCGTCGAGGGTGCGTGCTGGGGCGAGTCGGCGGTGGGCACCAACGCGATCGGTACCGCCCTGGAATCCGGCCGCGCGGTGCAGGTCTTCTCCGCCGAGCACTTCGTGCGCACCCATCACACCTGGACCTGCGCAGGCGCCCCGATCCGCAACCCGCGCACCGGGGCGGTCCTCGGCGTCGTCGACGTCAGCGGTCCGGCCGCGACCATCCACCCGACCACCCTGGCACTGGTCGACACGGTGGCCCGCCTGGCCGAGTCGCAACTGCGGGACCATCACCGGCACGTCCTCGACCAGTTGCGCGCGGTGGCCGCCCCGATCATGGCGCGGTCGGGTGGGCCGACCATCGCCGTCGACGTCGACGGCTGGGTCGCCGCGGTCGACGAGATCGCGCCCCGCTCCCGGCTGACGCTGCCGCACGGGCTCGGTCCGGGCCGGTCGTGGGTGCACACACTCGGTGAATGCGACGTCGAACCCCTCCCGGGCGGATGGCTGCTCCGGATGGTGTCCGACCCCGGGGACGGCCCGGCGACGACGATCGACCTGCGCACCGGGTCCGACGGCACGATGACCGTGCTGGTCGGGGGTGCCGGTGGGCGCTGGACGCATCGGGCCTCCCCGCGCCACGCCGAGATCCTGTCGCATCTGGCGGCGCACCCCGCCGGGGTCAGTGCCGCACAACTGTCGCAGCACCTGTTCGGCACCGCCGCGCGCACGGTGACGGTGCGGGCCGAGATCTCGCGCCTCCGCAAACGTCTCGGTGGGCTGCTCGTGGCCAACCCGTACCGCTTCGCCGACGGCGTCCAGGTCTGTGACACGAGCGCACTGCCCGGCGGCGTTCACCCGGGCATGAGCGTCGAACTGCACTAGGTTCTTCCGTGTGATCTCACAAGTCGACGGCTATCTGACCCACATCATGGCCACCTGCGCGGGCGACACGTCCGGCGAGGTGGCCGGCTACATCCCCGAGCTCGCGGCCGTCGACCCCGACGGCTATGCGCTGGCGCTGTGCGTGCACGACGGACATGTCTATGCCCAGGGCGACACCGACACCGCGTTCACCATCCAGTCGATCTCCAAACCGCTGACCTATGCGCTGGTGCTGAGCCGGCTCGGGACGGCCGCCACCGACGCGAAGATCGGTGTGGAACCCTCCGGAGAGGCGTTCAACGAGGTCAGCGTCGACGAGCGGCGCCGTCCCCGCAACCCGATGATCAACGCCGGCGCCATCCTCACCGCGTCGATGCTGCTGCCGCCGGTCAAGAGCGTCGACCCCGGCACCGTCGACCGGGTTTTCGGCGACATCGTCGAGTTCTATTCCGCGTGCGCGGGCCGCCGCCTCGCACTCGACGAGTCGGTCTACCGGTCGGAGGCGACGACGGGTTCGCGCAACCGGGCGATCGCCTACATGCTCGACAGTTTCGGTGTGCTCGACACCTCGGTGGAGGCCGCCCTCGACCTCTACTACCGGCAGTGCTCGCTGACGGTGACCGCCGCCGACCTCGCGGCCATCGGTGCGACCATCGCCGACGGCGGCGTCAACCCGCGCACCGGCCGTCAGGTGATGAGCCACGAGGTCGCCCAGCGGCTGCTGTCGGTGATGACCACCTGCGGGATGTACGACGGCGCGGGGGACTGGGTCACCTCCGTGGGACTGCCGGCCAAGAGCGGTGTGGGCGGCGGGATCATGGCCGTGCTGCCCGGTCAGCTCGGCATCGGCGTGTACTCGCCGCGCCTCGACCAACACGGCAACAGCGTCCGCGGGGTGCAGACCTGCCGGGAACTGTCGACCAATCTGGGACTGCACATGTTCAACGTCGCCCGGGAGGCCCCGTCGACGCTGCGCGCGGTCTACGACCTCGCCGACATCGAGATCGGTGCCGGCTGGTCGGACCGCGAACGGATCTATCTGCGTTCCTGCCGTGACCGGGTGCGGGTGTACGAGCTGCAGGGCGACCTCACCTTCGGCGGTGCGGAGAGCGCACTGCGCCGGATCGAGGCCGACCTCGACCACATCGACGTGGCGATCGTGGACATCTCCCGGATCGGGGTGATCGACCCGGTGGCCCGCACCATGGTGCTCGGGACGAAGTTCGTGCTGTCGTCGCGGGGCAAACGCGGCATCCTGGTCGACCCCGACAACGTGGTGCGCAAGTCGGTGGAGCTCTACCGGTCGGACTCGGTGGCACCCAATCTCGGTGCACCCGAGCAGCTGCGCGGATTCGAGCCGACCCTGCCGCATGTGCACACCACGATGGACGTCGCACTGTTCGACGCCGAGGAATTCCTGCTCAAGCGGGCCCGCGACGAGACCGTCACCGACGCGCCGTCGGACTGACCCGCCCACGGCGCCGGGACGGATCGGCCGGGCTCTAAGCTCGTGGGCGTGCGTCTGGTGATCGCGGAATGCCAAGTGGACTATGTCGGACGGCTGACGGCCCATCTGCCGAAGGCGCGGCGGCTGCTGCTGATCAAATCCGACGGGTCGGTGAGCATCCATGCCGACGACCGCGCCTACAAGCCGTTGAACTGGATGAGCCCGCCCTGCTGGCTCACCGAGGCCGACGTCCCCGACGAGGTGGCCGCCGCCCACGACGACGTCGCCGCCTACTGGGTGGTGACCAACAAGGCCGGTGAGGAACTGCGCATCACGATCACCGCGATCGAACACGACTCGAGCCATGAGCTCGGCGTGGATCCGGGCCTGGTGAAGGACGGTGTGGAGGCCCACCTGCAGGAGCTGCTCGCCGAGCACGTGGAGACGCTGGGGGACGGGCACACCCTGATCCGCCGCGAGTACATGACCGCGATCGGGCCGGTGGACCTGCTGTGCCGCGACGCCGACGGCGCGACGGTGGCCGTGGAGATCAAGCGGCGCGGCGAGATCGACGGCGTCGAGCAGCTCACCCGCTACCTGGAACTGCTCAACCGCGACCCGCGGCTGGCGCCGGTACAGGGCGTGTTCGCCGCCCAGCAGATCAAGCCGCAGGCGCGCACCCTCGCCGAGGACCGCGGAATCCGTTGTCTGATCCTCGACTACGACGCGCTGCGCGGCGCCGAGAGCACCGAGTTCCGGCTGTTCTGACCGGCCCTGTTCTGACCGGACTCAGGGCCGTCGGGCGTCGCGGATCCGGGCCCGCTCCGACAGCTCCTGGTTGAGCAGGTCGGTGTCGCTGGTCTCCGACGCGGTGGTCAGTTCACGGTCGACCTCGGTGGTGAGGATCGACGGCAGCCCGGACATCGTCTCCTGGATTCGGGCGAACTCGGCGAGGATCTCGTCGCGTGCGGTCGACACGCGTGAACCCAGATCCCGTGCGCGGGCGAGACGTTCGGTGGCGATCTCGTGTGCGGTCGCAATGATCGCGTCCGCATGCTCCTCGGTGCGGGTACGCAGGTCGGCGAGCTCGGCATCGTGCCGTTCGCGTTCGGCGGCGAGGGTCTGGGCGGTCCCGGTCTCGAGTTCGTCGGCCTTCGAGCGGGCCAGCGCGACGATCCGGTCGGCCTCGGCGCGCGCGGCGGCCATCGTGTTCTCGTGCTCGGCCTCCATCGCCGAGGCACGCTGGGCGCGCTGGCGGGTGGACTGCTCGGTGTCGGCCTTCGACTGGGCCTCGGCGGCGTCGATCCGGCTGCGCGTGTCGCGCTGGTAGGCGTCGGCGTCGGCGACGATCGCCGCGGCCTTCTCCTTGGCCTCACGGATGATCCGGTCGGCCGCCTCGGCGGCGTTGCGCTGCAGGTCGTCGGCCTCCTGCCGGGCCACCGACACCGTCTCGGCGGCTTCCGACGACGCCTCGGCCCGCATCTCCGAGGCCTCGTCGGAGGCCAGCTGGAGCATGCGGGACAGACGTTCGCTCATACCCTGCGCGGTGGTCGGGGGGACCGAGAGCTTGTCCACCTCGCGGCGGAGATCCTCGATCTCTTCGCGCGCGTCCTGCAGGTGGGCGGCGAGCTCGCGGGCGTTGGCGGTCGCGGCATCGCGATCGGCTGCGAGAACACGCATCTCGGCATCGATGCGACGCAACCGGTCGGCGACCTGTTCGCGGTCATAACCGCGCATCACGACCGTGAACGGTAACTGCTGCCTGGATGCGGGGACTGACATGCCGACCAGTCTAGGGGCAGATCCGCGCCGATCCCCGTCACGAATCGGATTGGCGCGGATCGCGGGCCGCGGAGGGCTTCACCGGGGGGATGTCACCGACGGTGTGTCGGCGGCGGGATCAGTGCTTGCCGGGCTCGACGAGTTCGAGCAGCACGCCGCCGGCGTCCTTGGGGTGCACGAAGTTGATCCGCGAGTCGGCGGTGCCGCGGCGGGGTTCGGGATAGAGGACCCGCACGCCCGCACCGGTGAGGCGGGCCATGACGGCGTCGACGTCGGTCACGCGCACGGCCAGCTGCTGCAGGCCCGGGCCGTTGCGGTCGAGGAACTTCGCGATGGTCGACTCCGGGGTGAGCGGGGCCAGGAGCTGGATCACGGCACCGCCGTCGCCGTCGGCGGGGCCCACCATGGCCTCGCGGACGCCCTGCTCGTCGTTGGTCTCCTCGTGCAGGGTGACGAAGCCCAGGTGGTCGGCATACCACTGCTTGGCGGAGTCGAGATCGGGGACGGCGATTCCGACATGATCGATCGCGACGACGAGGTCGGAGATCGCCGCGGTCGCCGAGGCGGTGCCTGAGGTGGGGTCAGCTGCTGAAGCGGTCATGGACTCACGGTAGCGTTAGATGCGGAAAAGTACTTAAGCGATCGCTCGGTTTGTGCGCTTCGCCCCTGCGTTGGAGGTTCCATGTCCTCGGCTTCAGATCAGTCCGCGTCGGTCATCGTCGCCGGTGCCCGCACCCCGTTCGGCCGTCTGCTCGGATCTCTCAAGGGATTCAGCGCCGTCGACCTCGGTGCCATCGCGATCAAGGGTGCCCTCGAGAAGGGCTGCGTGCCCGCGTCGGCCGTCGACTACGTGATCATGGGTCAGGTGCTCACTGCCGGCGCCGGCCAGATGCCCGCCCGCCAGACCTCGATCAAGGCCGGCATCGGCTGGGACGTGCCCGCGCTGACCATCAACAAGATGTGCCTGTCGGGTATCGACGCCATCGCGCTGGCCGACCAGCTCATCCGCGCCGGTGAGTTCGACTGCGTCGTCGCCGGTGGCCAGGAGTCGATGACCCAGGCACCGCACGTGCTGCCGGGCAGCCGCGGCGGCTTCAAGTACGGCAACACCGAGCTCGTCGACCACCTGGCCTTCGACGGCCTGTGGGATGCCTTCACCGACCAGCCGATGGGTGCGCTGACCGAGCAGGGCAACGACGCCGACGGCTTCACCCGTGCCGAGCAGGACGAGTTCGCCGCGCGCAGCCACCGCCTGGCGGCCACCGCATGGAAGAACGGTGTCTTCGCCGACGAGGTCGTGCCGGTCCCGATCCCGCAGCGCAAGGGTGACCCGATCGAGTTCGCCGAGGACGAGGGCATCCGCGCCGACACCACCGCCGACTCGCTGTCGGGGTTGCGTCCGGCATTCCGCAAGGACGGCACCATCACCGCGGGCAACTCCTCGCAGATCTCCGACGGCGCGGCCGCGGTGATCGTGATGAGCAAGGCCAAGGCGCAGGAGCTGGGCGTCAGCTGGATCGCCGAGATCGGCAAGCACGGTGTGGTCGCCGGCCCCGACTCGTCGCTGCAGCAGCAGCCGGCCAATGCGATCGCCAAGGCATGTGAGCGTGAGGGCATCTCGCCGTCCGATCTCGACGTGATCGAGATCAACGAGGCCTTCGCGGCCGTCGGACTCAGCTCGGCCAAGGCGCTCGGCGTCGACCCGGAGATCGTCAACGTCAACGGCGGTGCGATCGCCGTCGGCCACCCGATCGGTACCTCGGGTGCTCGCATCACCCTGCACCTGGCGCTGGAGCTGCAGCGTCGCGGTGGCGGTATCGGTGCTGCGGCACTGTGTGGCGCCGGCGGTCAGGGCGACGCCCTGATCGTGCGGGTCCCCAAGGCCTGACACCAGATCCTGATGCGACATGCGCGGTGACCTCGGTCACCGCGCATGTCGCATTTCTACTACGGGATGTCGTAGAGCCTGCGTGCCTCCGGCACAATGGCTACCATGAGGCAATTCTTCGACCTGTCCACCCCGGCCAAACGATTCCGCATCGTCGCCTGGCTCGAGGCCCTCAGCTGGTTGGCCCTGCTGATCGCGATGTTCTTCAAGTGGGTACTCGGCCACGAGGAGGCGGTCGCCATCCCGGGTGCCGTCCACGGTGGCGTGTTCATCCTGTTCATCCTGATCTCGCTGGTCACCGCCGTGTCCCTGCGGTGGAATGTCAAGATCACCGCGCTGGCGCTGATCTCGTCCATCCCGCCGTTCGGCTCGGTGATCTTCGAATGGTGGGCCGCCCGCAACGGCCATCTCGCCGAACTGTCGGTGGACGCCGAGTCCACCGGTGCCGGCCTGGCCGCCTGACCTGCTGTCCCCCCGGCTCCCCGCGAGGTAGGCGATGATCGTCGCATTCAGTCTGAGCCCGTCCGGCGGTGATGCCGTCGCCGACGACGGCGGTATGAGCGAGGCCGTCGCGGAGGCGGTGCGGGTGGTCCGGGAATCCGGACTGCCGCACCAGACCACGGCGATGTTCACCTACATCGAAGGGGAGTGGGACGAGGTGATGGCCGTGGTGAAGGCCGCCACCGACGCCGTCGCGGCCCGCGCACCACGCGTCGGGTTGGTCCTCAAGGCCGACATCCGCCCCGGGCACACCGATGAGCTCACCGGTAAGGTGGCGCGCGTGAACGCCCATCTCGGACAACCAGAGGGCCCGCGGCAGCCGGGCACATCGGACTGAGTCCCGGGGTGCGTCGAGCGGCTCCGGCCGGAGCGGTCGGCGCCGCCGCCGATCGTCGCGCCCGGCGTGCACGTGGTGCGGTCACCACGATCTTCTGTCTCAACGGGTTCCTGGCCGCACTGTGGGTCGCGCACATCCCGGTGATCACCGAGCGCACCGGCACCGGACACGAACTGCTCGGCGCCTTCCTCCTGCTGATCGGGGCCGCGGCGTTCATCGGCATGCAGATGTGCGGTCCGCTGATCGACCGGATCGGCTCCCGGCCGACGACGATCGTCGCCGCGGTGATCCTGTGTCCGGTGATGCTCGGACCGGTCCTGGCCACCGGACCCGCCGGTCTCGCCGCCGCCCTGGTGGCCTTCGGCTTCGTCAACGGCAGCCTCGACGTCTCGATGAACGCCCAGGCGGTGCAGGTCGAACGTGCCTACGGCCGGCCGATCATGTCGGCGTTCCACGGCTTCTTCTCGGTCGGCGGACTCGCCGGGTCCGGAGTGGTCGCCGTCGGTCTCTGGCTCGGGTGGCCGGTGGCGGCCACCGTCGGCGTGCTCGCCGGATGCGGGCTGGTCGTCGTCGCCGTGGTCGCCCGGGGACTGGTCGACCGCGACTACGGACACGAGCCGGTCGATGCCGACGCCCCCGACGACACCGATCCGGCCACCCGCTGGTGGCATGGCATCGACCTGCGCCGGCTGATCCTGCTCGCCGCGGTCGCCTTTGCCGCGATGCTCGCCGAGGGCACCGCATACGACTGGAGTGCTTTGCACGTCGTGGAGACCTTCGGGGTCCGCGACGCGATCGGTGCGATCGCCTTCGGCTGCTTCAGTGCCGCGATGATGGTCGCCCGGTTCGTGATCGACCCGATCGTCGGACGCGTCGGCGCGGTGGCCGTGGTGCGCTACGGCGCGGTGATCGGCATGATCGGGATCTCGATAGCGCTGATCCCGTCGGCGGTCGGGACCGCCCCGGCCGTCCTCGGCATCGTCGGATGGACGGTCTTCGGAATCGGACTGGCCGGCCTGATCCCGCAGATCTTCACCGCCGCAGGCAATCTCACCGCCCGATCGAGCGGCCGGGCGATCTCGGTGGTGGTCGGCTGCGGATACCTCGGCATGCTGGCCGGCCCGGCGGTCGTCGGCTTCATCTCCGGGCAGTCGACGCTGCGTCTGGGGCTGACCCCGGTGGTCGCCATGCTGACGTTCGCCGCGCTCGCCGCCGGAGTGGTCGCGCCCCGCCGCGACACCGGACCCGACGGGGACCGAGGCGATCAACCACCCCCGGCGGTCGTGCCACACTAGTGGGGTGACCCGACCTTCGAACAGACAGCAGGCAGCCGCGGCACAGCAAGCGGCAGTGGCCATGTCCGGTGCCGTCGACCTGTCCGCACTCAAGGAACGCGCCGAGGCACAGCGTGCCGCAGCGCAACGCCCCGCCCCGCCGCGCCC
>NZ_BCNF01000168.1 GCF_001485495.1 Gordonia desulfuricans NBRC 100010 | reverse complement strand
GCCGGCCGCACCTGCCCCGAACCCGGCAGCACCGGCGAGCCCCGCCGCCACCCCCGCGACCCCGGCCGCCGCCCCGGCACAACCGGCCCGCGTCACCAAGGTCTTCTGGTACACCGACCGCCGCGTGGCGCTGTGGGTGTTCTCCCCGTCGATGAACACCGAGATCCAGGTGCAGCTGCTGCTGGCCCGGGACTGGTGGGCCAACCCGCAGGCGAAGTTCCCGCAGCTGACGATGCTCGACGGTCTGCGTGCGCAGGACGACCAGAGCGGCTGGGTGATCAACACCGACATCGTCGACTTCTACAAGGACAAGAACGTCAACGTCATCCTGCCGATCGGCGGGGAGTCGAGCTTCTACACCGACTGGAAGGAACCCGACCGCGGGAAGAACTACCAGTGGGAGACCTTCCTGATCCGCGAACTGCCGCCGATCATCCAGGGCGACTGGCGTTCCACCGACGTCCGCGGCATCGAGGGACTGTCCATGGGCGGTTCGGCGGCGATGATGCTCGCCGCCCGCAACCCCGGCTTCTACAAGTTCGCCGCGTCGTTCTCGGGCATCCTGCAGATGACCTCCTACGGCATGCCGCAGGCCATCCAGTTCGCCCTGCGTGACGGCGGCGGCTACGACGCGATGAAGATGTTCGGTCCGCCCAGCGACCCGGCCTGGAAGGAACACGACCCGTACCTGCTGGCCGACAAGCTGCGCGGCACGAGTCTCTACATCTCCTCCGGCAACGGCATGGTCGGGCCGCACGACAGCCCGTCGGACATCCCGATGCTCGCCACCAACTACTCCGGCGTGGGCCTCGAGCTGCTCAGCCGCGTCACCTCCCAGCAGTTCGCGATCAAGCTCAACGAACTCGGCGTCCCGGGGCAGGCCGTCTACCGGCCGTCGGGTACCCACACCTGGCCGTACTGGGAGTTCGAGATGCAGCAGGCCTGGCCGCAGGCGGCCGCCGCCCTCGGCCTGTCCGGCGACAAGGTGGCCTGCAGGGTCAGCGCGGCGTTCAAGAAGGTCGCCGACCGCGCCAAGCTCGGCGCCTGCCTCACCCCCGAGTACGGCGTCACCGGCGGCAAGGCCCAGGACTTCGCCAACGGCCGCATCATCACCGGCCCGAAGGGTCCCAAGGTGGTCACCGGTGCGATCGGCGGTGCCTACGCCGGTCAGGGTGGCCCCGGCGGCAAGCTCGGCCTGCCCACCAGCGACGAGCAGCCCTGGCGCGACAAGGGTGCGTTCCAGACCTTCGCGCACGGGCGGATCAACTGGACCCCGCGCGGCGGGGCGCAGATCACCCGCTGAGGCCGCGAGTGTGGGCGCCAGGTGTGGCTCCCCTGAGATCACCGTGAGAGTTCGCAGGGTTTTCGCAGGTGAGGTGCTCGGGGTGCGGAAGACGGTCGGTGGCGGCGGGTAGCCTTGCGCTGGCGGTCGGGGAGACCCCGGCGTCGGGCGATCTCGGAATCGCCGGGCGGTTGAGCGAGGAAGTGATGATGACGAAGTACCTGCGGCTGGGGCTGCTGCTGGCCGGTGCGATGTGTGCGGTCGGTTCGGTCGCGGCATGTGCCGACGATTCGACGGCGACCGCCCCGATCACCAGTGCCCCGGTGACCACCACCTCGGTCTATTCGTCGTCGCCGAGTGCGTCGGCCGCGGCGAGTCCGGTGGCACCCGCGGGCTCGGACAGTGCCTCGCAGTCCGCCGCCCCGAGCGCCGGTTCGAGCCTGCCGGCCACGGCACCGTCCGCGGTGACCACCACCCGGTCCACCGCCGCCGACGGCGGTTTCGCCGCACCGCAGGGGCAGACGCTCACCGACAAGGACCGCAAGTACCTGCAGGCGTTGCGCGACCAGAAGGTCACGCTGCTCGGCGACACCGACAACAGCGTCGCCCTGACCCTGGCGAACTACGTCTGCAGCGCCGAGAAGAAGAACACCGATCCGGTCACGGTGAAGGGCTATGTCACCGCGCTGGTGTCGCCCGGCACCAACAGCACCCAGGAGGCCAACGCCAAGGCCGACAAGGTGATCAAGGCCGCCGAGCAGAACTACTGCTGAGGCACGGATCCGATCTGTGAACGCCCGACGTAAAGCGCCGCGCCGCCGCCGGCGCGGCCTGGCCCTGTTCATCTCGTTCATCGCACTGATCGCGGTGATCGCCCTGGTCCTGATCCTGATCTGGGTCAAGGGCCTGTTCACCGGACCGCCGGAGCAGCCGGGCGGACGACCGCCGGGCACCTCGACCCCCACCACGCGGCCGGAGGCGCAACCGGCGTCGTGTCCGGACATGCTGACCCTGGTCGTGCCCGGCACATGGGAGTCCACCGCCGACGACGACCCGCTGAACCCGACGTCCAAACCGGCGTCGCTGCTGCTGCGGGTCTCCAAGGCGCTGAGCAACGAGTACCCGTCGTCGCGCACCGAGGTGTACACGGTGCCCTACGTCGCCGAGTTCCGGAATCCGACCAATCTCGGCGACCACCAGACCGACTACAACGACTCCCGCACCCAGGGCTACAAGCGGGCCGCGGGCAAGATCATCGCCACCCACGAGAAGTGTCCGCTGACCACCTACCTGATCCTCGGTTTCTCCCAGGGCGCGGTGATCGCGGGTGACCTGGCGAGTGCGATCGGTAACGGTCGCGGCGTGCTCCCGGAAGGTGAGGCCGACCTCGTGCGCGGCGTCGGACTGATCGCCGACGGCCGCCGCATGCCCGCCGAGGGCCGCCACATCGGACCGAACCCGCCGGGGGTCGGTGCCGAGGTGTCGCTGGGCGGCATGGGCAGTCTGGTCCCGGGCATCACCATGACCGGCCCCCGCACCGGCGGCTTCGGTAGCCTGCAGGATCAGGTCGTGACCATCTGTGCGCCAGGCGATCTCATCTGCGACGCGCCGACGGTCACCAACCCGCTGGGTGCGGTCAACCAGTTGATGGGGGCGATCAACAATCCGGTCCACGCGATGTATGCGACCAAGAAGTACTGGTCGCTGAACGGCTCCTCGGCGACCCAGTGGATGTACGGCTGGGCCACCGGCGTGATCGACGAGGCGCCGCGTCCGGCCCACAACTGAGCTCCACGCCGGCTGTCGACTTGGTGGGAACTCGCTGATCACGATCACGAACCGTTTGGTCAGGCCCGCATGCTGCACTAACGTGGGCTGCTGGTCCGCGGATGTCGCCCTTTCGGGGGAACCCGCGGAGGCTGCGACACCGACGCCATGACGGCAACGGATAGACCGAACGAGGAGACATCGATGACGCAGGTCGAGGCCGAACGGCCGGACGAGTCGACCGGGCTGCGTAAGTTCCGGTTCGGCGCCGGCGGTGAGGGCAACAAGGACGAGGGCGGCGCCCGCAAGTTCGTCAAGCTCGCCCAGACCGCCGAGGAGTACGGATACGACACCTTCGCGGTGCCCGATCACCTCGGCAACCAGGTCGGACCGATGGCCGCGCTCGGCGCGCTGTCCCAGGCCACCAGCACCATCCGGCTGGGCACCTCGGTGCTCGCCAACGGCTTACGTCACCCCGCGATCCTGGCCAAGGAGGCCAACACCATCGACGTCCTGTCCAAGGGACGTCTGGAGCTGGGGATCGGCGCGGGCTGGATGAAGGAAGAGTTCGACAAGGCCGGCATCGAGTTCGAGTCGCCCGGCACCCGAATCCGCCGCCTCGACGAGTCGCTGACCATCCTCGACCGTCTGATGCGCGGGGAGACCGTCGACTTCGACGGCGAGTTCTACCAGATCTCCGGCCTCGAGGGCAGCCCGCGGCCGCGGCAGGGCCCGCGCCCGCCGATCGCCGTCGGCGGTGGCGGCCCCAAGATGCTGGCCCTGGCCGCCAAGCACGCCGACATCATCTCCGTGGCGCCCGGCACCACCCCCGACGGCAAGATGAAGCTGTCGGACATGACCATCGAGAAGACCGCGGCGCGGGTCGACCGTATCCGTGAGGCGGCCGGCGACCGATTCGGTGAGATCGAACTCAACTGGACCATCGCCGTCATCGTCATCACCGACGACCGCACCGCGACCGCCGAGATGGCGCTGAAGGCCCTCGACCAGGGATATCCGCCGAACATCGAGCGCGACACCGAGTTCACCGTCGATGACGTGCTGAATTCGCCGTATATCGCGATCGGGGCGTTCGAGCAGATCGCCGACCAGATCCGGGAGGTGCGGCGCCGCACGTCGATGTCCTATGTCGGCGTGTTCCCCACCCAGATGGACGCATTCGCGCCGATCATCCAGCTCCTCAAGGGGGAGTAGGATGTCGGTTTGGTCTGGGGAGAACTGCCAAGAGACGCTGACGGGATAGGCGTAGGCGGCTGCGGGAAGTGATCGTTCCGCAGCCCGCCGACCATGAGACAACGAGTAAGAGACAACGATCACGTCCGATTCGAATGGGTAAACAGGACTGCGCTACCGTGTCACGCGGTAGCACGGAGTGGGTGCCGAGCCGACCGCTCGCCCGCCGGCCGAGACCGGCCGCGCAGGGTCGGTCGACGTGGTGCAACGGGGGAAGCATCGCGTGGCGCGGATGACGCGCCCCGGTCCGGTGGTCCATGCGGGGGCACAGGAGTTATGAATGCTGAACACTGAATTTGAGCAGTTCCTCGACGAGAACGGCCAGCTCCACTTCAACGAGGATGCGACGCTGGTCGACTATGTCGAGCGCAACGTGCGTGAACAGGCCGACACGCTCGCCTATCGGTTCATCGACTACAGCCGCGAACGCGACGGTGAACGTCAGGACCTGACCTGGGCGCAGTTCGGCAAGCGCCTGCGCGCCGTCGCGGCCCGGCTGCAGCAGGTCACCAAACCGGGCGACCGGGTGGCGATCCTCGCCCCGCAGTCGCTCGAGTACGTGATCGGCTTCTTCGCCGCGCTCTACGCGAGCAATGTCGCGGTGCCGCTGTTCAGCCCCGACGAGCCCGGCCACACCGACCGGCTCACCGCGGTCCTCGCCGACTGCGAACCCACCGCGATCCTCACCTCCACGAAGTCCGCCGAGGCCGTGCGCGACTTCTTCTCCGACCGTCCGGCCAAGCAGCGTCCGCGCGTCATCGCCGTCGACGCCGTGCCGGATTCGGTGGGGTCGAGCTGGGTGGCGCCGGTCGCCGGCAAGGACCACAACCGCGACACCGTCGCCTACCTGCAGTACACCTCCGGGTCGACCCGCGTCCCGGCCGGTGTGGAGATCACCTATCAGGCGGTCGCCGCGAACTGCCTGCAGATCTACGACTGCATCGAGATCGACCGCAACGCGCGCGGCGTCACCTGGCTGCCGATGTTCCACGACATGGGTCTGCTGACGGTGATCCTGCCCGCGCTGGGCGGCAAGTACATCACCATCATGAGTCCGCAGGCGTTCGTGCGTCGCCCGGGCCGGTGGATCCGTGAGCTCGCCGCCGACGACGACAACGCCCCCACCTACGCCGCCGCGCCGAACTTCGCCTATGAGCACGCCGCCGCGCGCGGCCTGCCGAAGCCGGGCGAGAGCCTCGACCTGTCGAACGTGATCGGCCTGATCAACGGGTCCGAGCCGGTCACCGTCAGCTCGATGAAGAAGTTCAACGAGGCCTTCGAGCCGTACGGCCTGCCGAAGACCGCCATCAAGCCGTGCTACGGCATGGCCGAGGCGACGCTGTTCGTCTCGGCGACCCAGCGCGACAACGAGGCCAAGATCGTCTACGTCGACCGCGAGGAGCTCAACGCCGGGCGCATGGTGGTCGTCGACGCCGACGCGGCCAATGCCGTCGCCCAGGTGGCGTGTGGTCAGGTCGCGCTGAGCCAGTGGGCCGCGATCGTCGACGCCGAGACCGGCGAGGAACGCCCCGACGGCCATGTCGGCGAGATCTGGCTGCACGGGCTCAACATCGGCGCCGGCTACTGGAACAAGCCCGAAGAGACCAAGGACACCTTCCAGAACACCATCAGCAAGGTCCTGCCCGCGGGCAGCCACACCGCCGGTGCCCCGGCCGACGCCCGGTGGATGCGCACCGGCGACTACGGCGTGTGGTTCGACGGGGAGCTCTACATCACCGGCCGCGTCAAGGACCTGGTGATCGTCGACGGTCGCAACCACTACCCGCAGGACATCGAGTTCAGCGCGCAGGAGGCCAGCACCGCCCTGCGTCCGGGCTTCGTCGCCGCCTTCGCCGTGCCGACCAACCAGCTGCCGCCCGAGGTCTTCGAGCAGTCCACCAGCGGCCTGACCTTCGACGCCGACGACGCATCCGAGCAGCTGGTGATCGTGGCCGAGCGCGGTCCGGGCAAGAAGACCGACCCGCAGGAGATCGCCGACACCGTCCGTGCGTCGATCGCCCAACGCCACGGCGTGATGGCCCGCGACATCCTGCTGGTCCCGGCCGGGTCCATCCCGCGCACCTCCAGCGGCAAGATCGCCCGCCGTGCCACCAAGGCCGCCTACATCGACGGCAGCCTGCGGGGCGGCTACAAGCAGACCGCGTTCCCCGACAGCGGCGAGTAACGCACCGGTCCGTGCGCTCGATCTACGGACGAGAGCTTCACCCATCCGCAGGGCCCGCGACATCGTGGGCCCTGCGCCAATTAGTCTGGAAGCGATGTCTGAACTGAATAGCGAACAGCCAGAAGGTGTCGATCCGGGCGCCAGCATTGCGAACCACGCAGCCGACGGGGAGACCGCCGGCGGTCTGACCGTTCCCGAACTGCAGGACTGGCTGCGCGACTGGGTGTCCGCGGCCACCGGTGTGCCCGCCGATCAGATCTCCGACGACCGCCCGATGGAAGAGCTCGGTCTGTCCTCCCGCGACGCGGTGGCCCTGGCCGCCGACGTCGAGGACAAGACCGGTGTCATCCTCACCGCGACGGTCGCCTACAACCATCCGACCATCGCCATGCTGGCGAAGCGGATCGTCGAGGGAGATCCCGACGAGGGTCTCGACGCCGACGCCGACCGCTTCTGGGAGCGCGAGCGCGACGCCGCCGATGACATCGCGATCGTCGGCTTCTCCACCCGCTTCCCGAAGGCCGGGCACACCCCGGAGTCGACGTGGGAGGCGCTCGTCGAGGGCCGCGACGGCATCTCCGAACTGCCCGACGACCGGTGGGCCGAGTTCCGCTCCGACCCGCAGATGGCCGAGGTGCTGGCCAAGCGCAACCTGCGCGGCGGCTACCTCGACGACGTCAAGGGATTCGACGCCGACTTCTTCCAGATGAGCCCGCGCGAGGTCGAGATGGTCGACCCGCAGCAGCGGCTGGCGATGGAGCTGACCTGGGAGGCGCTCGAGCACGCCCGCATCCCGGCCAGCGACCTCAAGGGCGGACAGGTCGGCGTCTTCGTCGGCACGTCCACCAACGACTACCAGCTGATGGCCGCACTCGGCCTCGGCGAGGGTTCCGACGAGACCGCCGCCTACGCCCTGACCGGTACCGCGACCTCGATCATCGCCAACCGTGTCTCGTACTTCTTCGACTTCCACGGCCCGTCGGTCGCCATCGACACCGCCTGCTCGTCGTCGCTGGTCGCCGTGCACCAGGCGGTGCGCAGCCTGCGGTCGGGGGAGTCCGAGGTCGCCCTCGCCGGTGGCGTCAACCTGATCCTCACCCCGGCCGCCACGGTGGGCTTCGACACCATCGGTGCCGTCGCCAAGGACGGCCACATCAAGGCCTTCTCCGCCGATGCCGACGGCATGGTGCGCTCGGAGGGCGGCGGCATGTTCGTCCTGAAGCGTCTGTCGGACGCCCGTCGCGACGGCGACACCGTGCTCGCGGTGGTCGCCGGGTCGGCGGTCAACTCCGACGGCCGCTCCAACGGCATCTTCGCGCCCAACCCGGAGGCCCAAGTGGAGGTGCTGCGCGCGGCCTACGCCGACGCCGCCCTCGATCCGCGACAGGTCGACTACATCGAGGCGCACGGTACCGGCACCATCCTCGGTGACCCGATCGAGGCCGACGCGCTCGGCCGGGTGGTCGGTCGTGGTCGCGTGGTGGGTGCCCCGGCCCTGCTGGGTTCGGCCAAGACCAACTTCGGGCACATGGAGTCCGCGGCCGGCGCCGGTGCGCTGGCCAAGGTGCTGCTCTCGCTGCAGCACGACACCATCCCGGCGTCGCTGAACTACTCGGGACCCAACCCCTACATCCAGTTCGACGCCACCGGACTCAAGGTGACCGCCGAGCCCAGCGAATGGCCGCGGTACTCCGGGCACGCCATCGCCGGTGTCTCCGGCTTCGGGTTCGGCGGGACCAACGCGCACGTCATCGTGCGTGAGGTGCTGCCGTCCGATCTCGCCGAAACCGTTGCGGCCGAAGATGTTCCGGCCGTCACGGAGTCTGCGGTCGTCGACGACGCCGACGCCGACGACGAGGACTTCCTCACCGAGGCCGAGCGGGCGATCCTCGCCGCGCAGGCCACCCGGACGCAGGCGCCTGCCGCCGTCGCCGAGACCGATCCGGCCGCCGGGTTCGCCCCGGCTGCGGTCGACGGAGCGGTTGTGCCGCTGGTGATCTCGGGATTCCTGCCGTCGCGCCGCCGGAAGACCGCCGCGGATCTGGCCGACTGGCTGGAGTCGCCGGCGGGCCGGGCCACCCCGCTCGCCGACATCGGCCGGGCACTGTCGCACCGCAACCACGGCCGTTCGCGCGCCGTGGTGATGGCCCGCACCCACGACGATGCGATCGCCGGTGTCCGGGCCGTCGCCGAGGGCAAGGCCAATCCGGCCGTGTACTCGTGTGATTCGCCGGATGCGGCGTCGGCGGTGTGGCTGCTGTCGGGCTTCGGTTCCCAGCACCGCAAGATGGCCAAGCAGCTCTACACCGAGAACCCGGTGTTCGCGAAGTACGTCGACCGCGTCGATGCACTGGTGGAGAACGAGCTCGGCTACTCGATCGCCGCGATGTTCCTCGACGACGAACAGACCTACGGCATCGAGACCAGCCAGGTGGGTATCTACACGATCCAGGTGGCCCTCGCCGACACGCTGCGGCACTTCGGCGCACGACCCGGTGTGCTGGTTCCGCATTCGATGGGTGAGGCGTCGGCGGCCTACATCTCCGGCGGTCTGTCCCTGGCGGACGCGACCCGCGTGATCTGCCAGCGGTCCCGGCTGATGGCCGAGGGCGAGGCCACCCTGACCGGCGACGACATCCGGCTGATGGCGCTGGTCGAGTACAGCGCCACCGACATCACCGATGTGCTCGCCGACTACCCCGATCTGGAGATCTGCGTCTACGCCGCTCCCACCCACACCGTCATCGGTGGGCCGGAGCCGCAGGTCGACGCGATCGTCGCGCGCGCCGAGGCCGAGGGCAAGCTCGGTCGCAAACTGCAGACCAAGGGCGCCAGCCACACCTCGCAGGTGGAACCGATCCTGGGTGAGCTCGCCTACGAGCTCACCGGGATCGAGCCGCTGCCACTGGATTTCGGCATCTACAGCTCGGTCGACCGCGAGGCCTACTACCGTCCGCACGCCGCACCGGTGCACACCGTCGAGTACTTCCTCAAGGGTCTGCGGCACAGTGTGTGGTTCTCCCAGGCCGTCGCCAAGACGGTGGAGAACGGACACCGCACCTTCATCGAGCTCTCGCCCAATCCGGCGGTGCTGATCTCGGTGGCCGCGGTGACCTTCACCGCGGGCCTGCACGACGCGGAACTCGTCGAGACGCTCAAGCGCAAGGAGGACGAGAGCCACGGCCTGGTCAACGCGCTGATGAAGCTGTACGTGCACGGACATCCGGTGGACGTCGCATCGCTGTTCGGTGCCGGTGGGTTCGCCGCGATCCCGCGGACCCGTTTCGACCGGAAGCCCTACTGGCTCAAGGCCCGGATCAGTTCCGGTGGTGGCGCCGGATCGGTGCCCGGAGCGCATGTCGCGCTGCCCGACGGCCGGCACGCCTGGGAGGTGGCCGCGGCTGCGGTCACCGATCCGCGTGAGCTCGTCCGGGCCGCCGCGGCGCAGGTGCTCTCCGGTGCCGCGGTCGGTGCGGCCGTCGCCCACGGTGAGTTCCCCGCCGAGGGAACCCTGACCACCACGCTCAGCCCGCACCCGGGCGGTGCGTCGGTCACGGTGCACGTCAAGCAGGACAAGAACTTCCGGTTGCTGTTCGAGGCCGTCGTCACCGGTGACCCGGATGCCGCGGCCACCACGGCACCCGCGGCCGTCGAGTCGGCGTCTGCCGCGGAGCCGTCCGGTGCCGCGGTCTTCGCCGACGACAAGGTGGTCGTCGAGGACGAGGTCGTCGACGACATCGGCGCCAAGTGGAACCCCGAATCCGGTGAGACGGTGGGTGACCGGCTCGCGATCATCGTCGGCGAGGCGATGGGTTACGACCCGCAGGACCTGCCGCGCGAGATCGCACTGATCGAGCTGGGCCTGGATTCGCTGATGGCCGTGCGGATCAAGAACCGCGTCGAGTTCGAGTTCGACATCCCGCAGCTACAGCTGCAGGCGATGCGTCAGGCGAACCTCGACGACGTCACCAAGTTCGTCGAGTACGCCGTCACCCACCGTGACGAGCTGGACTCGCTGACCCAGAACGTCGCCGGTGGAGGAGAACTCGACACCGCGGCGCTCAACGCCTACATCGACGAGCAGAACGCCAAGCGGGCTGCGGGATCGGAGACCGCCGCGGCTGAACCGGCGGTCGAGCCGGCCCTCGCGCCGACCCCGGAGGCCGTGGAGCCGGATACCGCCGCAGAGCCCGAACCGGCTGTGGCGCAACCGGCCCCGACGCCGGTTGCGGCAGCCCCGACCACCGACATCACCGATCAGCGGGCCGTCGCCGAGGCGGCCGGATCGGATGTCCCGCCGCGCGATGCGGCCGAGCGTCTGACCTTCGGTGTGTACGCGATGGTCACCAAGCGCTCGCCGGGCGGCATCTTCAACAAGCTGCCGGTGCTCGAAGAGGATGCGGCGCAGGCGCTCACCGACAAGCTCAACGAGCGCACCGGCGGCGAGATCGACGTCGAGGACATCCTGGACGCCGAGACCATCGAGGAGATGTCGAACTACGTTCGCGACTTCCTCGATGCGTCCGCCGACACCGACGGCTTCCTGCGGTACCTGCGGTTGTCGCCGGAGGGCAAGAAGTCCTACGACCCGGCCGCCGGTGACCCGGTGCCGATCCTGCTGTTCCATCCGGCCGGCGGCAACACCGCCGCCTACGAGGCGCTGCTGAAGCGGCTGCCCGCCGACCAGCCGGTGATCGGCTTCGACCGCGGTGTCGAGGGAACGATCGAAGAGCGTGTGCGCGAGTACCTCCCGCGTCTGCGTGAGGTACAGCCGAACGGGCCGTACGTCCTGGTGGGATGGTCGTTCGGCGGTGCGCTGGCCTACGGCGTCGCCCAGGTGCTGCGCGAGCAGGGCGAGAACGTCGCCTTCGTCGGTCTGATCGACGTGGTCCGTCCGCGTGAGGACATGACCGAGACCCCGGACACCAAGCGTGCCCGCCTCGAACGCTGGAAGGAATTCGCGATCCGCAACTACGATCTCGACGCCGACATCCCGATCCCGATGGATCGTCTCGTCGACGCCGACGACGAGGGGCAGTTCGCGATCATCATGGAGATGATGTCGATGTCGGGGACCAAGATCCCCGGCGGCATCATCGAACACCAGCGCACCTCGTTCATCGAGAACCGTGTGTTGAGCAACATCTCGCCGGAGCCGTATGACGGCAAGGTGGTGCTCTACCGTGCCGACAAGATGCATGCCGGCGCGATCGAACTCGAACCCCAGTGGGCCGAGATCGACGAGGACGGGCGATGGGGCGAGGTGGTCGACGACCTGGAGATCATCCACATCGGTGGCGATCACCTGTCGATCGTCGACGAGCCCTACATCGCGAAGATCGGTGCCGATCTCACCGAGCGTGTCGGTCGTATCCGACCGGACGCCCGCTGATCGCACCTGTTTCCGAACCGAAAAGAGACCGACCGTGACCGATACGACCGCCGCCAAGCTCGCCGATCTGCGCCAGAAGCTCGAACTGGCCAGGGAACCCGGTGGGGAGAAGGCGATTGCCAAGCGTGCTGCAAAGGGGATCTGTTCCCCACGTGAACGATTGGCGATGCTGTTCGACCCGGGCACCTTCATCGAGACCGGTGCGCTGGCCAAGATGCCGGGTGCCGCGGAGACCGGCTACGGCGACGGTGTGGTGACCGGTCACGGTCTGGTGCACGGGCGTCCGGTCGCGGCGTTCTCCCACGACCAGACCGTGCTCGGCGGCAGCGTCGGAGAGATGTTCGGCCGCAAGGTCTCTGCGCTGATGGAGTGGGCGGGCAAGATCGGCTGCCCGATGGTCGGTATCAACGACTCGGCCGGTGCCCGCATCCAGGACGCGGTGACCTCGCTGGCCTGGTATGCCGAGATGGGCCGCCGCAACGACCTGTTGTCGGGTCTGGCGCCGCAGATCTCGGTGATCCTCGGCAAGTGTGCCGGCGGTGCGGTGTACACCCCGGCGAACACCGACATCCTCGTCGGCGTGAGGGACCAGTCGTACATGTTCGTCACCGGCCCGGATGTGCTCAAGCAGGTCAACGGTGAGGACATCTCGGCCGAGGACCTCGGCAGTGCCCACAACCAGGCACGCTGGGGCAACATCCATCACGTGGCCGACGACGAGGCAGCGGCATTCGAGTGGGTGCGCGAGTACCTGCAGTTCATGCCGTCGAGCTGCTACGAGAAGCCGCCGGTGATCAATCCGGGTCTGGAGCCCGAGGTCACCGAGAGCGACCTGTCGCTCAACGACTTCATGCCGGACAACGACAATGCCGGCTACGACATGCACGACATCATCCTCAGGTTGTTCGACGACGGACACTTCCTCGAGGTGGGAGAGCTGTTCGCGCCCAACCTGATCACCGGTTACGCGCGCGTCGACGGCAAGTCGGTGGGTGTGGTGGCCAACCAGCCGAACGTGATGTCGGGGGTGCTCGACACCGATTCGTCGGAGAAGGCGACACGTTTCGTCCGCATCTGCAATGCCTTCAACATCCCGCTGGTGTTCCTGGTCGACACCCCCGGAATCCTGCCGGGCCTGGCCGAGGAGCAGAAGGGCACCATCCGGCGTTCGGGCAAGTTCCTGTTCGCCTACGTCGAGGCCGACGTCCCCAAGGTGACCGTGGTGTTGCGCAAGGCCTACGGCGGCGCATACGCGGTGATGGGCTGTAAGCAGCTCGGCGCCGACATCAACTTCGCCTGGCCGACCGCCAAGATCGCGGTGATGGGCGCCGAGTCGGCCGCAGCGGTGCTGACCCGCAGACAGACCGAGGGCATGTCGGCCGCCGACGCCGACAAGATCCGTCGCGACTTCATCGACTTCTACAACGTCATGATGGCGACGCCGTACCTGGCCGCCGAGCGGGGCTACATCGACGCGGTGATCGAGCCCGCCGACACCCGCCTGCAGTTGCGGAAGGCCTTGGCACAGTTGCAGGACAAGAACGTGCTGCGCACCCCGCGCAAGCACTACCTGATGCCCATCTGATCGGCCTTCGTAACCGATTGCACCACTGGGCGGTCTTCGTAGTGGGTTGCGCCGCTCGGTGGTCTTCACAACGGGTTGTACCGCTTGGTGGTT
>NZ_BCNF01000167.1 GCF_001485495.1 Gordonia desulfuricans NBRC 100010 | reverse complement strand
CGAGGCCGATCCGGCCGCGGGGGCCGCTGCGCCGACCACGGTGACGCCCGGGCGCCCCGGGCGGATCGACCTGGTGAAGTCCGACGGTGCCCATCCGCCCGCACCGCCGACGGTGATCGGCTCGCCATCCGGCGAGGAGTCCGCCCGCGCCACGCAACTGCGGCCGGTCGGCGAGCCGGGTCCCCAGAACTATTCGGGTCCGCAACAGTATTCGGGTCCACAGAACTATTCGGGCCCGCAACAGTATTCGGGCCCCCAGAACTACTCGGGTCCCCAGCAGTATCCGGGAGCGCCCGCCGCGTACGGTGCCGCGGCCTACCCGGCCCCGGGATACCAGCCGCCGCCCGAGCGCGACCGATCGGTGGCCTATGTCCTGATCGGTGTGATCGCGGTGGCGGTACTCGGACTGGTGGCCGTCGGCGCATATTGGTTGTTCAGCAACAGCTCCGGCGACGACACCGCGGCCACGTCGACCGCGACGGTGACGGCCGCGCCCCCGGTCACCGAGCAGACCACGGAGACGGTCACGCCGGTGTTCCCGGCCGACGCGGTGCCCTGTGACGCGACCTCGGCGATCGGGACCACGGTGACGAGTTGTCCGTTCGCGCAGGCGGTTCGCGACGCCTACCGAGGCTCCGGCACCTATGGTCAGGCCCGTACGGTCCAGGCGTTCAGCCCGGTCACCGGGTTGCCCTATCAGATGGCATGTACGCCTGAGGGTTCGGCAGTGACGTGCCGGGGTGGCAACAACGCCGTGGTCTACGTGCTGCCGTGAGAAGGGGAGAGGGACACGTGCGGAGGTTCTGGGCTGCCGGGGTGACGACGATCGTGGCGGCGATGGTGTTGTCCGGTTGTGCGAGCGGTGATTCCGAGTCCGGCCCGACGTCGACGGTGACGGTGTATGCGACACCGTCGAGTTCCTCGCCGTCGGCATCCTCGGCATCGTCGTCGAGTCCGTCGTCGGCGGCGAATCCGGCATTGGCGGCGAGCTTCCAGAAGGTCGCATCCGGGACCGGCCTGCGGGTCGGGGTCGCGGTGGCCCCGGTCGGCGAGGATTCGAAGGCCACCATGGTGTTCGGTGATCGCGACCCGGGGGTGGCCTGGTCGACGATCAAGGTGCCCCTGGCGGTGGCCGCGGAGCGCGAGAACGGTCGGTCGGACGCCGAGACCAATGCGATCATCAACTCCGACAATGCTTCCGCCGAGGAGCTGTGGGCGTCGCTCGGGACCGCCGAGGAGGCCTCGGCCGCGGTGACCGCGGTGTTGCGCGAGGGAGGCAATCCGGACGTCACCGTGCCGTCGCAGCAGTTGCGGGCCGGGTTCACCGTCTTCGGCCAGACCGTGTGGTCGTTGCCGGATGCTGCGACGTTCACCGGTCATCTGCCCTGTATGCCCGGAACCGAGCATGTGGTGTCGCTGATGGGGCAGGTCGCCGGAAACCAGCAGTGGGGCGTGGAGATCATGCGTCTGCCCAAGTCGACGGCGGTCAAGGGTGGATGGGGCCCGGGCGTCGACGGTGCCTACCTGGTTCGCCAGATCGGTCTGATCACCTACCGCAACGGTGCGCGAAGCGCGGTGGCGATGAGCGCGGTGGGCGGATCGATGTCCGGTGGGATCGCCGCACTCAACGCGATGGCCAACTGGCTGAACCAGAACATCACCGCACTGCCTCGCGGGGGTTGCCGATAACGGCATTCCGGGCACTCGATCACGACTCGTACACAACCGGGTCTCGGTTGCATGGCCGAACCGCTCTCGGTTCGCGGTCGCCGCGGACGCCCACCTAAGGTTCTCCTGGTACGAATGTGACCCAGGAGGCTTGTGTGACCAATGTGAAACGGCTGATCGTGGCGGTGGTGCTCGCGCTCGTGGTCGTGGGTGTCACACCGTCCGCGTTGGCCTCGGCCGGGCCGGCCCTCCCGCCCCTTCCCGAACCCCTGCGTACCTGGCTCACGCCGCCGGAGCCTCCGCAGAAGGCGCTCGCGAAGTCGTTCGAGCCGTTCCAGAAGTCGCTGGCGAAGACCTATCCGGGAACGGTCGGTATTGCGATCGTGCCGGTGGGTTCGGACTCGGCGATCACCCTCGGCAAGGTGTCGACCGGACGTGCATGGTCGACGTTGAAGGTGCCGGTGTCGCTGGCCGCCGAACGGCGTCTCGGGTCCGCGGTGGTCTCGCGTGAGGTCAAGGCGATCACCTTCTCCGACAACGATGCGGCCGAGGATCTGTGGGCGGCGCTGGGCACCACCCGGCAGTCGGTGGATGCGGTCGCCGCGGTCCTGCGCGAGGGCCATGACGTGCGCACCCATGTCAGTTCGGAGCTCGACACGCCGTCGTCGTTCCCCGGATACAGCATGTGGTCGCTGGCCGATCAGGCGCGGTTCGGTGCACATCTGCCGTGTATGCCCGGTTCGACGCGGGTGCTCGACCTGATGGGATCGGTGGGTCCCAGTCAGCGGTGGGGCGTCGCCGATCTCGCCCGGACCAGCCGGACGGTGACGGGTTCGGCGGTCAAGGGCGGCTGGGGGCCCGGGACTGGCCTGTCGTCGGCCTTCTTCGTCCGTCAGATCGGTGTGATCACCACCGGCCGCGGGCAGTTCGCGGTGTCGCTGGCCGCCGTCCCCAAGAGCAACAGCTTCTCCGACGGCGCCGCGATGCTGACCCGGGTGGGCGACTGGCTGGGCCGCAACATCACCAAGGTTCCGGTCGGCCGCTGCTCACTGTGAGCCGGTGTCCGGCATCGAATGGCGGCCGGTACGCGGCTGAGGTCGCAGCTGCGGCTCCGGTCGGATCTGTTCCACCTCGGCGCGGGTGCCTGACGGGCGTGCGAGGGCCGCGGCGATGGCGGTGGTCAGCGGGACCGACAGACAGATCGCGATGCCGCCGACGAAGGACCGTGCCAGCTCCACGGCGACGGTGTCACTGGTGAGCAGTGCGCCGAGCGGCTGCTGGGCCACCGAGAACAGCAACAGCAGCGGGAGTGCGCTGCCCGCGTAGGCGAAGACCAGGGTGTAGACGGTGCTGGCGATGTGGTCGCGACCGACGCGCATCGCCGCCCGGAACGTCGCCAGACGGGTCGGTTCCCCGGCGGCGGCGAGTTCGAACGCCGCCGACGCCTGCGTGATGGTGACGTCGTTGAGCACGCCCAGGGTGCCGATGATGAATCCGGCGAGCAGGAGACCGCCGACGGAGATGTTGCCCTGATACACCTGCAGGCTCGTGGTCTGGTCGCCGGAGAGCCCGGTCAGGTGCATCGTCTCGATCGCCAGCCAGCTCAGCAGCCCGGCGGCCAGCAGCGAACTGAGCGTGCCGAGCAGGGCCGAGCTGGTACGCAGGCTGATCCCGTGGGCGAGATACAGCACGACGAACAGGATGGCCGCCGAACTCACCACGGCGACGGCCACCGGGGACTTGCCGTCCAGGATGGCCGGCAGGGTGAACACGGCGAGGACGACGAAGGCGAAGACCAGACCGATGAGGGAGCGCAGACCGCGCCATGCGGCGACGAGGACGACCGCCGCGGCGAACAGGATCGCCCACACGAGAGTGGATGTGGACCGGCCGAAGTCGAAGAATGCATAGCGGGGTGCACCGTCGGGACCCGGGCTGGTGCTCAGCCGGATGCTGTCGCCGACATGCAGGGTGGGCTGGCCGGCCTGCGGGTTGTCGGGTGCGCCGAGGGTCTGCGCCGACGAGTCCGGGCCGCTACCCGACTGGGCCTGGTTGGTCGGGATCTCGAGCAACGTGTACTTGCCCTCGTGCTCACCGGAGGTGATCCGCACCGTGCTCTCGATGCACGGCCCCGACCCGGCGCCGGAGATCGGGATGTCGGCGGTGTCCTGCACGGTGCCGACCATCTGGTTCAGACATTCCGCGCGGGTCTGCGCGACGACCTCGCCGTCGACGGCGTGGATGGCCCCGCCGTCGGCACCGCGGAACTGGGCGGGGATCGGGTGATCGCCGCCCGACGGCCACAGCAGCACTGCGCCGACGATCACCGCGAGCCCGGCGATCGTCAGGGTCGCGATGACGATCCGCCGGGCCAGTGGGGGCAGATCCACGGCGATCTGCGACAGCGAATGCGAATGGCCGTGGGAATGCTCGGGGCCGTGTCCGGTGCCGGGGTTGCTCACCCCGCCACCCTATGCGGAGTGGCGGTCAGGAGGTGAGCACCGCGGTGCGAGCCCGATCGCGCACCGAATCGTCGATGGTCGATCCGGTGCCGCCGGGCCGGAAGGTCGCACCCCGATGGTTCTGCGGCAACAGATCGCCGCGGCCGAACAGCTTGTGGCGCAAAGTGCCCGGGGTGTAGGCGCGGTCGTAGACGCCGCGTCGTTCCAGCGCGGGCACCACATGGGTGATGACATCGGCGAACGATCCGGGCGTCACCGCATAGGCGAGGTTGAACCCGTCCACGTCGGTCTCGTCGACCCAACCCTGCAGCGCCTCGGCGACCTCGTCGCCCGAACCGATCAGCACCGGGCCCATACCGCCGATCCCGCCCCAGGACGCGATGTCGCGGACCCGCCATTCCTCACCGGACTCGGCGGCCTGCTGGAAGGCCGCGACCGCGGACTGGATCGCATTGCTCTCGACGTTGCCGATGGGCTCGTCGATGTCGTAGGTCGACAGGTCCAGACCCATCCACCCGGACATGAACACCAGCGAACCCTCCTCGCTGGCGTAGCGCTGGTACTCGGCGGCCTTGGCGCGGGCGGCCGCGGAGGTCTCGTCGGTGATGATCGTCAGCAGCGTGTATATGCGCGCATCGTAGGGATCGCGTCCGGCGGTGACGAGCTCCTCGCGGATCTTCGAGACCGTATCGCGCAGAATGGCTTTGGTGGGTGCGCCGACGAAGATCGCCTCGGCGTTGGCGGCGGCGAAGCGTCGTCCGCGCGGCGAGGCGCCGGCCTGGTAGATCACCGGCGAGCCCTGCGGTGACGGCTCCGACAGATGGATGCCGGGGACGGTGAAATGCTGTCCGTGATGCCCGATGTGGTGCACCTTCTCGGGATCGGCGAAGATCCCGGCCGCCCGGTCACGGCGCACCGCATCCCGCTCCCAGGAGCCCTCCCACAACTTGTAGAGCACCGTCAGGTATTCGTCGGCGTGGTCGTAGCGGCTGTCGTGTTCGAGCTGGTCGTCGCTGCCCATGTTGCGTGCCGCCGAGGGCAGGTAGCCGGTGACGACATTCCAGCCGATCCGCCCCTTGGTGAGGTGATCGAGAGTCGACAGGCGCCGGGCGAACGGATACGGATGCTCGAATCCGGTGCCGGTGGTGATGCCGAAGCCGAGATGCTCGGTGGCGTGGGCCATCGCCGACACCAGCAGCAGCGGATCGTTGACCGGGATCTGTGCACCCTGCCGGATGGCCGCCTCGTCGGTCCCGCCGTACACGTCATAGGTGCCGAGGACGTCGGCGATGAACAGCCCGTCGAATCCGCCGGCCTCCAGCAGCTTCGCCAGATCCACCCAGTAGTCGAGCGTGTTGTAGTCCCATGAGCGGTCCGCGGGATGACGCCACAGACCCGGCGACTGGTGGGCGACACAGTTCATGTCGAAGGCGTTGAAGCGGATCGGACGGCGGGCGGGTGCAGCGGGGGAGGACTGGGACACCCGGCCCATCCTCGGCGGTCGGCACGGGATCGACCAGACTTCTGCGCGGGGCGAGATAAAGGCGTAGGGAAGTAGGCATGCGAAGCATCGACGTGCTCGCCGACGGCCTGAGTCGGGTGCAGGAGAATGTCCACGCCGTCCTCGACGGCATCGACGAGGAACGCCTGGTCTGGCAGCCGGCGCCGGGCGCCAACACCATCGCATGGCTGGTGTGGCATGTGACGCGGGTACAGGATGCCCAGGTCGCCGACGTCGCCGGCACCGAACAGGTGTGGCGGACCGGTGGTTGGTATGAGCGATTCGCCCTGCCGTTCGCCGCCGACGCCACCGGCTACGGCCACCATCCCGACGACGTGATCCGCGTGGTCGGCCCGCCCGACCTGCTGCTCGGCTACCACGACGAGACGCATGCGGCCACCCTCGACTACCTCGCACGGCTCTCCGACGCCGATCTCGACCGGATCGTCGACACCCGCTGGGATCCGCCGGTCACGCTCGGGGTGCGGCTGGTCAGCATCGTCGACGACGACGCCCAGCACATCGGGCAGGCGGCATACCTGCGCGGACTGCAACTCTGAGGGGACCACAACTCCGAGGGGACTGCACCACTGGGCTCGTCCAGGCCCGTCGACGCCGCGGTACCGGTCAGATCCACCCGCGTTCGCGGGCGATCAGTGCGGCCTCGGCGCGGGTGGAGGCGCTGGTCTTGCCGATCGCCGACGACAGGTGATTGCGGACCGTGCCCGCCGACAGGTGCACCTGCGCGGCGATCGCGGCCACCGTCGCCCCCGACAGCGCCGCCCGCAAGACCTCCGATTCCCGTGGGGTGAGCGGGTTGTCGCCGCTGGTGAGGCTCTCGGTGGCCAGTGTCGGATCGATCACCCGCAGCCCGGCGTGTACGCGCCGCACCGCGTCGGCGAGCTCGCCGGCCGGGGTGTCCTTGACCACGAAACCCGATGCGCCGGCCGCGATCGCGCGCCGCAGGTAACCGGGCCGGCCGAAGGTGGTGACGATCAGCGACCGCACCCCGGGCAGCTCGCGGTGCAGTGCGGCGGCGGCCTCGATCCCGTCGACGCCGGGCATCTCGATGTCGAGCAGGCACACCTGGGTGCCGGATTCGCGTGCGGCCGAGACCACTTCGTCACCGCGTCCCACCTGTGCCACCACCTCGAGATCGGGTTCGAGGTCGAGCAGCGCGGCCAGGGCCCCGCGGACCAGGGCCTGGTCGTCGGCGAGCAGCAGCCGGATGGTGTCGGTCATCGGGCGTCGTCCGATCTGATCGGTGTGCGGGGTCTGATCTGTGCGACGAGGGTGGTGCCGTCGGCGCCCGAGTCGATGCGCAGGGTTCCGCCGGCGGCGTCGACCCGCTCGGTCAGTCCGCGCAGACCGTTGCCGAGGAAGGCCGGATCCATGCCGGTGCCGTTGTCGTGCACCGTGATCGAGTCGTCATCGAGAGTGACCGCACAGCGGGTGGCACCGGAGTGGCGCACCACATTGGTGACGGCTTCGCGCAGGACCCAGGCGAACAGGGTGCCGTGATCGGTGTGGCGATGCGGATCGGGCAGGCAGGCCTCGATCCCGGCTGCGCGCAGGGCACTCTCGGCACCGGCGATCACATCGGGCAGTTCCGGCGTGCGCAGACGGCCGACAGTGGACCGGACCTCGGCCAGGGCCTGCCGGGCGAGTTGGTTGACCTCGGTGATCTCGGTCTTCGCGCGGGCCGGGTCCAGGTCCACCAGCCGCCCGGCGAGTTCGGACTTGATGGTGATGACGGTCAGGGAATGCCCGAGGATGTCGTGGACGTCGCGGGCCACCCGTTCGCGCTCGGCCACCACGGCCAGCTGGGCGTCGAGGTCACGTCGACGTTGTTCGGCGAGTTCGCGTTCGGTCTCCCGGGCGGTTGCCACCCGCACCCCGAGCAGCGTCAGCCCGACGGTAGCGAGGATCACCACCACGCTCACATCGGCTCCCCACCCGGCGAGTTCGGGGATCGCGATGGATGCGATCAGCACCGCGGCCATGACGGTCAGCGCCCAGATCATCGGGAAGGTGAGTGCGGCCACGACCATCAGGAACGGCGCGGCGCCGAAGGCATCCTGCCCGATCAGCGGCATCAGACCGAGTACGAGCGCGACGAGGACCGCGAAAACCGCGATGCCCCACGGGTTGTCGCCGGGACGGCCGGACAGGACGTACACCGAGGCGAACAGGTACACCCCGGCGAAGGCGCCGAGCAGCACGTAGGTGGTGATCTTGGCGGCGGCCGGGGCATCAGAGGTGATGGTGGCGGCCAGCGGGTAGGCCAGGAACAGTGACCAGAGCGCGATGAACGCCCAGCGCGGGTTGCGCCAGGGCGTCCACCATGAAGCGGGTGTGCGGCTCATCGGAAGCGGTGTGGTCCTCACTGACGGTCGGTGCCTCGACTGTAGAAGTATGCCGCGCCGCCGGTGAAGACCGCGGCCCAGACGACCAGATTGGCGATGGCGACCCACAGCGGGATGGCGGTGCCGTAGATGGTGACCCCATGGTCGAGGGGATAGCGGGCGAGGGTGACCACGCCGAACATCGGGGTGAACTGCGAGACGGTGAGCAGTGCGCCCTTGAGCGGGACGAAGACATTGCCGGCGAAGGCGAGCAGCGCCAGGACGCCACCCATCACCTGCATCGCACCGTCCGAGCGGAGCAGGCTGCCGACGGCGAGGCCGAAGGCGGCGAACACCGACGACCCCAGCCAGCCGAGGCCCAGGCAGGCGATCCAGACCCCGATCGGCGCGTCGGCACCGGTGAGTGCGCCGACCACGGCGAGGACGGCCATCGGCATGGCGCCCATCGCCAGGGCGACACCGACCTTGGTCGTGACATATCCGACCGGTCGCAGCGGGATCATCATCAGGGTGCGCGTCCAGCCCGCCTGCTGTTCGATGGCCACCGACGCGGCGTTGGTCGATGCCGCCAGGATCGCGCCGTAGACGGCCATCCCGACCAGCACGTAGAAGGCGACGTTGCCGGAGCCGACACGTTCGGTGCCGTCCTGGGTGGCGCCGAACACCAGGTAGAGCAGGGCGGGCATCGCCACGGTGAAGACCAGGGCCCGGCGGTTGCGCAGGACCCGGGTGAGGTCGAGACGGAGATGGGTGGTGGCGAGGACGGTGGTACTCATCGGAGGGTGTCCTTTCGGTGGGACCCGGGCAGTCGAGGTTGCCGGGGAAGATCAGGCGGCGGGGGAGATCAGGTTGCCGGGGGAGATCAGGCGGCCGAGGTGAGCGCGACGAAGGCGTCCTCGAGGTTGCGGGTCGCGACCTCGATCTCGCGGGCGCAGGTGGCGGTGAGCAGCGTGCGGGCCAGGGCGTCGGAGTCGGCCGACGAGAGGTAGACGCGCCCGCCGCGTCGGTCGACGACCTCGAGGTCGGAGATCGTGCGCCCGAGGGTGCCGAGACCGTCCTCGTCGACGATCGCCGAGACCACCCGCCGGGAGGCCACGTTGCGGATCTGGGCGGTCGACCCGTCGGCGACGATCCGTCCGTGGGCGAGCATCACGATGCGGTCGGCGAAGTCGTCGGCCTCGTCGAGGTAGTGGGTGGCGAACACGACGGTGCGACCGTTGCGGGCGTCGGCGCGCATGGCGGCCCAGAACGCCCGCCGTGATTCGACGTCCATCCCGGCGGTGGGCTCGTCCAGGATGATCAGGTCGGGATCGGGGAGGGTGGCGAGCGCGAACTTGAGCCGCTGCTGCTCGCCGCCGGAGCACCGGGACACGCGCCGGTTCGCCAGATGTGCGATGTCGGCGCGGTCCATCACCGCATCGACCTCGGCGGTGCGGCCGTGCAGGGAGGCGATGATCCGGACGGTCTCGGCGACGGTGTAATCCGGTAGCAGACCGCCGCTCTGGAGCACCGAGGCGATCCGGCCGGCGCGGGCGGCCTGGCGGGGCGGCATGCCGAACACGGTCATCTCGCCGGAATCGGGTCGGCTCAGACCGAGCATCATGTCGATCGTGGTGGTCTTGCCCGCCCCGTTGGGGCCGAGGAAGGCGACGACCTCGCCGGGCGCGATCGTGAGATCCAGGTGGTCGACGGCGGTGACCCGGTTCCCGCCGGTGTCCCGGCTTCCGTCGGTGTCCCGGAACGTCTTGAGTACGTTGTGCGCTCGGATGGCAGGTGCGATGTTCATGGTTCTCATCCTGTCGGCGGGGTGGCCGGCGTACCCAGAGCAGATGTCATCGATCGGCCATGACGTATGTCATGCACGTCGCGGCACCTGTGAGACGATCGCCGGGTGCCTGCGGACGAAGAGACGAAGCAGCCCGACACCGGTTCCGCGTCGTCGTTGACGGTGGTACTGGCCTTCGCCATGAACATCCTTGTGGCGGTGGCCAAATCGGTGGCTGCGGTGATCACCGGTTCGGCATCGATGGTGGCCGAGGCGGTGCACTCGTGGGCCGACGCCGGCAACGAGGTGTTCCTGCTCGTCGCCGAACGCCGTGGTGCGCTCGGCCGTGACCGCGCGCATCCCTTCGGTCACGGCCGCGAGACCTACATCTGGTCGATGTTCGCGGCCTTCGGCCTGTTCGCGGTGGGTGCGGCGGTGTCGGTGATGCACGGCATCACCTCGCTGACCGCGCCCGAGGAGGAGGCCGACTATCTCGTCGGCTACATCGTGCTCGCGGTCTCGGCTGTGCTGGAGGGGATCTCGTTCATGCAGTCGGTGCGCCAGGCGAACGCCGGAAGCCGGCGACTGTCGATCCACCCGCTGCGGTTCATCAGCCGGACCTCGGACTCGACGCTGCGAGCGGTGTTCTTCGAGGATGCGGCGGCGCTCGTCGGGCTGGCGATCGCCGCGGTCGGCATGGCACTGCACCAGATCACCGGCAAACCGGTGTACGACGCCATCGGATCGATTCTCGTCGGACTGCTTCTCGGTGTGATCGCCATCTTCCTGATCCGGCGCAACAGCGAGTTCCTGCTCGGTCAGCGCGCGATGCCGGAGACCCGGTCGATCCTGTTGCGCCGCCTGCTCGACCACCCCGACATCGATCGCGTGACCTATCTGCATGCCGAGTATGTCGGCCCCACGCAGTTCTATGTGGTCGCGGCGGTCGACGTGCGTGGCGATCTCCGCGAATCCGACGTCGCCGTACTGCTGCGGCGAATCGAGGCGCAACTGGAGGATGCCGACGCGATCGTCGAGGCGGTGCTGACGCTGTCCACCGCCGACGAGCCCTCACTGGTGCCCTGAGTTCTGGGGGCATCGGGTGCCGCCGGATCAGGCGAATCCGCGTTCCATCTCCCAGAACAGGATCTCGGCGTCGGTGGTCGCGGTGAGGCGCAACTCGCCCTGATCGGTGGTGCGTGCGGCATCGCCCTCGGACAGCACAGAGCCACCGGCAACTCCGGCGCCACCGGAAAGCTCGACGCTGCCGCGCACCACATAGAGATGTCCGAATCGTGCCGCGGGCAAGGTCAGCGTTGTCCCGGCCACCGGCCGTGCGGCGTGCAGTGCGACATGGGAGTTGGCGATGTCGAGTGCGTCGGTGCCGCGATGGCGGGCGAGTCCGGACACCACCGGGAACAGCTCGCCGGTGGCCAGCCGATCGGTCACGTCGCGTTCGGCGTAACCCGGCTCGCCCCCGGCGTATTCGGTGGCCAGCCACATCTGCACCACTCGGAGGCGGTGCGCGTCGGCCCGTGACGACCCATTGCGCTCGGAGTGGGTGATCCCGGTGCCCGCCGTCATCCGCTGGACCACCCCGGGGGTGAGAACACCGGCGTTGCCACGTGAATCACGATGGGCCAGTGCACCCTCGACCACCCACGTGACGATCTCGACGTCCACGTGCTCATGGGTGTCGAAGCCCTCGGCCGGGTCGACGACGTCGTCGTTGCTCACCATCAGCAGACCGTGTGCGTTGCCGCGCAGGTCGAAATTGCCGGTGGCCGGGAACGATTGGCGTGAGGTGAGCCAGGCGTCGTCCCAGCGGTGTCGCTCGTCGGACCGGATCACCCGGATGCCGGCGGCACCGTGTGCGCCGGCCGTGGGCGTCGATGGGGTGGTCATCGTCTCTCCCCGAAGGTGTCGGGACCGTCCTCGTCGAGATGGTCCAGATGGGTGGTGAGGGTGCGCATCACGCGGGTCAGGGCCGCGGCGTCATCGGTGTCCACCGCGGCCGAGAACAGGCGGTCGACCACCGCGCCGTGGTCGCGGGCGGCCACGGCGAAGGTGGCGCGGCCGTCGGCGGTGAGCACCGCATAACTGCCCCGGCGGTCCTCGGCGGCACTCTCGCGGCGCAACCAGCCCTTCTTGACCATGACGTCGATCTGGTAGGAGAGCCGCGAGGTGGAGAACACCATCCGCCGGGACAGGTCCCGCATACGTGCCCGGCCGTCGGGGCATTCGTGCAGGATCAGCAGGATGTGATAGTCCGACAACGACATCCGGCAGTGCTTGCGCAGATCCTCGTCGAGCCGGGTGTGGATCCGGGTGCTGGTCTCGATGAACAGCCGCCATGCCGTGCCCACCGGGTCTGTGCCCACCGGGTCTGCGCCCACCGGGTCCGTGCCGGTCACCGGGTGCGGGTGTGCGGCATGATCGCATCGGCCGGGACGGTGCCCAGCCGTCCGGCCTGGAAGTCCTCGATGGCCTCCACGAGCTGCTGTCGGGTGTTCATCACGAACGGACCGTACTGCGCGACCGGTTCCCGGATCGGGCGGCCACCCAGCAGCAGTACCTCCAGGTCGGGGTGATTGCCGTCGGCGCCGGTGCGGGCACCCACGGTCAGTCGTTCCCCGGCGCCGAGCACCGCGAGCTCGCCGGATTCGATCGGACGGGCGTCGGCGCCGACGGTGCCGCGCCCGGACAGGACGTAGACCAGCGCGTTGAAGTCCTCGCGCCACGGCACCGACACCGATGCACCCGGCTCGATCGTCGCATGGGCGACGGTGATCGGGGTGTGGGTGGCGCCGGGGCCGGCGTGGCCGTCGAGCTCACCGGCGATGATCCGGATCAGTGCGCCGCCGTCGGGCGAGCCGACGAGCGCGACCTGCCCGCCCTCCAGGTTCTGGTACCGCGGTGTGAGGAACTTGTCGGCGGCGGGCAGGTTCACCCACAGCTGGATTCCGTGGAACAGCCCGCCCGACTCGACCAGTTCGGCCGGCGGCGTCTCGATGTGCAGGATGCCCGCGCCCGCGGTCATCCACTGGGTGGCACCGTTCTCGATCATGCCGCCGCCACCGGCGGAATCCTGGTGCTGGAAGCGGCCGTCGATGATGTAGGTGACCGTCTCGAACCCGCGGTGCGGGTGCCAGTCGGTACCGCGCGGCTCGCCCGGCTCGTAGTCGACCTCACCCATCTGGTCCATGTGGATGAACGGGTCGAGGGCGGCCGAGGAGACCCCGGCGAAGGCGCGGACCACGGGGAATCCCTCGCCCTCGTAGCCGCGTGGGCCTCGGGTGACCGAGCGGACGGTGCGTTCGGTGGCCTCCAGGGGCGCCGGTGTCAGCCGGGGCAGGGTGGTGGCGTCGGCGGTGACGGCGGGCATGGGGGCCTCCTCGGTCTGGGCGGTCTCGGTCGGACCGTCCTCGGTCGATGTATATCACTCAAATTTGAGCTACATGGACTCCAACCGGGGACCGCCGGAGGTTATTCCGCCACCTGATACGACTCCGGTCGGTCGCCGTCGCGCACCAGTGAGCCGGCTCGGACCAGGTGTTCGAGGTGGGCCCGGACCTCGAGGATCGCGGTCGTCGCGTGGACCGTCCCGAGCTCGGTCAGGTGTCGTTCGTGGCGGGTCCAGGTCATCGCCGCGGCGATCGAGGCGGCGTCGCGGTGGCCGTCGGCCACCAGCTGCCGGATCTCGCCGAGGCGACGGTCGTGGTGGTCGAGCAGTTCTCGGGCACGGACGTCGGCCGGATACGAGGCGTCGCCGTGCGCGGGCAGCATGCGCAGCCCGGTGCGGTCGGCGAACTGTGTGAGCGAGCCGAGATAGGAGGTCAGGGGCGAGTCCTCGGGGGTGTGTTCGAAGCCGAGGGACGGTGTGATCCGGGGCAGCAGGTGGTCGCCGGTGAACAGCAGTCCGGACTCCGGCAGCTCGAAGACGGTGTGCCCGCGGGTGTGCCCCGGGGTCCGGTGCAGCGTCTGTGCGCCCAGGTCGAAGGTCTCCGCATCGGTGATCCAGTGGGTCGGCGGGCCGAACGGCTGGTCCCGCTCGAAGTCCTCGAGATCCAGCGCGTCGACGGCGTCGGCGAGGTCGGGTGCACCGGCGCGTCGCAGCAGGCGGGCCTGATGCGGGTACGGGCCGCCGGTGAGGTCGAAGCCGTCGATGGTGTGCCGTTCCCCGACACCGAGGTACGCGAGCTGGTCGATGTATCTCCTCACCGGATATGAGCAGGCCACCTTGCCGCCGGACGTCGACACGCTACCTGTGCGCTGCCTCGGCGTCGTCCAGCAGTGCCAGCACCGACTTGGCGAGACCGGCCTCGAAGTAGGCCTCACGCGACGCGGTTGCTGACATGCGACCACGGTAGCGAACCATGTTCGATGCCCGGGATCACGCCGAGGGGTTTCGGCGAGCGTGTCAACGCCCTCAGAAGGGCGGGTCGGGCGAGTCCGTCTGGGTGGCGGGAGTCTGGTTGCGGGCACGGTTGCGTTGCCGCTCGAGTCGTCGACGGCGATGTTTGCGGGCCAGTGTGGATTCCCGGTCCAGGATTCGTTCCCCATCCGGTTTCAGATACGCACCCGGCGGGCCT
>NZ_BCNF01000166.1 GCF_001485495.1 Gordonia desulfuricans NBRC 100010 | reverse complement strand
CTCAATCATCAAATAGGGGTTCCGGATCGATCATCGCCGGGGAGTCTCGCTCAATCATCAAATAGGGGTCCCGGATCGATCACCGGGTGCTGCAGGGTGGTTCGGCCCGGGCTGCTCCTACTCACGGATCTCGATCTCGGTGCGTTCTTCCACCTGGACGACCGCCTCGGCGTAGCCGTGCACGTGCTTGGTCATCCGTCGGGTCGCGGCAGCCGAGTCGCCGGCCTTGATGGCATCGGTGATGGTCTTGTGCGCCTTGTACGTGGTCTTGCGGACCTCGTCGTCGACGAACGCCTTGTTCTCGGTGGAGCTGTAGATGGCGTTCGACAGCGCTGTCATGAAACCGGTGAGCAGTTCGTTGTGACTGGCGACGGCGACGCCGATATGCCAGTCGACGTTGGCCTGCAGGAACGCCTCGAGTGAGATGTCGAGGTCGTTGATCGTCTTGTTGGCGTTCTCCAGGACGGCGATGTCCTCGTCCTGGCGGTACTTCGCGGCCAGTCCTGCGCACGCAGGCTCGATGGCCTCACGGGTCTCGAGGAGATCGATGAGACGAAGCTGCTGGCCCCGGATCAGGAGGTTGACCGACGTCGCGACGGAGTCTCCGCCGGGCTGCTGGACGAACGCCCCACCCGAGCGGCCGGTCTTGATGGTCACCAGGCCCTGCACCTCGAGGATGCGCAATGCCTCACGGACCGTGGTGCGGCTCATCCGGGTCTGGGTGACCAGCTCGCGTTCCGGCGGCAGCGCCGTACCCGAGGGGAACTCGCCCCGGAGGATGCGTTCGCGCAGGTCATTGGCGAGGACGTCGGATGCCTTCGGTACCTGCATGGGCTGCAGTTGGACCGGGTGTCGTGCGACTGCGCTCGACTCGGGCATGAACAACCTGCTTTCTCCTGCATATGGTCTTACCTAATTTACCAGCACCCATGCGGGCGAGGCGAGATGGCAGCAGATCGTGTCTGTCGGATCACCCGTCGAGTCCGTCGGCCACCCCGATCGGGGGATGGGTGAGGGGATAAAGGGGGGAACTTCGCGGCTGGATCTGCCGCAAGCGGGTGTGACCTTCCTAACGTCGAGGCAGTCCGTCGGATCACCACTCCGACATCGACGGAAGGAAGACGATGACCACATTCGCGACGCCGACCCGCACCCAGGTCCCCGACGAGATCGCCCGCCGAATCGTGCTGCCGGAGGGACACAGTGACAACGCAGCGCTCTACGAGGCCTATCGATGGCTGCGGGAGAACGCACCGCTGGCCAAGGTGAGCGTCGACGGCTACGACGACCTCTGGCTGGTCACCAAGCACGCAGACCTGATGGAGATCGAACGTCAGCCCCAGATCTTCAGTGCCGGTGGCGGTGAGGAGAAGGGCACGCACAACCCGATGTGCGCGAATCAGGCCGGTGATGCCTTCACCAAGCAGCTGACCGGCGGCTCCCTGCGAATCCTCGATGCCCTGCCGTACCTCGACCCGCCGGAGCACAGCACGGTCAAGGACGTCGCCTTCGACTGGTTCCGGCCGGCGAACCTCAAGAAGTGGGAAGACCGGATCCGCGTCATCGCCAAGGATGCGGTGAGCCGATTGGCAGATGGGCCAAGGGATCTGGATGCTGTGCAGGACTTCGCGGTGTACTTTCCGCTGCACGTGATCATGACGCTGTTCGGGGTCCCCGAAGAGGACGAGCCGCGCATGATGGGCCTGACCCAGGAACTGTTCGGTACCGCCGACCCGGATGCCGCACGCGATGATGTCGAGCACCAGTCCGCGGATGCCGCAGCCCAGCAGTGGGCGGCGGCCATCGCCGACTTCTACGCCTACTTCGACACGCTGGTCGAGGATCGTCGCGCGAACCCCAAGGAAGATCTGGCCACTTTGATCGCCGTGGCGCGGCAGGAGGACGGCGAGTACTTCCCGAAGACCTTCGCCTACGGATGGTTCGTCGCCATCGCCACCGCCGGGCACGACACCACCGCGAGCACCATCGCGGGCATGCTCGAGCAGTTCGCGTTGCATCCGGAACTGCTCGAGACGGTTCGCACCGACCTCTCCCTGATCCCCAACCTGATGAACGAGGCACTCCGAATCGTCTCTCCGGTGAAGCAGTTCACTCGTATGGCGGTCGCCGATGCCGAGGTGCGCGGACAGCGGATCGAGACAGGCGACCGGCTGATGCTGCTGTTCCAGTCGGGCAACCGCGACGCCGAGGTCTTCGACGACCCGGACACCTTCCGTCTGGATCGCCGCCCGAACAAGCAGATCGCCTTCGGATACGGGCCCCACATGTGCATCGGACAGCACCTGGCGAAGCTGGAGATGCGTGTCTTCCTCGAGGAACTGCTCCCGCGCCTGACCAAGGTCGAACTCGCCGGTGAGCCCAAGATGATCCAGACCAACTTCGTCGGCGGACTGCGCCATCTTCCGGTGCATCTGACCCTCCGATGACATTGCCATCCACCCCGAACCCAACGAACCGAAGGAGGCGCTCATGCCGATCGTGACCTATCACCTCCCGGACGGAACCGCGACCGACGTCGACGTCCAGGTGGGGCAGACCATCATGGACGGATCGACCCGCAACAACCTGCCGGGAATCGTCGCCGAATGCGGCGGCAGTTGCTCCTGCGCCACCTGCCACGTGCACGTGGACGCGACCAGCAACGGTCTCTTCGCCGAGCCCGCCGAGGAGGAGACCGAACTGCTGGAGTTCCTCGACGGCGCATGCGACCGGTCGCGCCTGTCCTGTCAGCTCGTCGTCCCCGACACCGACGAGCGGATCGAGATCCACGTCGTCGACAGCCGTTGAGCGCCGGGGGACTGCGATGACCACAGACTCGATCGTCATCATCGGCGGCGGGCATGCCGGGGCCAATCTCGTTGCGCTGCTGCGCCAAGAGGGATTCACCGGTGATGTGGTGCTGCTCGGCGACGAATCCCATCAGCCCTATCATCGGCCCCCGTTGTCGAAGAAGTTCATGAGCAGCGGTGTGCGGCAGGACCTACGCCCCGACGACTTCTACGACGAGATGAAGATCGACCTGCGCCTGGACACCGTCGTCACCGAGATCGCACCCGAGAGAAGGGAAGTGATCACCGAATCCGGCGAACGCATCGGCTACGGATCCCTGGTGATCGCCACGGGTTCGCGGCCGCGGGCGCTGCCCTTGCCCGGCGCCGACGCCGACGGTGCGCTGACACTGCGGACCCTCGACGATGCGAGGGCGTTGCAGACCGCGGTCGAACGCGGTGGTCGACTGGTCATCATCGGCGGGGGATACATCGGCCTGGAGGTCGCCGCGGAGGTGCGTAAGCACGGACTTCCGGTGACGGTCCTCGAGCGTGAGGACCGGGTGCTGGCCCGCGTGGCCGGCCGGGAGTTCTCCGAAGCGCTGACCGCCCACCACCGGCAACTCGGCACACAGATCCTCACCGGCGTCGACGTCACCCGCATCCTCGTCGGTGATGTCGTCGGCGGTGGGGATCATGTCGGCGGTGGGGACCGCGTTTCCGGGGTGGAACTGGCAGACGGGCAACAGATCCCGTGTGATGCCATCCTGATCGGGATCGGTGCGATACCCAACGACGAGCTGGCCGTCGCCTGCGGCATCGCCTGCGACGGCGGCATCATCGTCGACGACGACGGACGGACCAGCCTCCCGGACGTCTACGCCATCGGCGACGTGACCCGCCGGCCGGTCGGCGGCGACACGATGCGGTTCGAGAGCATCCCCAGTGCGCTCGAACAGGCGAAACATGTTGCAGCCCAGCTGTGCCGGTCGGACAAGCCGGGTGCCGAGGTCCCGTGGTTCTGGTCCGATCAGTTCGATCTGAAACTCAAGATCGCCGGGCTCGTGCACCACGGGGTCACCACCGTGGTCCGTGGCGATCCCGGTGCCGGCAAGTTCGGGATCTTCCACCTCGACCGCGCCAACCGGGTGGTCGCTGTGGAAACAGCCAATGCCCCTGCGCTTTTCATGGCAGGTAAGCGTTTCATCGCCTCCGGGGCCGAGATGGACCCGGCCCGTCTGGGGGATGCGGACGCCGACATCCGCTCCTGCGCGGTGAGTGTGTGAACCGTCGATGAATCGGGGTTGACCGCGCCGGGTGCGCGGTCAACCCCGATCGACGTAGAGCGAGATGGCCTCGGATCTGTTCACCGCGCCGATCTTGCGCAGGATCTTCTTCACATGCGACTTCACCGTCTCGACCCCGATGAACAGCTGGTCGGCGATCTCGGCATTGGATGCGCCCGAGGCGATCAGACGCATCACCTCGGTCTCCCGGGTGGTGAGCCGCTGCTCGAGTGCCTCGTTGACCGGCAGCCGGGACAGGGTCTGCGCTCGGGGAGGCGAGACGACATCGCCGCCGATCTCGAAGTCGGTGCGCGTGACCCGTGCGGCATCCTCCACGATCCGCGACAGTGCCGCCCGGATGGTCTCCTGATGTCGCTGTGCCTTGTCCGACCATCGCTGCCGGGCGACGATCGCCGACACCGCAGTCTGGTACAGCGCGACGAAACCCAGGTCGAGGTCGTCGACGGCAAGCCGATCACGCCGTCCCACATGCAGAATCGCCACCGGTGCGTCCCCGACGACGATGGTGGCGAGCGCATACTCCTCGGCATCGAGGACGCCGGCCATCGGTGCGGCGATCCGGTCACGTGTCGCGAGCGACGGCCGAGGGTCCGCCGCCGCGAGACAGGCGGCTTCGGCGTCGTGCGGGTCGAGGTCGACGTCGAACGGCGCGACGTCCAACCGATCGGTGCCGGCGACCGCCAGCACCGACAGCCGATTCCCGGTCACCGCGGAGAACGCCGCCACCGCGAAGCCGGTGTGCCCGACCAGCTCGGTACAGACCTGGTGGGCCAGACCGTTACCGTCTGTCGGGGAACCGAGGCGGCGAAGCGAGGCCGCCAGGGACACCGCGGTGTGCTCGCGCTGTGCCGCCAGCGCGGTGCGCAGGTCCAGCTGCAATCTCAGGGATTCGGCGACCAGCGCGGTCACCTGACTGCCGGCCGTGTCCGCCGGGTCCGTCGCCATCGCGGCCTCGGTGGACCGTGCCGCGTCCTCGAGAAGGGCCGTCGGTGACGTGGCCTCCGGTGCTGCGGGCAGCGCCAGCAGCGCCCGCAACCGGCGGTCGGCGATCGCGAGCCGGGTCGCCAGCCGTGACGTGTTGCCCGGGGTGGCCGGGTCTGCGGGGTTCACCGGGGCTGCAGGCAGGCCTGGCTGCTCAGTTGCGCGAACCGGGCGACCGCTGCGGCCCGGCTCGTCGTCCCGAGCTTCTTCGAGATCTGCTTGAGATGTGATTTGACCGTCTCCTCGGAGATGACGAGGGCATACGCGATCTGGGCGTTGGTGGCGCCGGTCGCCATCTGTGTGAGCACCTCCCGCTCGCGGGCGGTGAGGAAGCCGCTGTTCGGGCCGGCCGACGACTCCGTGGGCCGGGCGAACCCGGGATCGGTCAGGGTGCGGTCGGTCTGGGGGCGATCGGCCAGGACGGGATCGGCTACCGGGCGGCGGTCGGGGGCCGGGGAACCGGCGATGTCGGAGAGCTCGGCGGTGATCTCACCGAAGACCTCGTCGACCCGGGCCGAGCTGCGCCGCAGCCGTTCTTCCAGGATGGCCCGCTCGAACACCGACGACAGGCACTCGCCGAGTGCACTGAGGATCGCGAGGTCGGAGTCGCGGACACGGCTCCTGTCGTTCGGCCGGTCGGCGTGCAGGATGCCGATGACCCGGCCCCTCGACATGATGGGTGCGGCCACGTATCCGTCGCAGTGGGCCACCTCGACGATGGTCTTGAAGGTGCGGCGGTCGTCGTCGGGGCGTGAACTCATCGCCGAGGTCCGGGTACGGACGATCTCGGTCTCCAGCGGTGCCTGGGCGAGCGGGATCCGGGCGCCGTCGACGTAGGACAGGAATGCCGAGCTCTCCGGACTGTCGTCGCATTCGATGTGCAGGTGTCGCGGGATCCACACCGCGGTCGCGATGGACGAGATCATCGCGCGACCGAAGGAGAGATTCCGGCAGATACGTTGCGGTACTTGATCGATCAGGCCGTCGGTGTCGGTCTCGATGAGATCGCCGACGATGCGCCGGACCTCGTCGGCGGCGTGGGCGGTCCGGACGGTGTCCTGGTGCAGGCGTCGCGTCTGATCCTGGTGGATGCGAAAGAGCAGGCGGCAGGCAACCATCTGCCGGTCGTCGTCCGGGTCGGCGTCGGCGAGAAACCGTTCGAGCCGGCGTCGTGTGTCGCCGAGCAGGACCGCCGGGTCACGCCGGATCTCGATGGTCCGGGAGTCCTGCAAAAACGCCAGGCTCTCGGCGACGAGCTGCCATGTCGTGTCGTCGGGCGCCGGGTGGACGGTCACGGGCGCTCCTTTCGATGAGACGTGGATCACTCCACAAACCATAGTGCACCCGATCGGCTCCGGTGTGCAAATGGTTGGACCAAGGCTGCCGGTTGCGTCCGGTCACCCTGTCGGGGGAGCGCAGGGTGGTCTTCGAGTGATCCTGCCGCAGACCCCTCGTCTGCGGCGATGCGACGTCCCTACCGTCGGCCCATGCGGAGTTGCCTTCCGGGCGCCGCGTACCGCCAGACATCACCCGTTTTCCCCAAGGAGTCAGTCCCCATGGATGTAACCGCTGTCGTCGTGCCGTCGGTCGGCGCCGAGTTCGAGCTGTCGACGGTCGACCTCGCCGACCCCGGTCCGGGTGAGGTGCGGATCAAGATCGCCGGCGTCGGACTCTGCCACACCGACCTCGCCGTCAAGGAAGGACACCTGCCGTTCCCGCTGCCGGGTGTGCTCGGTCACGAGGGCAGCGGGGTGATCGAGGCCGTCGGCCCCGGGGTCACCACGCTCGCCGTGGGCGACCGGGTCGCGGTGAGCTTCAACAGTTGCGGCGAGTGCAAGTGGTGCCGTCGGGACGAGCCGGCCAGTTGCGCAGCGTTCATGCCGTTGAACTTCGGCGGCGTACGACCGGACGGGACGTCGACGGTGAGCATCGGCGGAGCACCGGCCGGCGGTAACTTCTTCGGGCAGTCGTCGCTGGCCACCCATGCGATCGCCAACGTGCGCAACGTGGTCAGGGTCCCCGACGACGTCCCGCTGGAACTGGTCGGCCCGCTCGGCTGCGGTGTGCAGACGGGTGCGGGGGCGATCCTCAACTCCCTCGACGTCGAACCGGGTGCGAGTGTCGTGATCAGCGGTGCGGGATCGGTGGGGTTGTCGGCGGTGATGGCCGCCGCGGTCCGCAAGGCCGCCCACATCGTGGTGGTCGAGCCCAACGCGGACCGCCGCACGCTGGCGATCGAACTGGGTGCCACCGCCGCGATCGACCCCGCAGACGGTCCGGTCACCGAACAGCTGCGGGCCATCGTGCCCGACGGTTTCGACTACGCCGCCGACACCACGGCACTCGTCGGGGTGATCGGGGACCTGTTCGGGGCCATGGCCATTCGCGGTGTCATCGGGCTCATCGGGGTGCCCGCGGACCCGGAGGCCACCTTCGGGCTCCCGCTGGTTCCGGCGTCGGTGCTCGGCATCAGCGTCCGGGCGATCATCGAGGGCGACGCCGATCCGCAGACCTTCATCCCCCACCTGCTCGACCTGTACAAGCAGGGCGTCTTCCCCTTCGACAAGCTCATCACCACGATGCCGCTCGCCGAGGCCAACGAGGCGGTCAAGGCGCAGCTGACCGGCGAGGCCGTCAAGGTCGTCCTGCTCGCCGACTGACCGCCGGAACCCACAGCGCATCGAAGGAGAACCACATCATGAGCAGTACCACCGAACACAACGCCTTCTTCATCGGCGGGGAGTACCGGGCCCCGGCCGGGACCGGACGCATCACCGTGATCTCGCCGAACACCGAGGAGCCGATCGGGTCGGTACCCGACGGCACCGAGGCCGACATCGACGCGGCGGTGGCCGCGGCGCGGCAGGCGTTCACCGACAAGAGCGGCTGGGGCGGATGGTCCCCGGCGCAGCGGGCGGACGCGATGGAGCGACTGGCCGACGAACTCGACAAGCGGGCAGCCGATCTCGCCCAGGCGGTCAGTGCGCAGAACGGGATGCCGATCGCCATCGCCGGGCAACTCGAAGCGGTCTTCCCGCAGCTGTTGTTGCGCTACTACGCCGGTCTCGCCCGGGAGTACCCGTTCGAGGAGACCCGGCCCGGCCTCCTCGGTGGGTCCACGCTCGTCACCGCCGATCCGGTCGGTGTGGTGGGGGCGATCGTCCCGTGGAACTTCCCGCAGGCGCTCGCGGCGTTCAAGTACGCCCCGGGTCTGGCCGCCGGTGCCACCTTCGTGTTCAAGCCGTCGCCGGAGACCGTGTTCGACGCCTACACCCTGGCCGATGCCGTTGCGGCCGCGGGCATTCCCGACGGTGTGATCAACATCGTCCCCGGTGGCCGGGAGGTCGGCGCCTACCTGGTGTCCCATCCGGGTGTCGACAAGGTGGCGTTCACCGGCTCGACCGCCGCCGGCCGCACCATCTCCGAGGTCTGCGGGCGGCTCCTGCGCCCGGTGACCCTGGAACTGGGCGGGAAATCGGCGGCGATCATCCTCGACGACGCCGACCTCGACCTGACCAGGGTCGGTGAGCAGATCTTCTCGGCGACGCTGCTCAACAACGGCCAGACGTGCTTCCTCGGCACCCGAATCCTGGCTCCGCGCAGTCGGTACGACGAGGTGGTGCAGACCTTCGCGGGCCTCGCCGGATCGCTGCAGGTCGGCAGTGCCCTCGAGGCCACCACCCAGATCGGGCCGATGGTCTCGGCGCGTCAGCGTGAGCGTGTGGAGTCCTACATCGCCAAGGGCAAGGGTGACGGTGCCACCGTCGCGGCCGGTGGCGGGCGCCCGCAGGCGCTCGACCGCGGGTGGTTCGTCGAGCCCACCGTGTTCGCCGGCGTCGACAACAACCATGCGATCGCCCAGGAGGAGATCTTCGGCCCGGTGCTGTCGATCATCTCCTACGACGGCGACGACGACGCGGTTGCCATCGCGAACGCCAGTGACTACGGGCTCGGTGGATCGGTGTGGACCTCCGATCACGACCACGGCGTCTCGGTGGCGCGGCGGGTGGAGACCGGCTCGATCGGGATCAATGCCTACCTGCCGGACCCGACCGCGCCGTTCGGCGGTGTCAAGTCGTCCGGTCTGGGCCGGGAACTGGGGCCGGAGGGATTGGCCGCATATCTGGTGAAGAAGTCGGTGTATCTGTGAGTCGCCGACCGTCGGGTCCCCGGCGATAGCGGGGCGGCTCTCCGGAGGTGTCGATGCGGGTGAGGAGTGCGGATGCGCACCTCGCCCGCATCGTCGTATCCCGGCGAAGCGATACCGGCTTTTGGTATGACCAAAATAATGGTTGACTATGTCTGGACCCCAACGTTAGCGTCGACGCAGGAGGCCGCACACGGCCTCGGATGCGACCGTGAGATGCAAAGGATGAACATGGCAGATCAGGCACACGAAGTGGTGACGTGGCAGTCGACCTCGCCGGGGATTCTGGCGGTCACCCTGCAACGGCCGCCGGCCAACGCCCTCGGCATCCCGCTGCTCGACGGCCTGCACCTGGCGATGGACGCCGCCGAGAAGGCCGGCGACGTCAAGGTCATGGTGCTCTCGTCGGCGAACCCGGGCTTCTTCGCGGCGGGCGCCGACATCAAGCACCTCTCGTCCATCGACGCGCAGAGCTTCACCGCCTACGGGGACAAGATGCGCGAGGTCAACGACCGCCTCGCCGCCTCGCCCTGGATCTCCATCGCCGCGATCGACGGTGTGGCACTCGGCGGCGGCCTCGAACTCGCGATGGCCTGCACCCTGCGCGTGGCCGGACCGAACGGCAGGTTCGGCCTGCCCGAGGTGAAACTCGGACTGATCCCCGGTGCCGGTGGCACACAACGACTCCCGCGTCTCGTGGGTCGGGGGCGCGCCCTCGACATCATGCTGACCGCCCGCCAGGTACCCGCCGACGAGGCCTACCGGATCGGCCTGGTGGACCGGCTCACAGACGGCGACGTGGTGGCCGCGGCGAACGAGTTCGCCGACCGGCTCGTCGGTCCGTCACTGCCCGCCCAGCTGTCGGTGGTGCGGACCGTCGACGCCGCCTTCGACCTGCCGCTCGAGCAGGGCGCCCGATACGAGGTCGAGCAGATCCAGGCGCTGTTCGAGGACGGCGAGGCCGCCGAGGGCATCCGGGCGTTCGTGGACAAGCGCAAGCCGCAGTTCCGCTGACCCGATCACATACCGATTCGCCGTCCTGACAAGGAGTCCGAGGATGAAGACACTCGACCGCACTTTCGAGACCCTCCGCGCCGAGGAGGTCAAGCCGGGCATCGTGCTCGTCACACTGAACCGGCCCGACCGGTACAACGCGATGACCAACACGATGTTCGTGGAACTCGAACAGCTCGCGTGGGGGCTCGGCGACGAGGACGACCTGCGCGTGGTGATCCTCACCGGTGCGGGCAAGGCGTTCTGTTCCGGCTACGACCTCGCCGATGCCGACGACCTGCCCCACCTCGGGGCGCTGGGCATGCTCGACCAGCAGGAGCGTGCCGCACGTGCGCTGTCGGCGATCCGCTCGGTGCGGGTCCCGGTGATCGCCGCGGTCAACGGTGCCGCCGCGGGCGGTGGTTTCTCCCTGGCCCTGGCCGCCGACATCCGGATCGGCAGCGCGCAGGCCAAGTTCAACGCGGCCTTCGTCCGGATCGGACTGTCCGCCGGTGATCTCGGCACGTCCTGGTTGCTCACCCGGCTGATCGGGCCGGCCAAGACCAGCGAGATCTGTTTCACCGGCCGCGTCGTCGCCGCCGAGGAGGCCGCCGATCTCGGGCTGGTCAACTGGATCAGCGAGGACGACGTCGTCGCCGACGCGCTGGGGCTCGCCGAACAGATCGTGGCCAATTCGCCGGGTGGGGTGCAGCTGTCCAAGCGTGCGCTGCAGGCCAACCTCGAGGTAGGCTCGTATGCCGCCGCACTCGAACTGGAGAACCGCGGACAGGCCCTGCTCACCCGCAGTGCCGACATGCCGGAGGCGCTGGCCGCGTTCAAGGAGAAGCGCCCGCCGGTCTTCCAGGGCAACTGACGCACACCACACTCCACCCATCCCAGCAGAGCAGGCGCAGATGACCATCGACTTCCCCTCACTCGACACCCTCTCCTTCACCGAGGCCGAACCCGGTATCGGCATCCTGCGGATGAACCGCCCGCAGCGGATGAACTCGCAGACCGTCGCGATGTTCCACGAGTACCTCGCGGCGGGTCGCGCCCTGCGGGACAGCGGACTCCGCGCCCTGATCGTCACCGGTGCCGGCGAGCGCGCGTTCTGCGCCGGATTCGACCTCGACGAGATCTCGGTGATCACCGAGATGGGGGTCCGCGAGTTCCTGAAATTCCAGGAGACCGCGACCGGCGGCATCCAGGCGATCCGACACCTGCCGTTCCCGGTGATCGCCGCCATCCACGGTCCGGCCACCGGCGGTGGTTTCGCTCTCGCGCTGGCCGCCGACATCCGGCTCGCCGCGCCCACGGCGAAGCTCAGCGCCGCGTTCGTCAAGGTGGGGCTGTCGATGGGCGAGTTGGGCACGTCCTACAACCTCGCCCGTCTGGTGGGCCCGGCACGTGCCGCCGAGATCGGTTTCACCGCACGCATCGTCGAGGCGGCGGAGGCCCTGAGGATCGGCCTGGTCAACCAGGTGATCCCCACCGAGGACCTGCTCGACGAGGCGCTGGCCATGGCGCGCCTGATCGCCCAGAACTCTCCCGGCGGGGTCCGGATGTCGAAGCGGGCGATCCAGCGCAACACCGAGATCGGCTCGTACGAGGCGGCGCTGGAGCTGGAGAACCGCGGGCAGGCGCTGCTCACCCGCACCGACGACATGCCCGAGGCATTGGCGGCGTTCAAGCAGAAGCGCGCGCCCGAGTTCACGGGGCGATGACGAGATGAGCTGGGACTGGAGCGAGACCGATCTCGCGCGACTTCAGGAATTCCTCTCCGAGCGGGGAATCCTGAACGGCCCCATCACGACCCGCCGGATCGGTGACGGGCATTCGAACCTCACCTTCCTGGTGTCCGGCGGGGATTCCCGTGTCGTCGTGCGCCGCCCGCCGCCCCCGCCGATTCCGCCCGGCGCCAACGACATGCTGCGCGAGGCGCGGGTGATGTCGGCGTTGAGCGCCACCGCCGTCCCGGTGCCGGAGGTCCTCGCCGTCGCCGAGGAGGGTGAGGTGCTCGACGTCCCGCTCTACGTCATGGGTTTCGCGCCGGGGCCGGTCGTCACCACCTCGACGCCGGCACCGCTGGACACGCCCGAACACCGTCGGGAGACGGCCCACGATCTCGTCGACACACTCATCGCACTGCACGATGTCGACTGGCGTGCAGTGGGTTTGGGCGACCTCGGCCGTCCGGAGGGCTTCAATGCGCGGCACGTGGCACGCATGCGCCGACTCGTCGCCGACGAGAACGGGAATGCGCCCACGGAGTTCGCCGACGTCGATGCATGGCTGTTGGCCAATACGCCACCCGAGTCGGATGCGACGTTGATCCACTGCGACTTCCGGATCGGCAACGTCGTCCTGGAACCCGGCGCACCGGGACGCATCGCCGCCGTGCTCGACTGGGAACTGTGCACGCTCGGTGACCCGCTGCTCGACATCGGCTACTTCCTCGCCACCGTCCCCGAGGCCGGCCACACGCCCAACCCCACCGCCGAACTGGGAACCGCGATGCTCGAGGACGGCTATCCGACGCGTGCCGAGCTCCGCGACCGCTACGCGCAGCGCAGCGGACGTGATCTCAAACATCTCTCGTGGTACACCACGCTGGCGTTGTGGAAACTGGCGGTGCTCTACGAGTACAGCCGCCGACGTGTCGACGACGGGATCGGCGATCCCTACTATGCCGATCCCGCCCTGGTCACCGCCTTCCTCGCCGACGCACGGCGCGAGGCCGGACTCCCCACACCCGTCGTGGCCGACGCCTGACCCATCGATCGACCACAACCCCGACACACAGGATGGACCCTGCAGTGACTGGCAATCAACCCCTGGTACGCAACGACTTCCATGATCGTCTGGTCACCCCCGGGCAGGCCGGACTCCCCGACAGGTTCTTCGACCGGTTCGTCTTCAACCTGCACGCCGAGGATGCGCAGTCGCCGTCGGTGCTCCTCGGATTCGGCATGTACCCCGCCAAGGACACCGCCGATGGATTCGTGGTGGTCTCCGATCGCACCGAACAACGCAACCTGCGGTACTCGACCGAACTCTCGGCCACCGAGGGCGACGGCGCCGGACCCTTCCGGTTCGAGGTGGTCGAACCCAACTCCGTCTGGCGGTTGTCCCTGGACGACAACCCGATCGGTGTGGAGTTCGATCTCACCTGGCGGGCTCGCACACCCGCATGGTTCGGGACCGTTGCGGTGGCCAACGCGACCGACGAGTCGACGGAGTTCGAGCATCTCTTCCAGTCCGGCCGGTACGACGGCACGCTCACCATCGACGGTGTCACGCAGGCCGTGGACGGCTGGTACGGGCAGCGCGATCGTTCGAGGGGGGTCCGGACGATGGCCGGCGGGCAGGGCCTGCACATCTGGTATCAGGCCCAGTTCCCCGACTATTCGATCGGCTTCCTGCTGGTCGAGACCCGCGGCCACGATCGCCTGCTGCTCGAGGGCGCGGTGATGCACGAGAGTGGACTGGTCGACCCGATCATCGATGTTCGGCATCGCCTCACCTTCGACGAGAACCGTGATCTGGTGGAGGGGATCGTCGTGGTGGACACCGAATCCGGGAGTTCGTTCGAGGTCTCCGCGGATGCCCGGGCGGGTGGCGGCTACATGGCCGGTGCCGGATACGGCGGACACCACGGCAAGCAGCTCGGGATCGACCACGTCGAGTCCGATCGGTATCGGCTCGACGGCTCGGTCAATCCCAACACCCTGGACTCTGCGCTCACCGATCGTCTGTGCACCTTCGCATGTGACGGCCGGCAGGGGAGCGGGATCTTCGAGTTCGCGCTCACCCGTAGCCGGTCGTACCAGTACACGCCGTCGGTGTGACCGGCGTGGCCATCTCTCCTCGGGAGATGGCCACGCGTCCGCCGTGGCCGGGCGGGTCCGCATCGTCGCGGCCCCGCCGGCCCGTGCGGTGTCGTTGTCGGTTCGGGGTGTCTCGGCTCGGGGCCTTGCCCGGTATCGACTAACTCGGGGACAACTGCCGGGAGAGATGACCCGCATCCCAGTACGCCGCAACGGATACCGCCCTTCCGTGCTCGTCGACTCCCCAGACGTCCATCCCGGCGACCTCGAAGCTGCGCCCCGACGGGGCCTCACCGGGGCGGTACCCGACTCCCGAGTCGGAGCCGGTCATGATCCATTCCTGGGCGACGGTTCGAGCGACCTCGTCGACCAGGGGACGGCCGACCGGTTCGAATCGCAGGTCCGGGAATGCCTCCCACCCGAAGAGGAGGAAACCTCGGGCTCCCTCGCGGGAGGTCAGGGGAGTGGGCAGCAATGGGTCGGTCCATCGCAGCGTCGGCGCGAAGGCGTCGAGCGCCTGTGGCTCTATTGATCTTTCTGTTGG
>NZ_BCNF01000165.1 GCF_001485495.1 Gordonia desulfuricans NBRC 100010 | reverse complement strand
TCTCCGCAGCCAACGTCAAGGGGCGACCACCTCAGAGGCGGCCACCTCAACAACCCAGCCGACAGAGATTTCGACACGCCTCGTCGCTACGCTCCTCATCGGCTCAATCATCGTGTGCCGTTGTCTGATCGATATCGACAACCTCACGACATCGCCTGTGCGCCTACCCGGGTAGCTGGGCTCCGCACCGTAGCGGGCCGCCGTTGCTGGTGGCCGACGAGAGCAGTTCGCCGGCCTGCATGATCGTGCAGGTCACCGGGCCGCGGACGACGATCGCGGTCAGTTCGGCGTTGCCGTCGTCGACACGCGTGTTCTGCGACCACGGGGTACCGGTTGCGGCGACGAACACCGAATCCCCACCGCTGCGGTAGCGCAGCCCGATCACGTCGCCGTTACCGGTGAGCTGGTAGACCACCGACCCGGCGACCACGGTCGTGGTGGGCGTGGTGGTGGTCTCCTGCGTCGTCGGACTGGTGGTGCTGGTGCTCGTCGTCGAGGTGGTCGGCGACGACGTCACCGTGGACGTGGCCGAACCCGTGGCGGACGTGTCGTCGCCCTCGCCCTTGACGATCAGTGCGGCGAGCCCGATCACCAGGATCAGTGCGACGAGCGCCGCGAGCGACAGGTACAGGGTGCGCCGATTCCCGCCGCCACCACCGTCGGGAGCGCCGTTCGACCCGCCGGGACCCCCGTTCCCGGGCGGTGGAGGTGGCGGTGCCGCGGAGTAGCCGTACGACGTCTCCGGCGGGATCGCCGGATTGTCGTCGGGCCCGAATGCACGCGTGTGCGGCGGTTGCTGATTCGGGTCTCTGGGCTCCCCCGGCGGTTGGGTCATGTCGACGATTCTGCCAAATGACCGACACCGGCAATCCGGTGTCGGTCATCCGATCGGCAGGTTCAGCCCTCGGCGATCGCCTCGAGCGGTTTGGTCCGGGCCGCACGGATCCCCGGCCACAGGGCGGCCAGGACGCCGACCACCGCAGAACCGACCAGGGTCCACACGATCAGGGTCCACGGGATCACCGGGTCGCCGATGCCCCAGCGGGCGAGTGCGCGCACGAGCGCCCACCCGATGATCGTTCCGAGGATCACCCCGAGCACCGCGCCGTAGATCGCGATCAGGGTGGACTCGATGTAGATCGTGCGACGGATCTGGCTACGCAGCGTGCCGATCGCACGCAGCATGCCGATCTCGCGTTTGCGCTCCACCACCGACAACGCGAGCGTGTTGATGATGCCGAGCACCGCGATCACCAGCGCGAGTCCGAGCATCGCGTACAGCACGCCCAGCATCTGGTCGATCTGCGACGAGATGCTGTTCTTGTACTGTTCGCGGCTCTGCACCTGGGCGGTCAGGTAGTCGGCGGTCGCGTTCTCCAGGCCGGTCCGCAAGGTGGCCAGATCGGTCCCGGGCGCGGCCTTGACGAACACCCCGAAAGTGACCCGTGCCATCGGCGGGATGATCTTCTCGTACACCTCCGAGCCGATCAGCCAGGGCTGCAAGGCCTCGTTGTCCGCGTAGACACCGGACACCGTGACCGGGACGGTGGTGCCGTCCGGGGCGGCGAAGGTCAGGGTCTGACCGCGTTTCCAGCCACGATCCTCGGCGGTGCGGGCACTGATGAACATGCCGTCGGCCGGCAGCTGATCGGAGGCACCGTCGAGCATGTCGACCACCGACACCGCGGCCACATTGCCGCCGAGGGCGGCATATCCGGTCCGGTTGGTGCCGTCGATCTGCGTCTGCACCATGCCGAACGACACGGCGTCGGCGATCCCCGGGACCTTCTCGACGGCCTCGAAGACGGTCGGCGCCAGCGGCAGGTTGTTGGTACCGCTGACGATGTAGTCGGCGCGCACCCCGCTGTCGACGGCACTGTCCACGGTGCCCTTGAACGAGCTGCCGAGCGTACCGATCACCGCCACCAGCATGATGCCGAGGGTGAGCGCGAATGCGGTCGCGGCCGAACGTCGTGGATTACGAACAGCATTCGTCCGAGCGAGCCGGCCGACGGTACCGAACGGTGCGCCGATCACCCGGCCCAGTGCGCCGACCACCGGTCGCGACAGGGCCGGCCCGGCCAGGACGGTCGCCACGATGGCCGCGCCGGCGCCGGTACCGACCATGACCGCGCGGAGCAGGCCCTCGCCCATCGCTCCCCACGCGATCGTGCCGATCGCGATCAGCAGGAACAGCACGCCCACCAGTGTGCGGGTGCGCAACGGTGCCGATCCCTCGGTCACCCCGGCGCGCATGGCCTCCACCGGCGACACCCGCGACGCGCGGACAGCGGGCACCCAGGCGCTCACCATGGTGACCACGACGCCGACGAACAATGCGGCCAGTACCGCCCAGACACCCACTTGCAGTGGACCATTGGGCAGACCCGAGGTCGCACCGATGATGGCCTTGAGGCCGGCGGCGATGCCGACACCGATACCCAGGCCGACGGCACCGCCGATCACGCCGACGATGAACGCCTCGAACAGCACCGACCGCGACACCTGCCGTCGGCTCGCGCCGATCGCCCGGAGCAGCGCGAGCTCACGGTTACGCTGCGCCACGATCATCGAGAAGGTGTTGTAGATGATGAACGTTCCGACGATCAGGCCGATCGCCGCGAATGCCAACAGGATTCCGGTGAAGATCGTCAGGAACTCGTTGACCTGGGCCTTCTGGTCATCGCGGACCTGGTCGGCGGTACGGACCTTGTAATTGTCGGAGTTCAGCGCGGTGCTCACACGTTGTGCGAGCTCACTGTCGCCGACGCCCTGCACCGCCGACATGTTCACCACGGCAACATGACTGCCGTCGGAGAACAGCTGGTTTGCGGTGGCCTGGTCGAACTGCACGTTGACGTAACCGCCGGTCGAACTCGGCAGGTCGACCAGCCCCACCACGGTGACCTCGAGCGGGGCGCTGCTGCCCTGCCCGATCACGACCTTGGTCTTGGACCCGACGTGGAGTCCGGCCTCGTCGGCTGCCGACGAGTTGATCGCGATCTCGCCGGGCCCTGTCGGTCCACGGCCGCCGGGGAGGATGGCCTCCGGCGAGATCGCCTGGTCGGCCGGGATATACGCGGTTCCGATACTGGGCGCACCGCCGGTCTGCACGGCCTTGCCGTCCGCACCGGCGAGGGTGACCAGACCTTCCTGGTTGGTCTCGATCTTGGCGACGCCGAGTTCGGCCTTGCGATCGGACAGATCTTTCACCACCGAATCCGGGACGCCGGCCGCCGCCGACCGTTCCGCGGTGACCTGCACGGCGACACCGGGGATGCTGCTGTCGAAGATCGAGTTGAACGCATTGGAGATGGACGAGGTGAACACGATCGACCCGGCGACGAAAGACGTCCCGAGAACGATCGAGAAGACGGTGAGGACGAGTCGGAGTTTGTGTGCACGAAGGTTTCTGGTGGAGACCTTCCGCATCACCGAGGAGGTTGCCATGGTGTCAGCGAGCCTCGGTGCCCTGCGTGGTCGAGTCGGTGGCGGCGTCGGCATCGGTTGCCTCGTGCTTGCCGCCGTCCGCGGCCCCGGAACCGTCCGACTCGGCGGCATCACCCGAGCGGCCTGCCCCGTCGAGATGGCGCATCACCTCGAAGACGTCGTCGGCGCTGGGACGCCTGAGCTCACGCACGATCTGGCCGTCGGCGAGGAACACCACCCGATCCGCGTAGGACGCCGCACGCGGGTCGTGGGTGACGATCACGACGGTCTGGCCGAACTCGTCGGTGGCCGCACGCAGGATCGAGAGCACCTCACCGGACGAGCGGGAGTCCAGGTTGCCGGTGGGCTCGTCGCCGAAGATGATGGCGGGCCGGCCGACCAGCGCACGGGCGCACGCCACGCGCTGCTGCTGGCCCCCCGACAGTTCGGTGGGCAGATGCCCGAGCCGGTCGGCGATGCCGAGCCGGTTCACGACCGCGTCGAACCACTGCTGGTCGACGTCGCGGCCGGCGATGTCGAGGGGCAGGGTGATGTTCTCCGCGGCGGTCAGGGTGGGGACGAGGTTGAACGACTGGAAGACGAAGCCGATGCGGTCGCGACGGAGTCTGGTCATCTCCTTGTCGGACAGACCGGTCAGATTGTCGTCGCCGATGTAGGCGCGGCCACCGCTCGCGTCGTCGAGGCCGGCGAGACAGTGCATGAGCGTCGACTTTCCGGACCCCGACGGCCCCATGATGGCGGTGAACTCGCCGGTCGCGAATTCGATGGTGACACCGCGCAACGCATGGACAGCGGTATCACCTGCCCCGTAGACCTTCGTGAGATTCTCGGCACCGGCGGCCACCGTCTCGGGGTCGCTGCGGGGAATCTGTGCGTGCGCTGATGTCATGGCCACCACGGTGCCAGGTTGCGGGCGCCGACGCTATCAGGAATCTCCCTGAGGTCGACCCCCAGGATGGTGCCCGAAATCCCCCGGCAACCGCCCCGACCTGCGTCAGCTCCGCGGGAAACGCACCTCGAAGGCATGTAGACGGGTGGGTCCGGCGAACATGTCGTTGGTCACCACATAGAGCATCCGCGCACGGGACTTGCTGCCCGGACGGTCGGCCAGCCAGTTGCCCCACGCCATCGACGACATGTTGCCCGCCGCCAGGCGCGGCACCGGCTCGGTGGAGAAGATCTCGACCTTGCGCATCGCCTTCTCGCCACCGCTCAGTTTCGCCGAGCCGCCCACCTGCTGGGCTCCGTCGGTGGTGGCCCAGAAGATCCGGGTGACGCGGCCCTTGCCGCGTTCGAGGACCAGGTAGTCGGTCGTGTTGACGGCGAGCACGTCGGCGACGACCCGTCCGCCACCGGGGCGGTAGACGAATTCCTTCGTGCCACGTCCGGCGTAGGTGAGCAGACGTGCGGTACCGCCCGGGTCCTGGCGCAGGGCCCCGGCGGTGATCACGCTGATCTCCCCGTTGGGGCCGACGGTGACGCCGGTGAGCCCCTTCTGACCGTTGACGCCGGTCTTCTTGGTGGGACGCCACGCCTTCGGCAACGCCAGATCCCGCACGAACGTACCCATCGGGCCGATCTGCCGGATGAACTGGTGGTTGCCGCCGCTGACCACCACATAGCCGCCGCCGAGCCGCCGGATGCCCTCGAACTGGGCGTCGCCGGGCAGGAGTGGGAGATTCTGCGGGCTCAGGACCGTGCCGCCGCCCAGGGTCACCTGGGGCCGTCCGAGCAGTCCTGCCTCGCTGTTGTAGCCGACGTGGCTGGTGTAGAACCGTGCCGGTCCGGCGCGGCCCACGTCGGTCGAGATCATCGCGTACTCGGCGTTGGCGAGCCGGTCGATCCCGGAGATCGCGCCGAAGGTGGGGATTCCGTTGACGATCGCGGAGTCGACATACCGCGACGTCACCGTCGTCGGGGCGGGTTCTGCGACGGCCGCTCCGGCCCCGACCGAGGTCGCGATGGCTGCCGCAGAGATGAACGTTGCCCCCCATGAGCGAAGTCTCATAGGGGGCAACGATACCCGAGAACACCCCCCTCAGCTCAAGGAGAACTGGAGGGTTGGGATGCGACTCTCACCCCGCAGGACCGGAACGGACGTACCGGATGGGGTGGGGTCGCAACCCGTGCGTCAGGCGTGGGTCACTCGGCCAGGCGCTGCTTGAGCTGGTCGAGCTCGTCACGCAGGCTGGTCGGCAGCTTGTCGCCGACGAACTCGAACAGCTCCTCGATCAGCGGGATCTCGCGGCGCCACTCCTCGACGTCGAAGTCGAGTGCGGCGACGAGGTCCTCGGCCGGCTCGTCGAGACCGGCGACGTCGATCTCCTCCGGCTTCGCGACGATGCCGACCGGCGTCTGCACGCCCTCGTTCTCGCCCTCGATCCGGCCGATGATCCACTTCAGCACGCGGCTGTTCTCACCGAATCCGGGCCACAGGAAGCGGCCGTCGTCGCCACGACGGAACCAGTTGACGTAGAAGACCTTCGGCAGCTTGGAGGCGTCGGCGTTCTTGCCGATGTCGATCCAGTGCTGGAAGTAGTCACCGACGTGGTAGCCCATGAACGGCAGCATGGCCATCGGGTCGCGGCGGACGGTGCCCACCTTGCCCTCGGCGGCGGCGGTCTGCTCGGAACCGACGGTGGCGCCCATGAAGACGCCGTTCTGCCAGTCGCGGGCCTCGGTCACCAGCGGGACGGTGGTCTTGCGACGGCCGCCGAAGAGGATCGCCGAGATCGGCACACCCTTCGGGTCGTCCCACTCGCTCGCCAGCGACGGGCACTGCGAGATCGGGGTGCAGTACCGCGAATTCGGGTGTGCGGCAGGATGATCGGACTCCGGCGTCCAGGGATTGCCCAGCCAGTCGGTCAGGTGCGCCGGGGCGTCGGTACCGATTCCCTCCCACCAGATGTCACCGTCGTCGGTCTCGGCGACGTTGGTGTACAGGGTGTTTCCGGCCTCGATGGTCCGCATCGCGTTCGGGTTGGAGTCCTCGCTGGTGCCCGGGGCGACACCGAAGAAACCGAACTCCGGGTTGATCGCGTACAGGCGACCGTCCTCACCGAAGTGCATCCACGCGATGTCGTCGCCGACGGTCTCGGCCTTCCAGCCCGGGATGGTGGGCTGGATCATCGCGAGGTTGGTCTTGCCACACGCGCTCGGGAAGGCCGCGGCGACGAAGTAGACCTTGTTCTCCGGGCTGGTCAGCTTCAGGATCAGCATGTGCTCGGCCATCCAGCCCTCGTCCCGGGCGATCACCGAGGCGATGCGGAGCGCGTAGCACTTCTTGCCGAGCAGCGCGTTGCCGCCGTAGCCCGAGCCGTAGGACCAGATCTCGCGGTCCTCGGGGAAGTGGGTGATGTACTTGTCCGGGTTGCAGGGCCACGGCACGTCGGCCTGGCCCTCTGCCAGCGGGGCACCCACCGAATGCAGTCCCTTGACGAAGAAGCCGTCCTCACCGAGGGCCTCGAGGACCTGCGGACCGACGCGGGTCATGATCCGCATCGAGAGGACGACGTATTCGGAGTCGGTGAGCTCGACACCCAGCTTGGGGTCGTCCGAGCCGAGGGGACCCATGCAGAAGGGGATGACGAACATGGTGCGGCCGCGCATGCTGCCGCGGTACAGCTCGGTCATCGTGGCGCGCATCTCGGCGGGCTCCACCCAGTTGTTGGTGGGGCCGGCGCCTTCCTTCGTCTTGGAGCAGATGTAGGTGCGCGATTCGACGCGGGCGACGTCGGCGGGATCGGACTTCGCGAGGAAGGAGTTCGGCTTCTTCTCCTCGTCGAGCTTCACCAGGGTGCCGGCGGAGACGAGGTGCTCGGTGAGCCGCGCCCACTCCTCGTCACTGCCGTCCGACCAGACCACGCGGTCGGGCTGGGTCAGCTCGGCGACTTCGGCGACCCAGGCCAACAGCCCCTGGTGTTTGGTGGGAGCACTGCTCGGATCCAATCCGGGAATTGTTGCTGAGGTCATTTCTCCTCCTCGGAGTCGGCCAACCCACGTCGGCGGCCGGTACGGCGGCTTCATCCCAGGATACGATGACCGAGCGACCGTTTCGGCCTGGGTCCGACAGATGCGGTCTACGCCACATTTCCATATTTCGCGCAGAACTGCGAACCGCGCGAATCAGGGCCGTGACCGGCCATTATCGCCTCTGTTCGGTGACTTTCGTACCTGGCGAAAACCGGGGAGTTCCTACTCGGTGACCGCGGTCGACAGATCGTCGTCACGGCCGCGCGATCACTCCAGCCGCCCCGAGTCCGTCGGCACCCAACGCCCGGTCGCCGGGTCGAGCACCTGCGCGGCGTAGCTGCCGTCGGCCCCGACACGGGTGATCGTGTCCACCTGACCGTCACGATCGGCGTCGGTGTAGACGGTCAATCCCTCCGGCCCGTTGCGGGTGAGCGAGTCGTTGATCCCGTCGGCGTCGGTGTCGACGTCGGCTGGTCCGAGGTCCCAGATCCGGCCCGCGTCGTGCATCCACAGGTGATCGGCCACATCCCCGCCGGGCTCCATCTCGCCCGGCAGCGGTTCGTCCGGGAACACCGGCACGTGGGCCGCCGACTCGACTCCGAGCGGGTCGTCGAACCCGCCGAACGACAGTGGTTCGGAATCGGCCCCCTCACCCGACATGAACGGATCCGTCACGGCACTCCCCATCTCCTCGTCGCAGATCTCCCTGTTGCCCGTCCCGGTGCTCGCGCCCCCGACGGGCCCACATCTCCTCGGCGCGGCCGGCGACCTCGGCGCGCAGATCCCGCACCTGCCTCGCGTACTCCGTGCGGGCCTTGTGCTCCCGGGCCGCCGATCCCCGCAGCTCCCGCAACCGCCGATCGATCTCGGTGACCTGCTCGGCCACCTGCCGGACGCGTCGGTCGTGATGCCGCCCGATCTGACCGGCCAGCCGCGACTCGGCGTCGGCCACCCGCATCGCGATGCGGTGTTCGAGCCGGCCGCGGGTGTCGGCGAGTACTTCCAGGGACCATCCGCGCAGGTCGCTGCGACGCACGGTGGCCCGGCGTACCCGGATCACCCAGATCGCCGCCGCGACACCCAACGCCAGGGTCAGCGGCATCGAGATCCACTGCAAGGTCTGTACCGACGCCATCGGCGCCACCGCCAGACGTCCGACCCCCAGCCCGGTGGACGCCCCGATCAGCACCACCAGCGCGTCCTCGGCGCCGCGCCGGCCGGTGGGCAGCGGCCGGCGCACCTGCTCGGCGGGTGTGTCCGGTTCCGGCATCGTCGGATCGGCACCCTCGACACCGAGCAGGGCGACCGCCGCGACCTCCTCGAGCCGATCGGTCACGATGCCGTCGATCCGGGCGCCCAGCGCCGCGATCTCGGCGTCGAGCCGGTGGGCGTGCTCGTCGGGCCGGCATCCCGGCCGGGCACAGCGGGCCGTCGCGATCGCGCCCACCGATCGCACCCCCACCGCGACATCGGCGAGGGCACTGGCCCGTACCCCGGCGAGACCCGCGCGGATCGCCCCGAGCCGGTCGTTGCGTCCCCGGTCGCGGGTCGCGACGAGGTGCTGGCGCACCGCCGCCAGTCCCTGGGCGCCGGGATCCTCGGTGGCTGACGTTTCGGCGCCCGCGGCCCGGTCGGCGGCCACCACATCGGCGAGTGCGCGATCGAGTTCACCCAGGCAGATTCCCGTCCGGGCCCGCTCCGCGCGTGCCCGCGGCGGCGCCGACGTCGTCTCCACCAGCCAGTCGACGAGATCGGCGATGCCCGACTCGTCGTCGGCGCCGGCATCGGCCGCGGCCACCGACACCGCGAAGACCGGCAGTTCCGAGGCGGGGTCGAGGACGGCGCGGTGGCTGCGCAGGATCCGCGGCCACTCCCAGAACGCGTCGATCCGCGTACACACCAGCGCCACGGTCCCGACCCGTGTCCGCAGTCCGCTCAGCAGGGCCTGCTCCTCGGCACCGACATCCGACGACGGGTCCACCACCAGCAACGCCACCGCACTTCCCGGGGTGTGCGGCCGCTCGTCGAATCCGGTGAACGACACCTGCGGGGCCAGCCGCCGGCAGGCGTCGACGACGCCGTCGACCTCCATGTCCGAGGTTCCGGTGACGATCACCGATCCGGGGTCCGCCGGCAGCGGGCCGCAATCGGCGAGCTGCACCCCGATCAGCCGGTTCACCCGATCGATCATCGAGGCCGCGGCGGCGTCCGCAGCACGTCCTCGCCCCGCCGGGATCGTCACGATCGGCCCGTCGGTACTCATCCGAGCACCACTTCCGGCATCCTCAGCAGCCGTTCGGCGATGTCCCGCTCGGCACCCTCGGCAGCCCGTCGTTCGAGGTCGGCGCGCACATCGCGCTCGCGCTCCCGGCGCACGGCCGCCACGCAGCCGGCGATCCGGGACGGCAGCGCGTCGATCCCGCTGATCGCGCGCAGGATGGTGTTCAGTGATGCCACGTCGGCGACGGTGCCGTCGGCCAGACAGGTCAGCGCGATGTCCACCCCGAACCGGTCGAGCCGGCGCAACAGCCGGTGCCGCAGCAGCCGTTCCCGGCTGCCGGGAGGCCCGACCAGGAACTGTCCGGCCATCGACGGCATCGATTCCCCCGACTCCGCCAGACCGGTGAGGAATCCCCACTCGTCGTCGGTGACATCGGCGCAGGCCAGCAGCCCCGACACCGGGTTCACCGGCACCCCGGTCATCCCGGCGGCCGCCGATGCGACGGCAGCCGCGGTCTCCGGATCGCCGTGGGTGTCGGCCTTGCCCAGCACCACGATGGTCCGGTCCCGCGGCAACTCCTCGAGCAGCCGATGGTCGTCGGCGCGCGGCACCCCGGTCAGTACATACAGCCACAGGTCGGCGTCGAGGAGCACCGAGGCGTCCTCCCCCGGACCGAGCGCGGCCACCGACAACCTGCTGCGCACCGCGCGTGCCATGGTGTCCCGGCCCACGCCGGGCCGACCCACGACCGCGATCGTGAGTCCCCGACGGTACTGCGATACGAGTGTGTCGAAGCCCGGGGGCACCCCGGAGACACCCTCGGGCACCCCCTCCAGGATCCGCCCGAGTTCCCCATTCGCGTCGATCATGGCGCTCCCCCTGCATCCGGCCAGTCGTCTTCGCTGGTCGCAGCCTAACCCCGGATCGGCCGAACCGGCAGACGGAAATACACAGGATGAGGGTGTCGACTGTGAGACAACGGCGACGATGGGCCACGATGGACCGGTGAGCAACAGTCCCGACCCGGCCCCCCGCGACGCGCTCGACCGTGCGCGCCTGTACCCGCGGGTCACGAGTTTCCGCTTCCGCCGCGGCACCCTGACCCCAGGTCAGCAGCGTAATTGGGAAACCCTGTGGCCGACCCTGGGCCGCGATCTGTCGGTCGATCGCACCCAGACCCCCGAACAGCCGATCGACTTCGACACGCTGTTCGGCAGGCAGGCACCGCGGGTCCTCGAGGTGGGCAGCGGCACCGGCATCTCCACCGCCGCGATGGCCGCCGACGAACCCGGCGTCGACGTGGTGGCCGTCGAGGTCTACAAGCCCGGGCTGGCGCAGTTGCTCGGCCTGGTCGACCGCAACGGCCTGACCAACATCCGGCTGATCCGCGGCGACGCGATGGTGGTGCTCACCGAGCTGATCCCGTCGGGCAGCCTGACCGGGGTCCGGGTGTTCTTCCCGGACCCGTGGCCCAAGTCGCGTCATCACAAGCGGCGTTTCCTGCAGCGCGGGACCATCGAACTGATCGCCGACCGGCTGCGGGAGGGCGGTGTGCTGCACATCGCCACCGATCACGCCGACTACGCCGAGTGGATCGCCGAGGTCCTGGCCACCCAGGACCCCACCCGACCGCACGTGATCCCCGCCACCACCGCGGTCCCGATCTCGCTGAGCCGGCCCACCACCAAGTTCGAGGGCCGGGCCGAGCGGGAGGGCCGCGAGGTCAACGAGTTCGTCTATGTGAAACCGGTCTCCACCCGCCGCGGTGCGGACCCGGACCCAGCAGACCCCGACAGCCCAGATCCCGACATCGCAGACCCCGACAGTGAGGACCAGCCATGAGCGACGACAGCTCGCCCGGCCGTACGCGCTTCGCCGAGACCATCTCCGGGCAGGCGAGCGCGCCACGGGTGCTGCTCGTCTGGGACGCCCCCAACATGGACATGGGTCTCGGGGCGATCCTCGGCGGCCGGCCGACCGCCGCACACCGGCCCCGGTTCGATGCGCTGGGCCGCTGGATCCTGTCGCGGACCGCCGACATCTCGGCCGCCCGCGCGCAGAACGCCGCGGAGGTGGCCACCGACACATCGGTGGCGAGCACCACCAACGGCTCGGCGTCGGCGGTGGAACCCGAGGCCACCGTCTTCACCAACATCGTTCCTGGTAGCGCCGATGTGGTCCGCCCGTGGGTGGAGGCGCTGCGCAACGTCGGCTACGCCGTCTTCGCCAAGCCGAAACTGTCCGAGGACAGCGACGTCGACTCCGACATGCTCGACCACATCGAGCTTCGCAGGCACACTGTTGGATTAGCTGGCCTGATCGTGGCCTCCGCCGACGGGCAGGCCTTCCGTGACCCGCTGCGCGAGATCGCGGCCGAGGGCACGCCGGTCACCGTCATCGGGTTCCGCGAACACGCCAGCTGGGCGTTGACCACCGAGGAACTGGAGTTCATCGACCTCGAAGACATCCCGGGTGTGTTCCGTGAGCCGCTGCCGCGCATCGGCCTCGATTCGCTCCCCGACGACGGCGCGTGGCTCGCCCCGTTCCGCCCCCTCGGCGCACTCCTGCGCTGACGTCGACGCCGGCCACCGGCCGCGTGCCCGCACCTCGCGGGCCACGGCCGGGAACACCTGTGATGGGACACATCCTTCAGGGAGTACTCAGGCGGCGCTGACAGAATCACTTCCCGATCTCTGCGAAAGGACTCGGCGTGTTCGGAGCCATCGGCACATTCGTCTATCGGATGCGCTTCGCCGTCATCGCCGTCATGGTCGTGCTCATGGCGGGTCTGGGCCTCTACGGCATGGACCTCAACAAGTATCTGAGCCAGAGCGGATGGTTCGACCCGACGTCGGAGTCCTCCAAGGGCGCGGTGGTCGCCGACCGCTCGTTCGGCCGCGACCACACCTCCGATGTGATCCTGCTGGTCACACCCCCGGAGGGGACGACCGTCGACAACCCCGAGTTCGGCGCGAAGGTCGAGACCTTCGTCAACGACCTGATCGCGGCCCATCCCGACATCGTCAACCGCAACGATCCGGGTGTGGTGGACCCGTTCGACACCTCCGACACCAGCGCCAGCGGCCAGGCCGCCCTCGACATCAAACGGTCCCGGCTGTTCACCGAGGACAAACAGCACGCGTTCATCAGTATCGGCGTCACCGGCAACGACGACACGACCGTGCTGAACAACTACAAGACCATCGAACCGTTCTTCGACAACATCCCCGAACGGTTCGACATCCCCGGCGCCACCTTCCAGCTGGCCGGTCTGCAACCGGTCGCCGGTGCGATGGCCAGCGGTATGGACGACGACATCAGGCGTGCCGAGATCATCGCCCTGCCGCTGGTCGCGCTGATGCTGTTCTTCATCTTCGGTGGCGTGGTCGCCGCCTGTCTGCCGGTGCTGATCGGCGGTCTGACCATCGCCGGATCGCTCGGCATGATGAAGATCCTCGCGCAGGCCATCGAGGTCAACATCTTCGCGCAGTCGGTGGTCACGCTGATCGGCCTCGGTATCGCGATCGACTACGGCTTGTTCATCGTCAGCCGCTTCCGAGAAGAACTCGCCGAGGGTTATACGACGAGAGCCGCGGTCCGAAGAACGGTGATGACCTCCGGTCAGACCGTCGTGTTCTCGGCGACCATCATCGTCGCCGCACTGGCCTGTCTGCTGATCATGCCGCAGGGCTTCCTCAAGTCGGTGGCCTACGGTGCCATCTTCTCTGTCTCGCTGGCCGCGATCCTGTCGATCACCGTGCTACCCGCGATCCTCGGCATCCTGGGCCCCCGCATCGACGCGATGTCGCTGCGCTGGATGCTGTCGTTCACCCTGTTCCCGATCGTGCGGAAGTTCTCCCCGGCCAAGGCCGAATCGCTCGAGCACAAGGTCGCCGACCTGACCGGCCGCACCAAGTCGCGCGAACAGATCGAGCACGGCTTCTGGGGTCGCCTGTCCGGCTGGGTGATGCAGCATCCGGTGGCGACGGCGGTGCCGACCGTCCTGATCCTGCTGCTGCTCACCGTCCCGTTCGGCGGCATCAAGTTCGGCGGCATCAGCGAGCAGTACCTGCCGCCGAACAACTCGAGCCGGATCGCGCAGGAGAACTTCGACAGCTACTTCCCCACCGAGCGGACCGAGGCGATCAAGATCGTCATCGCCTACAACCCCGATGACACCGCCGCCAACGCGAAGATCGCCGAGATCGCCGAGGAGGCCAGCAAGGTCCCCGGGTTCACCAAGCCGTTCAGCATCTCCGCCGACGACGCGGGCGCCAAGTTCGGTACCTACGGCGACAACGGTCCGGCCGTGGTACAGATGTCGGCGGGTCTGGTCGACCGCACCACCGCCGCCGCGGCGATCAAGGATCTGCGGGCGATCAACCACGACGGTGTGAGCATGTGGGTGACCGGTACGCCGACACTCACCCAGGATTCGATCGACGCGCTGCTCAAACGGCTCCCGCTGATGGCCGTGATGCTGGTGCTGATCACCGGTCTGCTGATGTTCCTGGCGTTCGGTTCGGTGGTGCTGCCGATCAAGGCCGCCCTCATGTCGGCACTCGGCCTCGCCGCCACCCTCGGCATCCTGACCTGGATCTTCGTCGACGGCCACGGTGCGACCCTCGCCAACTTCACCCCGGGACCGCTGTTCGCGGCGGTACTCGTGCTGATCATCGCGATCGTGTTCGGCCTGTCCACCGACTACGAGATATTCCTGCTCGCCCGCATGGTGGAGGCCAGACAGAAGGGTGCCTCCACCACCGAGGCGATCCGGATGGGCACCGCCTACACCGGCCGTCTGATCACCGCTGCCGCGGCCATCCTCGTGGTGGTGACCGGCGCGTTCGGCTTCTCCGAGATCGTGATGATGAAGTACATCGCGTACGGCATGATCGCGGCACTGATCCTCGACGCCACCATCATCCGCATGCTGCTGGTGCCGTCGGTGATGAAGTTGCTCGGCGACGACTGCTGGTGGGCCCCCCGCTGGATGCAGACATTGCAGCGCAAGATCGGCCTGGGTGAGACCGTCCTCGACGACGAGCCCGAGGACATGGTCGCCGCACCCGCCGGGGCGGCGGGGCGTGCGATCAGCGCGGGCACGCTCGTGTCGGAGGTGCCGACCACCGCGATGCGTGCCGCACGTCCGGTCGGGGTCTCGGTCCGCAAGGAGCCCCAGCCGG
>NZ_BCNF01000164.1 GCF_001485495.1 Gordonia desulfuricans NBRC 100010 | reverse complement strand
GTTCGTGGATTGTCGAGCCGGGACCGAGCCGGAAGGGCGAGGACCCGTGTCGAGACCCGACGATCCTGGTTCAGCGGGCGTCGGAACCCGTCGATCCGTTTGCGGGGCCGCTCGCGACCGGTGACGATCCTTTCTCCGGACCACCCCCATCGCTCGGTGCCGTGGGGTTCTTCGGGGCGGCCGGGCGTCCCGGTCGCGGACTGCGGTCGCGGGTGACATAGGCCAGACGGGCGACCACCAGCACCACCGCGAGGCACAGCAGACCCATCAGCCACGACCAGCCGCCGAATGCGGCGGTCGCCGGATCGGGGTAGGTGGCGTCGGCGGTGAAGTCCGCGACCGCACCGGGTTCCGGTGTCCACGACACCGACGTGTCGCTGTTCTGGTCGCCGTTGGTGGCCGTGATCGGTCCGGCGAACGACACCGACAACTTCAGGTAGTCACGCCCGGCGACCAGACCGGTGAGATCCGACGACCCGCGGAAACGCACCACGTCACCGCTGCGCTTGGCGGAGAGGTCCATCGTCATCGCGTTGTCGCCGAAGGCATTGGCCACGATGTCGCCGAACTGGCTGAACTGGCCCGCGGTGAGATTGCTGAACGTCACCCGTGAACCCACCCGGATGGCGCCGGCGTCACCGGCGGTGGCGTCGGTCTGCTGCTGTTCCTGCGGGCTGTCGGCCGACGGCGCCTCTTTGTACTCGCTCACCGACACCTGACCGGCCATCGACTCCGGGACGTCCAGGCGTGGCGGTCCCGACGGGTTGTCGGGTGTGGTGGCGACGATCACGCTGCCCGACATCCGGTCACCGACCGTCGTCGACCGCTCCAGGCACCCCGACAGCAGGGGCGTGGCGAGCAGCAGGATCGCGGCCAGCACCACGGCGGTCACACGCGGGCGGCTCCGGGGGGCCGGCCGCCGCGAGCATGACGTGCGGGATGCGGGCGACGAGCCTGACGGGAGCATGGAGGACGGGCGCACGGTGCTCATCGTGCCAGACCACGCCGTCGGGAACCCGCGAGCGCCGCCATTGCGGCGATTCGTCCGCTCGCGCCGGTCACGCCACCCCCGGGATGGGTGGATGCCCCGGCCAGCAGCAGTCCGTCGGCCCCCGGGACCCGATGACCGCTCAGGTCCGGATGGGGCCGGAACATGAACATCTGGTCGATCGTCATCTCGACGTGCATGATGTTGCCGCCCCGCAGACCGAGTTCGGATTCGAGGAGATCAGGGGTCTGCACATGGCGATGCTCGACGCCGTCGGAGAACCCGGGCGCATACCGGTCGAGCTCGGCGATCACCGCATCGGCGGCGGTCTCGCGCAGGTCCGCCCAGTCCCGGCCACCGGACAGGTGGCGCGGATGCCACTGGGCCCAGATGTTGATCAGATGCCGGTCCGGGGGACTCAGTCCCGGGTCGATCGCCGAGAACGACATCGCCACACAGGCCGGCCGGTCGGGGAGCTCGCCGACCGCCGCCGCGGCCTCCGCCCGCCGGAGGTGTGCGCGATCGGTGACCAGCAGGGCCAGCGACGAGTGCACCCCGTGGGCCGGCAGATCCGACGGCAGGTCGCGATAGACGGGCAGGTCACGTGCGCCGACGCGCACCGCCATGCCCATCCCGGAGCCGACCGAGATCTGGGTGCGCCACCGGTCGAGCAGGTCGGGGGCGAATCCACCCGCACCGAGCAGGTCGAGGGTGGTCAGGATGTGGCAGGCGGCGATCACCGTGGTCGCGCAGCGTGACTGCCCGTCGGTGCCGGTGACCCGCCAGTGGTCGCCGCACCGACCGATCGTCGACGCGGCCGCACCGGTGTGCACCTGCGCACCCTCGGCGTCGAGCCGGCGCAGCAGTGCGGTGGTCAGGGCGCCGCTGCCGCCCACCGCGCGACCGGGCGGGAGCTGGTGCATCAGTGCGGCGAAGCCGATCATCGGGGCGGTGGCGGGGGCGTTCATCGGCGGACCCGACTGCGCGCCGAACCACGCCAGTGCCGCCTTGAGGTGTTCGGAGGTGAACCACCGGTCGAGCAGCGCGTCGCCCGACGCCATCAGTTCCTGGGTCGCCGACAGCATGCGGCCGGTGCGATTGCCGACGACCCCGGTGCGGGCGCTCGTCGCCGTCGCCCCGAGCCCGCCGAAGGCCACTGCGAAGCGACCCGGGTCGGGGGGCTGGTAGAACGCCTTCATCAGGGCCTGCGAGCGCGGGGTCCAGACCTCGACGAACCGTCGGTAGGCATCGGCGTCGCGGCCTCCGCACGAGGCCTCGATCGAGGCGCAGGTGGCGTCGAGGTCGGTCCGGAACACCAGTGGCGGCGCGGTGTCGGTGCCCGGGCAGAACGCCCACGGGTCGCAGTCGAGGTAGGTCAGGCCCATCTCGGTGAGACCGAGGTCGTCGATCACCGGCGAATGCCGGATCATCAGATGCGCCGACGACCCGCGGTCCACCCGGTAGCCGGGGAACCGTTCGACGGTCGACACCGCGCCGCCGGGCACCTCGTCGCGCTCGACGACGCACACCGACCGTCCGGCCCGCGCCAGGTAGGCGGCGGCGACCAGTCCGTTGTGACCGCCGCCGACGACGACGGCATCCCATCGCGGGTGTGCACCGGTGCGCATCGGGGTCACCTCGGGACCGGTCGGCCGGGCTCGAGGCCCGGGTCGGCCAGCGGTAGCCGGCGGCCGAGGAAGGCGAAGGGTCGTGGGTCACCGGCGAAGGTGAAGTGCCGTAGGACGTCGACGAATCCCATCCGGCGGTAGAGCGCCCAGGCACGGTTGCGTTCGGCGGGGATCTCCGGAGTGGACAGCAGCACATGCCGTTCTGGTCGTCCGGTGAGCAGCAGGGTGAGCAACTCCTCGCCGATCCCGTGCCCCTGTGCGGTGGGGTGTACGTGCAGTTCGGTGAGTTCGAAGTAGTCCGCGGAGATCTCGTCGATGTCGGCGGGGGAGGTGCCGGTCAACCGCAACCCGGTACGCAGTTGCTGGTTCCACCACTGATCCGGCGCGCCCCGGTAGCCGTAGGCGATGCCCACCATGATCTCGTCCCCGCCGGGGGACAACGGGTGATGCAACCGCCGGCGATCGATGTCCGGGGTGCGCGGGGTGACCGGGGCGGGTGCGATCGCGGCGAACGCACTCCATCCGGGGCGCGCGATGTGTTCACGCCACAGTCCTGCCCGGTGACGTTCGGTACCGCGGGGGTAGTTCATCGCGGTCACGTAGACGTCGAGCGCGGGCTCGAGCCAGGCCGGGGAATCCTGGCCGGTCAGTCGGGCGAGCCGGATGGTCACGCGCCGTCCTCTCTGTTCTGTACGCAGATCTCACCGATGTTGCCGTCCGCCTTGAACCCTTGCACGGATCTGGCTATATTGAATATGTCGAACGGGTGTTCGATGAATGTGCCTCCGCAAGCTGTTCACCCTACGCCCGCACGACGACGCGGCCCGGAAGTGAGCGAGGGAAGCGCTCACCACCGGGCCGCGTTCAACGAAATGTCGGTGGCCGCACCGATGATGATCGCGTATCCACCGGGAAGGGGAGGGTTCCATGCCATCGCATACCGCATCGTCGGGCAGTGCCCGGTCGTCACGTCGTGGCGCCGCCGAGGTCGACCCCACGGCCATCTCACGTGCTCGCGATCTGCTCGAGCGGGCCGACCTCCTCGTCGACAACGCCGTCGGGATCACCGACGACGACGCCGAACGGTTCCGTCAGCTCTATCTGGCGGCGCTGCGCGGTGCCGGTGCCGCGCTGGCCCTCCACGAGCCCCGGAGCCCTCGTGCCGGCCGGCGTAACGCGGGTGACGCATGGAGCCGGATCGGTGCCCGGGTGCCCGACCTCGTCGGCCATGCGGAGTATTTTGCGGCGCACTCGCGTCGCCGGATGGACATCGAGAGCGGCCTGGACCGGACCGTCCCGGCGGGGCTGATCGCCGAGTTCCATGCTCGGCTGCTGACCTTCCTCGACGCGGTCGAGGCCCTCGTGATCGCTTGCGAGCGAGGCGATCGCGGTCCGGGGTCGGTCACCATGGCGTACCCCGCCTGATATGCCTGGTGGGCTGCCGGACGGGCCGTCGCGGGTAACGCGGCGATCGATGAATTCGACAACCATGGAGGGTAATGGTGGTCGACGTCCGATTCACCTCGTATCATGGAATCTAGCCGCGAACAACAGTTGTCGACGGGCGTCGCGGCGCACATCTCGTCGGTGACTCGTCGGTAACAGTTAGGAGGGTCGGTGCCACTCTCAGAGCACGAGCAGCGGATGCTCGAAGAGATCGAAAGCGCTCTGTACGCGGAGGACCCAAAGTTCGCGTCCAGCGTGACCCGTCGCCGCCTCGGGCGGTCGCCTGGTCGTCGTCGTGTTCAGGCGGCGGTCGTATTCGTCGTCGGGTTGGTGCTGTTGGTGGTGGGGCCGATCATCGGACTCACCGTCGGTGGCTTCCCGATCGTCAGTCTCGTCGGCTTCCTCGTGATGTTCGCCGCCGCGCTCCTGGCCCTGTGGGGTGGAACTCCGGGAAAGGGGTCACACGACTCCGCCGGCCACTCCTCGGGTGGCAAGACCGCTCGCGCCGCAGCACCCAAGCGCAAGTTCACCGAACGGATGGAAGAGCGCTTCAACCGACGCTTCGAGCAGGAATGATCCTCCGGTCGGCCTGAGCCGGCCGGCGTCACCTCCACGTCTCGACGACACAGAACTCGATAACAACGCCGGCGGCGCACCCCTGCAGGGGTGCGCCGCCGGCGTTGTCGGGTCCGTTCTCGAGTCGCTGTCCGAGCTGTGGCCGTGACCCCAGACGGGGTGGGTGCCGCGCTGCCGGTACACCGTTCGACCGATATTCGTTCGATCGACAGTTATTCACCATGTGCTCGTCGCCTGACGTGATCGCCGGCCGCATGGCCGCGCGGTGACCCACCGGGCCCCACCCGATCTCCCCACCGGGCCCCACGCGGTCTCCCCACCGGGCCCCACGCGGTCTCCCTACGAGGCCCCACCCGAATCCCCACCGGGCCCCACTCGAATCCCCACTGCGCCCCACCTGAATCCCCACTGCGCCCCACCGGAGGCATTCAGAGGCTCTCACCTGGCACTTTGGCGTTCATACGTCACGTGCGTAACGCCAGAAGGTGTGCTGACGACACGCGACCGATCACGTTCCCCCACGGAATTCTGCTGCGCTGAACTGGCACTATGCGATCGAGTGGGGGACGGGTGGGGCGTTTGGGGTGGAAAGTGGAGGAAAGTGGGGTACTGTGGGCAGCACTGGATGAGGCGGCACCGGCACGGCGACGCGGAACCCAGGGGCGGGAGGTGTCGACGTGTCCGTGCGATTTGTCGGCACATTCACGCCCAAGCTGGACGACAAAGGGCGACTGACGTTGCCCGCCAAGTTTCGCGATGCGCTGGCAGGAGGGGTGATGGTCACAAAAGGCCAAGACCACAGCCTGTCGGTGTTCCGGGCCGAAGAGTTCGACGTCATCGCGGCGAAGATCGTGGAGGCATCACGCAACGATCCCGAGGCGCGTGCCTATCAGCGGTACTTCTTCGCGAGCACCGACGAGCAGCGCCCCGACGGTCAGGGGCGGATCACGCTCTCGGCCGACCATCGTGCGTACGCGGGACTGTCCAAGGAATGTGTGGTGTTCGGCAGTTTCGATCACCTGGAGATCTGGGACGCGCAGGCATGGCGCGACTACCAGAGCCAACACGAGGAGAACTTCTCGACCGCCGACTCGGCCGCGCTGGACGCGGTCCTGTAGCCGAGAAGAGACGAGTGCCGGCCAATGCACTCGGCCCCGGGTGGCCCGAGGCCTCGGCCCGGTCAGACCCTGGCGTACTTCCCCAACGCCAGGTTCACGATCGGGCCGGGACCCCGCGCCATCACAGGCCATCGCAACGAACGACGTACTCCCGATCCTCGCGTCCGGTATCGGACGGCGTGTGGATCGGTCCACTCGAGGGGCAGATCGGTGACACCGCAGCACGATGACGACGACACCACCGCAGGTGGACGTCGATCCGGCGAGTTCGGGCACGTACCCGTCATGGCCGCCCGCATCGTCGAACTGCTCCGTCCGGCCCTCGACACCGACGCCGTGGACACCCCGATCTACGTCGACGCCACCCTCGGCGCCGGTGGGCACAGCGAACTGATCCTGCGGGAGTTCCCGCGGGTCCGGGTGATCGGCATCGACCGGGATGACTCCGCACTGGAGATCGCCTCCGCCCGGCTCGCCTCCTACGGCGACCGGATCTCGCTGCACCGAGCCCGATTCGACGAACTGTCCACCGTCCTCTCCGACGCCGGTGCCGACCGGATCGACGCCGCACTGTTCGACCTCGGTGTCTCGTCGATGCAGCTCGACCGCGCCGACCGCGGTTTCGCCTACTCCGTCGACGCCCCGCTGGACATGCGGATGGACAACCGCGAGGGACTCACCGCGGCGGACGTGCTCAACACCTACTCGCATGGCGACCTCGCCCGGGTCCTGCACGACTACGGCGACGAGCGCTTCGCGGGCAAGATCGCCTCGGCGGTGTTGCGTGAACGCGAACGCGAACCCTTCACCACCAGTGGCCGTCTCGTCGAGTTGCTGTACGCGACCATCCCGGCGGCCACCCGCCGGACCGGGGGACACCCGGCCAAACGAACCTTCCAGGCGCTGCGGATCGAGGTGAACCACGAACTCGACGCGCTGCGGCACGCCCTGCCCGCCGCGCTGGCCGCGCTGCGCGTGGGTGGACGGATCGCGATGATGAGCTACCAGTCCCTCGAGGACAAGATCGTCAAGCGCGAGTTCGCACTTCGCACCACATCGACCTCGCCCGCCGGACTGCCGATCGAATTGCCCGGTACCGCACCGCGTTTCCGCCTGATCACCCGTGGGGCCGAACGACCCGACGAGCACGAACTGGAGATCAACCCGCGTTCGGCCCCGGTACGGGTACGGACCATCGAACGAGTCGCCGAGGAGGTCGTGTCATGACGGTGCTCGACGACACCCGCGCGTCGAAAGGCAAGCGCACCAAGGTCGCCGACGAGGCAGGTACCGCCGAACGACGGGGCCGCGACGGACGGGTCACCGGCTCCCGGGCCACCCGGTCGAAGGCCGCACAACGGGCCATCGACCGGCACAGCAAACGCCTCGACACCGACGACCGTCGCTCGCGGCGCTCGTCGACGAAGACCGACACCGGTGCAGGTCGCCTCAGGTCACGGACCAGTGCCCCGATCACGCTGCGCGAGCGGCTGATCCGCGTTCCGATCGTCGTGCCGGTGCTCGCGCTGCTGGCCCTCGGACTCGGACTGAGCCTGTGGTTGTCGACCAAGGCCGCACAGGACTCCTACGATCTCGGCGTCGCCCGCAAGGAGAACCAGTCGCTCACCGATCAGCGCGATGCGCTCAAACGTGCCTACGAGTCGGGGAGCTCGGCACCCGAGCTGTCCGACAAGGCCGCCGCACTCGGCATGATCCCGGCGAAGAACCCGGCGCGAATGGTGGTCGGCCCCAACGGTCGTCCGCGCATCGTCGGCGATCCGAGCCCGGCCGCCGGCACCCGGATGGGCACGATCAACCCGGAGAACACGCCCGATCCCACCGCCCAGATCGATCCCAAGAAGGTCGACGACTCGATCGGCCTGACCGGCTCGGCGGCCACCGGGACACCCACGGCCACACCGGCGCCCTCGACCCCGGCGGGGTCGACACCTTCGGGATCCACCCCGGCCACCCCCTCGGCGCCCGCCCCCGATCCCGAGGCGACGGTACCGGCACCGAATGTGCTCCCGCAGAACGCGACACCGACAAATCCGACCAACCGGGATCAGACCCAGGCGACGCCGACCACAACCGGCAACCCGCCGAGCACAAATTCCCCGGCTTCGCGATAGCGCAGTGGACAATTGACAACCATGACACGAGCGAGGAGTCCGCGATCCGCCGACGTCCCGCCACCGCGAGTCCCACGCCGTCCCCGTAAGACCGGCGGTCCGTCGGGATCGGACCCCAAGCGTCCGGGCATGTTCACCCTGCGCAGCCGGATCGCGTGGGTGGTGATCGTGCTCGCCGTTCTCGCGGTCGCCGTACGGATGGTCATCGTGCACACCATCGAGTCGTCGTCGCTGTCGGCGCAGGCAGCCGAGCAGCGCGAGTACACACAGGTGCTCACCGCCAAACGCGGCTCCATCCTCGACCGCAACGGCCGGCCGCTGGCCTACACCGACGAGGCGCGGTCGCTGACCTTCCTGCCGCAGGTGGTGCGCAAGACGATCGGCGCCGCACACCACGACAACCCGGAACTGCCCGACGTCGACACCCGGCTGAAGGAGATCTCGGCGGGCGTCAGCTCGGCGCTCGGTGGTTCGATCAGCGCCGACGACCTGCTCGCCAAGCTCAAGAGCGACGACACCTTCGTGTACCTGGCCCGCTCGGTCAGTCCCGACGTCGCCGCCCGCATCACCTCGGAGTTCCCGGAGGTGGGCGCCGACCCGCAGAGCATCCGGCTGTACCCGGGCGGGTCGCTGGCCGCCAACGTGGTGGGCGACGTCAACTACGACGGCAACGGCCTGATCGGCCTGGAGGCCTCGCTCGACTCGATCCTGGCCGGTACCAACGGTTCCCGCACCTACGACCGCGGTTCCGACGGTGCGGTCATCCCGGGTTCGACCCGCAACGTGCACCCGGCGATCAACGGTGCCACCGTCCGCCTGACCCTCGACTCCGACATCCAGTGGTTCGTCCAGGCCGAGGTCGCCAAGGCCAAGAAGGCCTCCGGCGCCAAATCGGCGTCGGCGGTGGTCCTCGACTCACACACCGGCGAGGTGCTCGCCATGGCCAACGACGGAACCTTCAACGCCTCCCAACCGCTCGACGAGCAGCCCGACGCCCAGCTCGGCAATCCGTCGGTGACCTCGCCGTTCGAACCCGGGTCGGTCAACAAGATCATCACCGCCGCCGCGGCCATCGAGTACGGACTGACCACCCCCGACCAGGTGCATCAGGTGCCCGGCAGCATCCGGATGGCCGGCGTGACCGTCAACGACGCCTGGACCCACGGGGTGGAGCCGTACACGACCACCGGGATCTTCGGGAAGTCGTCGAACGTCGGCACACTGATGCTGGCCCAGCAGGTCGGCGAGGAACGTTTCGCAGACATGGTGACCCGATTCGGGTTGGGGCGTTCCACCGGAGTGGGCCTACCGGCCGAGAGTGCCGGCGAGGTGCCCGCGCTGAGTCAGTGGTCGGGTGGTTCGTTCGCGAACCTGCCGATCGGACAGGGCCTTTCGATGTCGCTGCTGCAGATGACCGGGATGTATCAGGCCATCGCCAACAACGGCTTGCGCATCCCGCCGCGCATCCTGATGTCGGAACAGCGTGACGGGCAGGGCGCCGAGGTGGAGCAGCGTCCGGACGGTGTGCAGGTGGTCAGCCCGCAGACCGCGCAGACCGTCCGCAACATGTTCCGGGCGGTGCTGCAGGACGATCCGATGGGTGTGCAGATGGGTACCGGCGCCAAGGGCGCCGTTGCCGGCTACCAGCTGTCCGGCAAGACCGGCACCGCCCAGCAGGTGGATCCGGCGTGTGGCTGTTACTCGACGTCGAGCTACAACATCACCTTCGCCGGCATCGCCCCCGCCGACAACCCGCGCTTCGTCGTCGGCATCATGCTCGACAATCCCAAGCGCAGCAGCGACGGCTCCGGCGGACAGTCGGCGGCACCGCTGTTCGCCACCATCACGTCGTGGATTCTGCAGCACGATCGCATCCCGCAGTCGGCCACGCAGACCCCGCGACTGACCCTGCAGGCGTCGCGCTAGCCAAGGCGCGGGCTGACGGTATCGTGAGTGAGTTCAATCGTGGGGTGCGTTCCGACGTGGGTGCGGTGACCTGGCGCCGCCAGCTCGGCGCAGAGGTGTCACCGGCACCTCCGACCGACACCCCGACCGACACCCGCAGCCGCGGGTGAGAGGAGGCGAGCAGACCCCCATGGCGTCGACTCGTCGCGGCCAGCGCACACCGGCCGCCCTGACCAGACCCACCAGCGTCGACCCGACCGAGGTGTCGGTGCTGTCCACCGCCACCGGTGCCCGCCTCGACCTGGTCGGTGGCGCGACGGCGCACACCGCGGTGACCGGGGTGGCCCTGCGGGCCCAGGACATCGTGGCCGGTGATCTGTTCGCCGCGCTGCCCGGTGCCCGCACCCACGGTGCCCGGTTCGCCGCCGATGCCGTCGAGCGTGGCGCCACCGCGGTGCTCACCGACCCCGCCGGGCGCAGCGAACTGGCCCGCACCCTGCCCCCGGACACCGCGTGCGCGGTGCTGGTGCACCCGGACCCGCGCAGCGTCCTCGGCGGCGTCAGCGCCCGCGTCTACGGCAACCCGTCGCAGCGACTCAAACTGATCGGCATCACCGGTACCTCCGGCAAGACGACGACCAGCTACATGGTGGAGGCGGCGCTGCTCGCCGCCGGCCACTCCGTCGGCCTGATCGGGACCGTCGAGACCCGAGTCGACGGCGTCGCCCAGCCGAGCTCGCTGACCACCCCGGAAGCGCCCACCCTGCAGGCCCTGCTCGCGGCGATGGTCGAGCGCGGGGTCGACACCGTGGTGATGGAGGTCTCCAGCCACGCGCTGTCGCTCGGCCGCGTGGACGGCGCGCACTTCGCGATCGGCGGGTTCACCAACCTCTCCCAGGACCACCTCGACTTCCATCCGACGATGCGTGAGTACTTCGAGGCCAAGGCCCGGCTGTTCGCTGCCGGCGCCGCCACCCGCGCGGTGCGGTCGGTGGTCTGCGTCGACGACGACTGGGGCCGGCGGATGGCCGAGATCGCGCGCGCCGGATCGTCTGTCGCACCGGTCACCGTGTCGACCACCGAGGTCCCGGCCACCTGGCACGCCGGGTCCTCCACGCCGCATGCCGACGGGTCACAGGATGCGGCGATCACCGGCCCCGGGCGTGCCGCGACGACGCTGACCGTCCCGCTGCCCGGGCGCTACAACATCGCCAACGCGACCCTGGCCCTGGCCATCGCGGTCACTGCGGGGCTCACCGTGACCCAGGCCGCCACCGCGATCGCGTCGGTCTCCGTGCCCGGCCGCCTCGAACGGGTCGACCGCGGACAGCGGTTCCTCGCGATCGTCGACTACGCACACAAGCCGGGCGCGCTGGAGGCGGTGCTGACCACCCTGCGCGGGCAGGCCACCGGACGGATCGGTGTGGTCGTCGGCGCCGGCGGTGACCGTGACCACGGCAAACGGTCGATCATGGGTGCGGTCGCCGCGCGCGGTGCCGACCTGGTGATCATCACCGACGACAACCCCCGGACCGAGGAACCCGCCACCATCCGTGCGGCGATGCTCGCCGGGATCGACGAGGTGCCCTACGACGAGCGACCGGCCGGGGCCGAACACCGCGAGATCGGCGACCGTCAGGCGGCGATCGAGGCCGCGGTGGCATGGGCACGGGACGGCGACATCGTCCTGGTGGCCGGCAAGGGACACGAGAGCGGGCAGGAGATCGACGGAGTGAAGCATCCCTTCGATGACAGGGTGGTGCTCGCCGAGGCGCTCGACGACGTCCTCGCCCCACACCCCGGAGACCGGCAGTCGGGAAACGACCGGTGATCGCCGACGCGACGGTGACCGTGCTGGTCGCCACCGACCCCACCGCCCGTGACCTCGGTCGAATCCTGCGGACGCTGGTGTCCACCGCCGATGACCGGCGGGCGCAGTCGCAGACGCCGATCCGGACGTGGGCGGTGCTCGGCGAGGTACGCACCGACGACGGGCTCAGCGAGAACGAGCACGTCGTCGAGCACGACCGGATCGGCAGGCAGGCCGTGCGGCTGGCCGTCGACAAGGTGCTGTGCGTGGGGCCGACCCGCGCGGTCCGCGCGCTGCACCAGGGTGCGGTGATGGAGGGATCGTGGGGTGACGAGGCCCGACTGGCCGAGGACCCGGCCGACGCCGCGCCGGTGCTGCACGCCGATCCGGACTGGACCCCGCAACCCGGGGACGTGGTGCTGGTCGCGGGACCGGACGTACCGCTCGCCGAGATCGTGGCGGTGTGGCGTGAGCGCCTCGGGCGCGCGGTGGTCGAGGTCGACGCCGCGACCGGATCCTGACCGCGGGCGGTGAGCGCCCCGGTGTCGGCGGGCGACCGGCCGGCGGCGGGGGACCGGCTGTCGGCGGGGATCGGGAGAGACGTAGGGTTCGGCGGGGCATTCCGCCGGTGACCGGTGGAATGGCAGGAAGACGACAAGTGAAGGGCAGGACTGTCAGGTGACCCAGATCCTCATCGCGGGTGCGATCGCGATAGCGGTGTCGATCATGCTCACCCCGGTGCTCATCCGCGTGTTCTCGCGGCAGGGCTTCGGCCAGGAGATCCGCGTCGAGGGGCCGCAGAGCCACCAGACCAAGCGGGGGACCCCGTCGATGGGTGGCGTGGCGATCCTCATCGGATTGTGGGCCGGATACCTCGGCGCCCACGCAGCCGGACTGTTCATGTCCTCCGACGCCGGTCCGAGCGCCTCGGGTCTGCTCGTCCTCGGCCTGGCGACCGTCCTCGGCGGCGTCGGCTTCCTCGACGACATCATCAAGATCCGCAAACACCGCAACCTCGGCCTCAACAAGACCGCGAAATCGGTCGGACAGTTCGGCGCGGCCATCCTGTTCGGCATCCTCGTCCTGCAGTTCCGCAACGACGCCGGACTCACCCCGGCGAGCACCAACCTCTCCTATGTGCGCGACATCGCGGCCATCTCGATGGTGTCGGTGGTCTTCGTCATCTTCGTCTGGCTCGTCGTCGCCGCCTGGTCCAACGCGGTCAACTTCACCGACGGACTCGACGGCCTGGCCGCCGGTTCGATGGCGATGGTGCTCGGCAGCTACGTGTTCGTCGCGTTCTTCCAGTTCGTCAACGCCTGCTCCGGTGGCGCCAAGCCGGCCACCGAGATCCCGACCGGGTGCTACAACGTCCGCGACCCGCTCGACCTGGCGATCGTCGCGGTCGCCGGTGGCGGCGCCTGCCTGGGCTTCCTGTGGTGGAATGCCGCACCGGCCAAGATCTTCATGGGGGACACCGGTTCGCTGGCGCTCGGCGGCATGCTGGCCGGTCTGTCCATCACCACCCGCACCGAACTGCTCGCCGTGGTGATCGGCGCCCTGTTCGTCGCCGAGATCGTCTCGGTGGTCATCCAGATCGCCTTCTTCCGCACCACCGGACGCCGCGTGTTCCGGATGGCGCCGTTCCACCACCACTTCGAACTCGGCGGCTGGGCGGAGACCACGGTGATCATCCGGTTCTGGCTGCTCACCGCGATCGCATGTGCGCTGGGCCTGTCGCTGTTCTACGGGGAGTTCCTGACCACCAATGGCTGATCACATTCCCGCCGATGTCGCGTCCTGGCCGGCCGGCCGGGAGGTGGTGGTCGCCGGTGGCGGCACCGCCGGGATGTCGGCCGCCCGGCATCTGCTCGACCTCGCCGCCCGGGTCACCATCGCCGACGACCGCGCCGAGGACCCGTCAGCGATCGCGGGCGGGACCGAGATCGCCGGGCGCGGCGCCCGGTTCACCACGGTTGCCGCGCTGCTCGCCGACGACGACTGGACCACCCGCACCGACCTGGTGATCGCGTCACCGGGGTTCGCCCCCACCCACGGGCTGCCGACTGCGGCGGCCGTGGCCGGGATCCCGGTGTGGGGTGAGGTCGAACTGGCGTGGCGCCTGGATGCCGCGGGCGTGTTCGGTGCGCCCCGCACCTGGCTGGTCGTGACCGGCACCAACGGCAAGACCACCACCACGTCGATGCTCACCGACATCGTCACCGCCTCGGGCCGGTCGGCGCAGGCCTGCGGCAACATCGGGCTGCCGGTCCTGGACGCGATGGCCGCCCCCGAGCGCGTCGAGGTGCTGTGCGCCGAGCTGTCGTCGTTCCAGCTGCACTGGGCGCCGTCGATCGCCCCGGCCGCCGGGCTGGTGCTCAACATCGCCGACGACCACCTGGACTGGCACGGCTCGTTCGACGCCTATGCCACCGCCAAGCAGGTCGCGCTGCACGGGGCGATCGGTGTGGTCGGTCTCGACGATCCGGTGGCCTCCGGGCTGTCGGCCGCCGGCCGGCGGGTCGGCTTCACCCTCGGCGATCCGCAACCGGGTGAGCTCGGGGTCCGTGACGGGGTCCTGGTCGACCGTGCCTTCGCCGACGACCCGTCGGGTGTGGCACTCGTCCAGGCCGACGTGATCCATCCGGCCGGACCCTCCGGACTGGCCGATGCACTCGGTGCGGCCGCCCTGGCCCGGGCGATCGGCGTCGAGCCCGAGGCCGTGCGCGCCGCGCTGACCGCGTTCCGGCCGGCCGGCCACCGCGGTGAGGTGGTCGCCCGGATCGGGGAGATCGCCTTCGTCGACGACTCCAAGGCCACCAATCCGCATGCCGCGCAGGCCGCCGTCGCCGCACACCGCCGGGTGGTGCTGATCGCCGGCGGACTGCTCAAGGGGGCGTCGCTGGACGCGATGCTCGACGCGGTGGGGGATCGACTCGGCGGCGTGGTGGCGATCGGACGTGATCGGGGTCTGGTTGTCGATGCGATCGCGCGACACGCCCCAGAAGTCCCAGCAGTCACAGTGTTCACAGGGGACGATGGCTGCGTGACCGTTGCGCGCGAGCTTCCCCGTGATCCCGGGACCGATCTGCGATCGGCCTCCTCCGTCACCCCGATCCCGGCCGGGTCCGATCCCGCGGTCGCGGTGATGGACCGGGCCGTCGGAATCGCCTGGGACCTGGCCGAGGCCGATCCGGCCCGACCCGACGCCATCCTGCTCGCGCCCGCGGCAGCGTCACTGGACATGTTCGCCGGCTACGGCCGTCGTGGCGATGCCTTCGCCACGGCCGCCCGCGCGCTGGCCGACGTCCACGACGCGTCGCGTGCCGAGCAGGGGCGTCGGCAGTGAGCGCCGGTACCGCGGATCCGGACCGGATCACCGAGAGCACACTCGGCGACACCAGGCCCGCCGGTCACGCGGGCCCGTACGACACCGGCACCGACGACACGAACCCCGACGGCACGGGCCCCGGCGACACGGGCCCCGACGACGCGACTGCGGCCGCCCCGCGCCCGCGC
>NZ_BCNF01000163.1 GCF_001485495.1 Gordonia desulfuricans NBRC 100010 | reverse complement strand
TGATTGAGTTGAGATCTGGGTGGTTGCGTTGGCGAGTTCGGCTGTCTGAGGTTTCGACACGCCTCGTCGCTACGCTCCTCATCGTCTCAACCACCAACGGCTGCTTGCCGATTGAGCCGGGACCGAGCATCGCGAGGATCCGTGTCGAAATCTCCGCAGGCAAGCCTCCGGGTGGTGACCGCCTCAGAGGTGGTCACCTCGGCAATTCGGCCGTCGGAGGTTTCGACACGTCCCGTCGCTTTGCTCGTCGTCGGCTCAAGCATCAACGGCCAGTTGCTGTTCGAGTAGGGTGGTGCCGGATCATTCTTCGATGAACTTCAGGATGTCGGCGTCGAGGGCAACCTGGTAGTCGCCGTAGATGCCGTGTGGTGCACCGGGATACACCTTGAGCGTGCCGTCGGAGACCAGGTCGATGGACTTGCGGGCGGCTGCAGCGATCGGCACGATCTGGTCGTCGTCGCCCTGGGCGATCATGATCGGGACATCGAGGGCCTTGAGATCCTCGGTCTGGTCGGTCTCGGAGAAGGCCTTGACGCAGTCGTAGGCCGCGGCGAGATTGACCAGCATGCCCTGGCGCCAGAAATCGTCCTTCGCGCCCTGCGACACCGCCGAACCCTCCCGGTTGGCACCGAAGAACGTCTCTGCCAGATCCTGGTAGAACTGCGAGCGGTCCTTGAGCACACCCTCACGGATACCGTCGAACACCGAGATCGGGGTTCCCTCCGGGTTGTCCGGAGTCTGCAGCATCAGCGGGGGCACCGCACCGGCGGTGATGATCTTGGCGACGCGCCCGGCTCCGTACCGGGCCGCATAGCGGACCACCTCGCCGCCTCCGGTGGAGTGGCCGATCAGGACCAGATCCGTCAGGTCCAGTGCCTCGACGAGGTCACGCAGGTCACGGGCATAGGTGTCCATGTCGTTGCCGGTGTAGGTCTTCTCCGACCGGCCGTGGCCGCGTCGATCGTGGGCGATGGCCCGGTAGCCGGCATCGGCCAGCAGCTTCAGCTCGACCTGCCAGGCATCCGACGACAACGGCCAACCGTGGCTGAGCACAACCGGACGGCCCGAACCCTGCTCGGTGTAGTAGATCTCGACGCCGTCGGTGGTGGTGATGAAAGGCATGGTGTCCTCCTGTGAGAGTGGCGGTGGTGGAACGTCACCAACTCTCGTCGTCACCGGGCACGATGTCGTCAGGGCTGACCACCGACCTCGGGCAGTGCTGTCGGTAACGACGACTACCGGTCAACCGGTAGTGGCACACGGACGCTGATCCGGGTACCGCCCCCGGGCGGGCTGATGACATCGATGGTTCCGCCGGCGGAATCGATGCGATCGTGCAGTCCGATGAGACCGCTACCGGTCTCCGGCAGCGCGCCGCCGATGCCGTCGTCGGTGACCTCGAGGAGGAGGACGTCGTTGGTGGCGGTGGCCGTCACCCGGGCGACCTCGGCGCCGGCGTACTTGGCGGTGTTCGTGAGTGCCTCGGCGACAACGTAGTACGCGGCCACCTCGACCGGTTCGGGCAGACGGCGGGGCACGGAGATGGTGGTCTCCACCGGGATCGGCGAGCGGCGTGCGAGGGTCTTGAGGGCTGCGGCCAGACCACCCCGGGACAGGATCGCGGGATGGATGCCACGGGAGAGCTCCTGCAGGTCGCCGTGGATCTGCGAGAGCATGTCGACGGCGCGATCGATCTCGCCGCGTACCTCCTCGGCGCCGGCCGGAACGTTCGCCTGGATGGCGCGCAACTCCAGGCCGAGCGAGACGATCCGCTGTTGCGCTCCGTCGTGGAGGTCGCGTTCCAATGCCCGCCGTGCCGCGTCGGTGGCGGCGATCACACGGGCACGGGATCGGGTGAGCTGGGTCCGGATCTCGTCGTTGACCACCGCAGTGGCCGCCAGATCGGCGAAATCCGCGATGTGATCGACGATGTCGTCATCGATCCGACCATGTGCGGTCGCCACGATCACCGCCCCCCACACGTCGTCGTCGACGACGATGGGAGCTCCGGCGGCAGCGATCAGGCCGTGCTCGCGGGCACGGCGGGAAACGGGATCGTCACCGTCGGCATAGGACAGCGTCGCGGTGGTGCCGGTGGATGCGATATGGCTGGCGATGTTGTGGCCACCGAGCGGTAGACGATCGCCCGGCCGGACCCCGGCCGCCCCCTCGTCATGCGCGGCGAGAACGGTGAACTGGTCTCCGTCGTAACGGATCACCGAGATGTGCCGGGCGTCGGCACTCGTCGTGAGTTCACGCAGCAGGGCGGCAAAGGTGGGGTCGGGCTCGGCTCGTCGGGCGACCAGCGTGGCCACCCGGCGCAGCGCGGACTGACGGCGGGCGAGCGTCGTGATCCGGGCATGACTGCGTCGCTGGCTCTCGTCGAGCTCGGCGGTGAGCCGATCACGTTCCCACACCGCCGACAACAGCGCCTCCAGGGAGGGGACCATCCGCCGTATCCTGCGGAGCCGGTCGGCGGACAGTCCGATCGGGACCAACAGATATCCGACGAGGATGTCGCCGTCGCGGAGCGGGATGGACGTGCAGATGCCGGAATCGGGAAGAGGATCGGGTTCGGGGATGTGATCGGGGCCGGTGAGGACGGCGTGCGGTGCCGGGACATCCAGGACGCGTGAGAGCAACCGGCCCGCCGCGTCGAGGGCCTCATCGGTGGTCGCTGCCCGCAGCATCGACCGTGCCAGCGCCGCCGCCAACTCCGACTCGGCACTGCGCTGGCGCGCCTCGAGCGCCCGGACCCGCGACTGCCCGACGAGGAGATTGGTCAACAGGGCCAGGGTGAGGAAGACCAGCGCCGACGGTGCGAAGCTCTCACTGCCCTCGCTGACATGGATGGTCACATATGCGATCGCACTGGCCAGCGACGTTGCCAGCGCCAGATACATGCCCCAGCCGGCGGAGATCACCAGCACGCCGAAGAGGAAGATCGCACCGAAGGCGTTGTCCGGGGCGATTTGCTTGAGGGCGAGCACGATCGCGATCTCCGCCGCGATCAGAACCCCAGCGAGCACGATCCCGACGGACAACGGCGGTGACGTCGGCCGGAGGACCAGGGCGATCAGGCGTTCGGCACGAGACATACGGCCTCCCTCCGCGGGGTCGTGGCGCCACCGGCGATCGATTCGTCGCGGCGGATGTTCCGGGTAGCAGGGATGCCGGCAGGCCGGCACATCTGACACCCTGGCAAATATGGAACCGTCATCGGGGCACCTGACGTGTCTGATCGTCGATGACAGTGCCGCATTCAGGACCGCGGTGTGCGGTCTGCTCGAACGCGCCGGAATCCTGGTGGTCGCCGCGACAGGCGACGTCGACGAGGCGGTGGCCGGCTATCGACGCGAACATCCCGACGTGGTGCTGGTGGACATCGACCTCGGTGAACACAGCGGATTCGATGTGGTCGACGCACTCCAGGACCTCGACGCCGATGCCGGTGGACGGATCATCATGGTCTCGACGCATGACCCCGACGACTTCGCCGACATGATCGCCGAGTCTCCGGTGCGGGGATTCATCCCGAAGTTCGCGTTGTCGGCGGAGCGGATCACCGCCATGCTCGGCACCGACTCCGGCGCCGGCTCCGGTACCGGCGTCCACTGATCGGAGACCGTGGTCAGCTGGTGGCATCGAGGTAGGTGATGACCGCGCGCACGCGGCGGTTGTCGTCGGCCGTCTCGGGGAGGTCGAGTTTGGTCAGGATGCTGCGGACATGCTTTTCCACGGTGCCCTCGGTGATCCAGAGCCGGCCACCGATCCCGGTGTTGGACAACCCTTCTGCCATCAGCGTCAGCACCTCGCGTTCGCGGGCACTGAGTACGGCGAGTGGATCGGTACGCCGCCGCGTCGCCACCAGCTCGTGCACCAGCGCCGGGTCGATCACCGATCCGCCTGCGGCCACCCGGTTCACCGAGTCGAGAAATGTGGAGACGTCGGTGACGCGACTCTTGAGCAGATAGCCGATGGCGTGCCCCTCGTCGAGCAGTTCGAGGGCGTGGTCGACCTCGATGTGCGCGGAGAGCAGAAGGATCGACGTCCCCGGGGCCTCGCGGCGGATGTGTAGGGCGGCGTCGAGTCCTTCGGCGGTGTGGGTGGGCGGCATCCGGATGTCGACCACCGCGAGATCGGGCTCGTACCTGCGGACCGCCTCCAGCAGTTGGGTTCCGTCGCCGGCCTGGCCGACCACCTCGAACCCGGAACCGGCGAGCAGACTCGCCAGCCCTTCGCGCAGCAGTACGTCGTCATCGGCCACCACCACGCGCACCACGGGCATCGATCCTCTCGCCGGTCAGGACTTCACCGGAGAAGTCTCTCATCTCGGGAGGGGTCACGGCAGAGGTGTGCTCGGGTGGGCCGATCACCGGTGCACGACGTGCTCTGGTGACGGGATGCGGCGGGGTGTCACCCGGGGTCCGCCGATCACCACCGCGGCGCCGGACCCCGGTTGTCCTCGGCCAGGCACAGCGACCGCAGTGCATGGTGGTAGACGACGAGCCCATAGGTGTTGGGCGCGTTGACCAATCCTCCGATGTGGGGGATCACGTCGGCCCCGCCGAGGACGGTGGCGACGATCTGCTCGGAGATGGCGTCGGAGACGATCCCGACGACCTGCGAGGTCAGGGCGTACACGTAGTAGGCGGCGGTGAGGGAGGTACTCACACTGACGTCGCCGAGCGGGATCATCTCCCCCGGATCACGGCCGCCGGCAATGTTGTGGCCGAGTCCGACCAGCGCGTCGGTCGCGGCGCCACCGACGGTGGGGATCAGACCGAGACCCATCGACGTGAGGTCCTCGAGGGTGCTGAAGTCATCGGGATCGGCGGGCACCAGATTGTGCGGCACCCGGGTGCTGCGCATGAACGATTGCAGGCGCTTGCCGGCCTCGGCGATGCGGGCGGCCGTTGCCTTGTCCGCGGCGGTGGCCGCGAGGTAGCCGATGGTGCGGTCGGCGATCCGGGACAGCGGCAGGGTGCCGATCGCCGGGCACGTCGACGGATCGGCGATCATCACCTGACCGGCCATGTCCTCGATGATCGGTGGAACCTTCTGGTGGAAGTTCAAGTCGCGCACCGGTTGTCCGGCGCGGTCCCGCTCGTCGGCGGTCACCGACACGATGCACGCATCCACCAACGCATTGCTGATGGCCTTGTACACCCGTTTGACGACGGCGAGGCCCACCGACAGCGGGAAGGTGACCAGCGTGCCCACCGACACCGGGCCCACCGAGGCGATCCCCGGCATCGCATCCTTGAGCAGGGTCAGCGGGATGATGGTGGTGATGTACAGGTACAGCCACACCGACTCGACCGCCTGCGACAGGGTGAGCTGCTCTGCGGTGATCACCTGACCGGACTGTCCCTGCCGCACCAGCATCAGTTGGGTGACGATCCACTGCGACAACGGATCCCGATAGTCGTTCATCGGGGCGTCGGGACCGGCGCCCATCGCGGCGGGATGGTTGGACACCCACAGCGACGAGATGCGGATGGCATCCATGTCGTGATGTGCCCGAGCCCTGATCTGGGGTGCGTTCGCGCGCACCGACGCGGGCAACGATGGTGCGAACGAGTCGAAGACGGCGTCGTAGATGGCTCCGAATGTCGCGAAATGTGCACCGACACAGGTCTTGTCGTCCGGTCGGGTCTCGGTTGCCGAGACCGCCGGGGCGGTCGGGGCCGGCCGGGAGGAGGAACTCGGGCGGGTGGTCGGCGGTGCGGCGGCCGCGGTCCCGGCCAGGCGCGCCGTCGGTCCCGCCGTGAGCACCGCGAGGATGACGACGAGAGCGGCGATGCCGATCGTGAGTGCGCGACGCAGGTGCGCGACGGTAAGTCCCATGAGTTCCCCAACCCGGTCGGTGCCGTGAACCGGGCTGTGGTTCACGACGAACGGGGCCAACCTACGGATTGGATCAACTGATCCACCATGGGCCGGATCACATCTGGCCAGGATTCACCAGGCCGTCATCGGGTGGGGTGAGGCCGTTCATCGAAGCAACCCCGGGACGACGTGATCGCGCCGGTGGGGGACACTGGAAGCAGAGGTGATCGACGATCGGAGGAAGGTGTCTGCGCTGGATATGGAACCCGGCCTGGCGCGGTCGTTGCGGCGGATCGAACGCCGGGTGCTCGCCGAGGTACCGCTGTCGGCCAACGTCGTCCGCAGCATCTGGGCGGCCGTCGCCGTGCTGGCGTGTGTGTGCCTGGCGTCCTGGCTGACCAGCGACGTCGACGGCCACCGCACACTGCTGTCGCAGCTCGCGATCGGTCTGGGCGTCGCCGCGATCGTCGCGTCGGCGGCGGCGGCGACGATGCGCCGCTTCGGCTGGTGCTGGCTGGCCGCGGCGATCAGTGCGATCGCGGTACCGCTGTCGGTGCTCGGCTACTGGTCGGCCCAGACCGGACTGGGCGTCGGGTCGTACTGGTTCCTGATCGGAACCTTGTGCCATGCGGTCCTGGTGGGCAACTGGGTGCGCTGCGCGCTCCCGCCCGAGCATGCGCGCGGGCAACGCTGACGCGACCCACCGGATCGACGACGGGCCACCGGTTCACACCGGTGGCCCGTCTCGTCTGTCGTGGTGGGGGTCAGACCGCGCCGACCGGCTCCATCGTGGGTACCTCGGCACCCGGGCCGAAGTGCGCGAACCGCTCGATGTGCTGATCCAGGCTCAGCGGGCTCGGGGTCCCGTAGGTGAAGTAGGTCTCCCACGGCAGGTTCGCCCCGCCGATCGCCAGGCCGGTGTCGATGTCGGACATCTGCCAGGTCTGGGTGGGGCAGTCGGGATCCATGTGCAGGTAGCCGGCCTCACCGAACAGTTCGATCCGGTTGCCGCCGGGTTCGAAGACGTAGAGGAACTGGCCCTGCGTGATGCCGTGGCGATCCGGGCCGGCCTCGATCTGGATGTCGTAGTCGCGGAACATCTCGGCGGCGTCGACGTTGTGCTGGCCGTTGCCGTAGTAGAACGCCAGGTGGTGCAGCTTCCCGGCACCGCCGGTCATGTCCCGCATGCAGGCGACCTCGTGGCCGAGGATGTTGGAGCTCATCCAGGCGCCGATCTCCACGTCACCGTCGACGACCCGCTCGGTGGTGCGGAACCCGAGGTGACGCTCGAAGCCGTTCTTCACCGCGGTGACATCCGATGCCATCAGGTTGAGGTGGTCGATGCGCTTGACCGGGATACCCTGCAGCGGCTTCTTGGACGGGCGGGTGAGGATCTTGCTGCGCAGCTCCGGCGGCGCCACGTACTTCTCGGCCTCCCACACCAGCGCCAGGTTGTGGCCGTCGGCGGACTGGAACGACAGGGTCTTGCCGAAACCGAACTCGTCCTCGTGCCAGCGGGTGTCGACGTTGCCGTCCTTGAGTGACGCCGCCCGCCGCTCGAGTGCCTCCGGCGACGTGGTGCGCAGCGCGGCATGCCCCATGCCGGCCTGCGGGGCCTCGGTGATCTTCAGGCTCCACTGGTACGGATCCTCATAGGCCCGCAGGAACACCGACTGACCCTCGCGCTGGGTGACGTACATGCCGAGGAATCGGGTGAAGAAGTCCTCCGTCTCCTGCGGCTTGGGGCTGAACAGTTCGCAGCGCGCCAGGTGTGCGACCTCGAAACGGTCGGAATTCTCGCTCATCGGTTCTCCTGTGGTGACTCGTCGGGCACCGGATCGGCGGTGCCGTTCGGTGGATGGCTGCCACGAGGATGCCGCCCCGCTGTGACTCCGGTCACCACCGTTCCGAATAGCCGAACAACTGCCCCACATCGTCGGTCCCGATCCGGGCAGACCGTCAGCACCGCCCTGCCGGGGTCTGCGCTCCCTACCGTCGTCGGCAACGAGTCGGCAAGACCGTGCCGCAGGACAAGGGAGAACCACATGAGTCGGTTGACTGCCGCGATCGTCGGATCGGGCAACATCGGAACGGACCTGATGTACAAACTGCTCCGATCGGCGCAGGTCGAGCCGGTGTACATGGTCGGTATCGACCCGGACAGCGAAGGGCTGCGCCGCGCCGAACGCGAAGGTCTGACCACCTCGGCCGGCGGTGCCGACTGGCTGCTGTCGCAGTCGCAGCTCCCGGATCTGGTGTTCGAGGCGACGTCGGCCAAGATCCATGCGGCCACCGCCCCGCGCTACGCCGAGGCCGGGATCACCGCCATCGACCTGACCCCGGCGTCGGTCGGCCCGTATGTGGTGCCCGCGGTCAACCTCGACGAGCACCTCGGCGCACCCAACGTGAACATGGTCAGTTGCGCCGGGCAGGCCACCATCCCGATCCTCTCCGCGATCAACGACGTCGCCGACGCCTCCTACGGTGAGATCGTCGCCGCCATCGCGTCTCGGAGTGCGGGCCCGGGCACCCGGGCGAACCTCAGCGAGTTCAGCGAGAAGACCGGACGTGCGCTCGCCCAGGTGGCCGGTGCCGACACCGCCAAGGCGATCTCGGTGATCAATCCGGCCGAACCGCCGATGAACATGCGCGACACCGTCTACGCCAAGGTCCGCAGGCCCGACGCCGCCGCCATCGAACGTGCCGTCGTCGACATGGTCGCCAAGGTCGCCGAATACGTTCCCGGCTACACGCTCAAGCTCGTCGACGTCGACGGAGACCTCGTCACCGTGATGGTCGAGGTGGTCGGCGCCGGCGACTACCTACCCACCTATGCCGGAAACCTCGACATCATCACCGCCGCCGCGGTGCGGGTCGCCGACGTGATGGCCCAGCAGAATCTCGTGACAGGAGCCCTCCAGTGACCACCCCGCCGAACAACCCCGACCGCAAGATCACCCTGGTCGACACCACCCTGCGCGACGGCATGTCGAGCGTGTCGCACCAGTTCACCACCGACAACGTCGCCGCCATCGCCGCAGGCCTCGACCGTGCCGGCGTCTCGACCATCGAGGTCGCCCACGGCATCGGCCTCGGGGCGTCGTCCATCCAGTACGGTTTCGCCGCCGCCACCGACCCCGAGTACGTGCGCGCGGCGGTCGGCGCCGTCGACAACGCCGACATCGCGGTGCTCTACGTCCCCGGTATCGCCACCCTCGGCGAACTGCAGGGCGCGATCGACGCGGGCATCAAGACCGTCCGCGTGGCCGTGCACTGCACCGAGGCCGACTGCGGGCAGCAGCCGATCGAGTGGGCCAAGGAACAGGGCCTGACGGTGATGACCTTCCTGATGATGAGCCACAAGCTCGAGGCCGAGGCGCTCGCCGAGCAGGCCGCCAAGCTCGACTCGTATGGCGCCGACGTCGTCTACGTCGTCGACTCGGCCGGGGCGATGGTGCCCGATCAGGCCGGTGCGCGTGTGGCGGCGTTGCGGTCGGCGATCAAGGCCGACATCGGTTTCCACGCCCACAACAACCTGGGTGTGGGGATCGCGAACGCGTTGTCGGCGGCGGAGAACGGTGCGACCTTCATCGACGGATCGTTGCGCGGGCTCGGCGCGAGCGCCGGCAATGCGCAGACCGAGGTACTCGCCGCGGCATTCGAGCGCGCCGGGTGGGACACCGGGGTGGACCTGTTCGAGCTGATCGACACCGCCGAGCATGTCGTCGCACCGCTGATGAAGGAACCACAGATCGTCGACGAGACCGCCCTGGTACTCGGCTATGCCGGGGTGTACTCGACGTTCTTCCATCCGACCAAGCGTGCGGCCAAGAAGTTCGGTGTCCCCACCCGCGAGATCCTCCTCGAACTGGGTCGTCGCGGAGTCATCGGCGGCCAGGAGGACATGATCATCGACGTCGCCTCCGAACTGGCCGGACGTACCTACGAGATCCCCGAGGCGGCAACGGTATGAGCACCGACATCACCCCCATCGCGATTCGCCATCTGATCGGCGACACCTGGACCGACGCCTCCGACGGCGCGACCTTCGAGTCCCGCGACCCGCACGACGGCACGCTGCTGGCGACGGTGGCGCAGGGCACCGCCGACGACGGCAGCGCCGCGATCACCGCTGCGCGCAAGGCCTTCGACGAGGGCCCGTGGCCGCAGATGTCGCCCAAGGAGCGGGCGACGATCCTGCATGCCGTCGCCGACGCCGTCGACGACCATCGGGAAGAACTGGCGCAGATGGAGACCCGGGATGGCGGCAAGACCATCACCCAGTCGCTGCACGCCGAGATCCCGCGTGTGGCACACAATCTCCGGTTCTTCGCCGACTATGTCGCGATGGCCGCCAACGAGGCCTACCCGGACGGCAACCTGTTCTCCTATGTGCTGTACCCGCCGGCCGGAGTGGTGTCGGCGATCAGCCCGTGGAATGCGCCGTTGATGCTGGCGACCTGGAAGATCGCCCCGGCGTTGGCCTTCGGCAACACCGCGGTGCTCAAGCCGGCACCGCAGACACCGTTGACCGCCAACCGGTTCGCCGAGATCGCGCTGGAGGCAGGGCTGCCCGCCGGTGTCCTCAACGTGGTGCACGGCTTCGGCGGCGAGGCGGTGGCCGGGCCGCTCACCGCCGATCCGCGCGTCGATCGCATCACCTTCACCGGGTCGAGTGCGACCGGGGTGAAGATCTTGCAGGCCGCCGCCGCCAACCACACCCCGGTGTCGGCGGAGATGGGCGGAAAGTCGGCGAACATCGTCTTCGCCGACGCCGATCTCGATGTGGCCGTGCCGATGTCGATCCGTGCGATCTTCGGCGGCAACGGTCAGGTGTGTCTGTCGGGGTCGCGTCTGCTGGTGCAGAACTCGATCCGTGAGGAGTTCCTGGAGCGGTTCACCGAGGAGGCGGCCAAACTCGTCGTCGGCGACCCGAAGGATGCGGGCACGTTCATGGGGCCGCTGATCGAACAGCGCCACCTCGACAAGGTGTCCGGCTATGTCGAACTCGCACAGGAGGAGGGGGGCAAGGTCCTCGTCGGCGGTGAGCGTCTGGCCGGTCCCGACCACGCCGGCGGATTCTATTATCCGCCGACCGTCATCGCCGGGCTGACCAACGAGTCCCGTACCGCGCGTGAGGAGATCTTCGGTCCGGTCGAGACCGTCATCGGCTTCGACACCGAGGACGAAGCACTGCGCATCGCCAACGACTCGCCGTACGGCCTCGCCGGAATCCTGTTCACCCAGAACCTCGACCGGGCTCACCGCATGGCCGCGCGCTGGCGGGCCGGCACCGTGTGGATCAACACGTTCTTCGAGCGCGACCTGCGGCTGCCGTTCGGTGGCGAGGGGATCAGCGGGCTCGGCCGCGAGGGCGGACAGTACTCGCGTGACTTCTTCACCGAACCCCGCGCGGTGACGATGCGGTTGCGGGGCTGAGATGGCAACGCCGACCGGTGATACGCCGATATGTGTGGTGGTCGGCGCGACCGGAGCGATGGGTGCGGTCATCACCGCACGGCTGGTCGACCGCGGGCATCGGGTGCTCGCGGTCGGCCGCTCGGCCGACGAGCTCGACAAGCTCTCCGCCACCAGCGACCTGATCACGCCGTGCCGCGCCGACATCGCCTCCGACGACGCGATCGGGACCATCAGTGCGGCGATCGACGGCCCGGTCGGGCTGGCCTTGTTCGCCGCCGGTCTACCGGTGCGGGGATCGGTGGACACCATCGAACCGTCGGCGCTGGCGCTCGCGGCGAACATCAAGGTGGGCGGGGTCGCCCGCCTGTTGCAGTCGGTCCGTGACCGGCTGGTGGAGGGGTCGCGCTTCGTGGCGATCGCCGGATCGCTGGGTATCGAACCGGGACCGCTCGACGCCGGTCCCGGCACCGCGAATGCGGCTCTGCTCAACCTGATGCGTCAGATCGGCGCACTCTACGGTCCACGCGGTGTCACCACACACACGATCGCGCCCGGACCCGTCGACACACCACGGTTGCGTGCCCTGATCGAGACCCAGTCCGCCGAGACCGGGGTGCCGGAATCGGAGATCTGGGACCGCTACCGGTCGAAGACCACCCTGGGCCGGCTCCCGACCCTCGACGAGATCGCCTGGCTCGTGGAGACATTGCTGGCCCCCGAAGCCTCCGTCCTGCACGGTGCCGTACTGACCGCCGACGGCGGTGTGCGGCACGGCATCCTGTAACCATTCCGTCCACGAAGGCCGAACACCATGCCCGTCGCCCACTTCCACCTCTCCGCCGACACGTTCACCGCCGAGCAGGAGTCCGCATTGCTCCGGCAGGCGTCGAAGACCTATGCCCGCGTGCTGAACTCCCCGATCGATCGGGTTCGGGTGTTCCTCGTCCACTACCCGCCGTCATCGATCGCCGTCGCCGGGGAACTCGTGTCGGACCGCGGGATGGTGGCGCCGTACTTCACCGCCATCGTGCTGGCCGGCCGTCCGGCCGAGCAACGACACGAGTTGTTGTCGGAGCTGACGTCTCTCCTCGTCGAGATACTGGGGATCGACCGCACCCACGTACGCGGCCAGATCATCGAGGTGAGTCCCGAGAACTGGGGAATCGCCGGGGAACCGGCGAGCGGTGTCCGCGCCACCGAGATCGCCGAGCGCGCATCGACCGTGTAGTTTCTCGCTGTTCGCATATGGTGCAACCGTTTCGGATACCTGTGGTTCCGGAGCTGTGGCCGGGTTGGTGTGCCTGGCTGGCGGAGATTTCGACTCGGGTCCTCGCTTCGCTCGGTCCCGGCTCAATCATCGTGTGACAACTGATGGTTGAGCCGGAACCGGGTGGGTGGACGTTGTCGGTGACGGCGGCGGCTGCTTCGGGTGTTCATTCAATTAGGGTGTGGTACTTGGTGGTTGAGCCGGAACCGAGCCGATAGAGGCGAGGCTCCGTGTCGAAACCCGGTGAGTTGACCTTGTCGGCGACCGGGGCTGTGGTCGGTTGAAACCACGGCCAGTGCTGCGCGTCCGCAACCACTTCGGGTCCTGGTCGGTGAGGTGGACGACGCCTTGGACCGCCGTGCATTCAGAGACCACAAACCGTGCAGCCGCAGTCATTCTCACCGCCGCATGCCCACATTAGTGTTCCAGATCACAAGCAGCTGTGAACTCGAACACCTTGGAGGACAACGTGACCGCAGCCCAGACGTCGGTGAGTCCGAAGACCCCGGACTGGATCGCCGACATCACGATGCAAGAACTCGACGACGACCCGAATGCGATCTACGCCCGGTTGCGCGAGCAGGCGCCGGTGGCGTTCATCCCGGCGCTCGGCCTGCACGTCGTCGCGGCACACGATCTGTGCCGCCAGGTCGCGCAGGACGGCGAGAACTGGATGACGGTGATCTCGCCCTCCGGACACCGCACCTTCGGCGACAAGACCGTGCTCGCGGCAAACGGTGAGGAGCACAAGGAGATCCGCTCGTGGATCGACCCGCATCTACGGCCGAATGCGGTCGACGAGTATGTCGACCGACTGGTCCGTCCGATCGCACGGGAGATGATCGAGGCGATCGAGGACAACGGCTCCGCCGACATCCAGAAGGAGTACTTCGCGCCGGTCAGTGTCCGGGCGGTCGGTGACCTGATGGGACTGACCGAGGTCCCGTCGGAGACGCTGGTCCGCTGGTTCCAGACCCTGTCCCTGTCGTTCGGCAACGCCGAGGTCGACGCCGACGGCAACTTCGTGAACCAGGAGCTGTTCGAGGCGGGCGACCGGGTGAAGGACGAGATCATCGCCATCGTCGACCCGCTGCTCGACAAGTGGACGGAGACACCGGATCACACCTTCCTGTCGCACTGGCTCCACGATGGAATGCCCGAGGGGCAGGTGCGGGATCGCTCCGAGATCTATCCCAACGTGTACGTCTTCCTGCTGGGCGCCTTGCAAGAACCCGGCCACGTCATGACCACCACCCTCGCCGGCCTGTTCCGTCAGCCGGGGCAACTCGAGAAGGTGATCGACGAGCCGCAGCACCTGCCGCGGGCGATCGGCGAGGGCGCTCGATGGGTGGCACCGATCTGGAGCGCAGCGGTCAAGGTCGCCGCCGCCGACGTCGAACTCGGTGGGGTGGCACTGCCGGCGGGAACGCCGGTCCTGCTCGCCTACGGTTCGGCCAACCGCGACGACGACACCTGGCAGAACCCCGACAGCTACGACATGGATCGGCCGACGATGCCGCACATGGCATTCGGGTCCGGAAACCATGCGTGCGCCGGAACCTACCTGGGCACGTCCATCGTCCGGATCGCACTCGAGGAACTGTTCGAGGCGATTCCCAACATCGAGCCGGATGCCGATCGCAGCCCGGAGTTCTGGGGCTTCGTCTTCCGCGGGCCCAAGGAACTGTTTGTCACCTGGGAGGTCTGAATGCACACCGTGGTTGTGTCCGGCGACGGCACCGCGTTCCCGGTCGCGGACGGCCAGACGGTTCTCGACGCCGCGCTGCGCAATGGCGCGTGGCTGCCGCACTCGTGCACGCAGGGTACCTGTGGGACATGCAAACTCCGAGTTCTGTGTGGCGAGGTGGACCACGGCGGGACACCTGAGGAGACGCTCCCCGCCACCGATCGGCAGACCGGGATGGCGTTGGGGTGCATGGCCGTACCCCGGTCTGATCTCACGGTGCAGACCACTGCCGTCGTCGACGGAACCGTCCCCCGTCATCGACTGCGCGATCATGAGGCGACGGTCGTCGTGCTTGACGACATCGCTGCCGACACCCGTCGCCTGGTCCTCGAACTGGACGACGACATGCAGTTCACCGCAGGTCAGTACTGTGAGTTGGTTGTTCCGGGTGTCGGTGTGTCGCGGCAGTATTCGATGGCGAATCCGCCGGGAGACCCACGCCGTCTGGAGTTCCACATCAAACGGACGCCGGGTGGGATGGCCACCGACGGATGGATCTTCAAGGATCTTGCCGTCGACGAACGGATCGCTCTGCGAGGACCGCTGGGACAGTTCGGACTGGCCGACAAACAGGACTCACCCGTGATCCTGATCGGTGGTGGAACCGGGCTCGCACCGCTGAAGTCGATCGTGCACCATGCACTCGAACACGATCTCGCGCCCGAGATGTTCTTGTATCATGGTGGTCGTCGTCGGGTGGACCTGTACGACGTCGAGTACTTCACCGAACTCGCCCAAGCGTATCCGGGATTTCACTATCGGCCGGCGCTCAGCGAACCCGATCCTGACGACGGAGAGTGGACGGGGTCCGTCGGGATGGTCACCGACGTGGTCCTCGACGACTTCGCAAGCTGCAAGGGGATGAGCGCCTACCTCTGCGGTCCCCCGGCCATGGTGACCGCCGCGGTCAAGGCGCTCAAACGGCGACGGATGGCGCCACGACTGATCTTCCGCGAGGAGTTCACGGCGGCCCCGGTGGGCGTGTGACATACGTCGGATACAGGGGAACGCTCGGCCGGTGATGCTCTCCGGCCGAGCGTTCTCGGTGTTGGTCTCGTCGGAAGTGGTCACCGCTCTACGTCGGCCGTCTGAGGTTTCGACTCGACTCGTCGCTTCGCTCCT
>NZ_BCNF01000162.1 GCF_001485495.1 Gordonia desulfuricans NBRC 100010 | reverse complement strand
CCCCCCGCCGGTCGACCGGCGCAGCCACCGCCGGGTGCCGCGCCGCGTGGCGGCCGCTCCGGGGGAGACCTGACCCCCGAACTCGTCGAGACCGACGTGTGGACCGACGCGATGGTCGAGCAGGCCGGGATCCCGGTGGTCGACGTCCCGTTCGTCACCGTCGGCTCCGGTATCGGTTCGTTCGTCACCGTCGACTATCTCCGCGTCTGCGGAGTGCCACTGGACCAGATCGTGGTGCTCGGCCCGCAGGACGTCCCATGGCACTCCTACGAGTACCTGACCCGCGTCTCGCAGATCCCGCGTACCGAGCGGCTGCGGTCGGACTCGGCCTCCACCCCGGACAACATCTGGGGGTTCCCGTCGTATGCGGTGCGCGAGGCGTGGGCCGACAAGTCCCTGAAACCACTGTGGAACGTGGGCACCGAACCGATCTTCAGCAACTACTACACGCCCCGCGCCGGTCACGCCTTCGAGTCGATGGAGGCCGAGTGCAACCGGATCGGATACCTGCAGTGCCTCCGGCTCGGGCAGGTCCGCATGATCCGGCGGCGCGCCGGGGGTGGCTACTACACGATCCTCACCCCGCAGGCCGCAGGCACCGGTGTCGCGCCCGGCACCGCCACACCGAATCAGGGAGGGGCGCAGGGAAATCCGCAGCAGTACACCACCAAGCGGGTGGCCTTCCGTAGTCAGTGGGTGCACGTCGCGATCGGCTACCCGGGGATCAAGCTCCTGCCCGATCTGCAGGCATTCCGCGAGAAGTACCGTGACGCGAGCAAGGTGGTCAACGCCTACGAGCCGCACGAGACGGTCTACCAGGCACTGCAGCGCCGGCCGGGCACGGTGATGATCCGCGGCGCCGGAATCGTCGCCTCCCGGGTGCTGCAACGGCTGATCGACGACCGTGACGCCCTCGGACTGCAGACGCAGATCGTGCACCTGTTCCGCACCTACGTCGACAAGTCGCACGGGCCGCATATCTTTGCCCGCCGAAAAGGCAAGGACGGCTGGGCATATCAGGGATTCAACTATCCCAAATCGGTGTGGGGCGGCCAGCTCAAGGAGAAGATGCGCAAACTCGAGGGCCACGAGCGCGCCGCCGCCTACAAACAGATGGGCGGCACCAACACCCCGGTCCGCAAGGACTGGCAGGAACAGCTCAAGCGCGGTCGGCGGGAGGGCTGGTACCGGGTGGCCGTCGGCAAGGCCGAGTCCCTGGTGCCGGGCCCCGGCGGGCAGGGCGTGGTGGCCACCGTGCGCGTCGACCCACACGCATCGATCACCCAGGATGCCCGTCCGGACGGGACCTTCGAGCTCTACGCCGACTACGTGATCGACTGCACCGGACTGGAGGCCGACGTCCGCGAGCACCGGCTGCTCGCCGACCTGCTCGACCACACCGGCGCCGGGATCAACCCGGTGGGCCGGATGGACGTGGGCCGCGACTTCGAACTGCTGGGCTGCCGGAGCGGCAACGGCAAGATCTATGCGTCCGGAAGTGCCACCCTCGGCGGCTACTTCCCGGGGGTCGACACCTTCCTCGGGCTGCAGATCGCCGGCCTGGAGATCGTCGACGACCTTGCCCGGCAAGGATTCTGCAAGAAGCTGACACCGTGGCGGTCGACGCGACAGTGGTGGCGCTGGGTGCGAGGCAAGGGAGTGGACTGACGTGCTGCCGACTCTGTGGGGGCGTTTGCAGACCAGGGTTCTGGTGCTGGCCATCGTCGGCGGCATCTGGACCCTCATCATCGGTCCGCTGCTGCCCGACGGCGCCGACATCGCCACCAGCTACCGCGTGGCGTTCACCGTGCTCGCGGTGGTCATCGTGCTCGGGATCGCCTGGGAGTTCCTCTATCACTTCCTGCAGCAGTTCCGCTGGGAGAAGGACTGGCCGACGATGTTCGGTCTGCTGACCGGTATCCCGGAAGGGATCGCGGCCTGGTGCGTGGTGGCCTACACGCCGCTGCTGCCCGACGATCTGCGGCCGTCGCCGCTGGTCTACTCGATCCAGTTCGTGACCACCTGGCTGGTGGTGTGGATCGTGCTCAACGGTCCACTGCGAGCGATCTTCCCGCACTGGCGATTCCAAGGAGGTCGGTTCTTTTGAGCGCGCCTGTCGGCGGTCCCAGCGTGACACCCACGGTGACGTTGGTGGCCGGTTCCGGGATCGTGATCCGTAAACCCGCCTTCCTGTGTGTGATCGGCGAGCGATCCCGCGCACTGGTACCGGAGATCCTCGCCCTCGAGGAGTCGGTGGCCGTCCCCGACCGGATGCCGCGCCGCGGACGTCACGTCGCGCGGGCGCTGGCGCAGCTGGTCGCCACCGCCGATCTCGACCACACCGTCGACGTCGCGTTCGCCGCGCCGGACAGTGTGGGCATCGCGATCTACCTGAGCGGCACGGTCTTCGGTGAGGCCGACGGCCACCGTCTGCAACCGGGCGACGACGAACCGTTCGACCGGGCCATCCCGTGGCCGTACGAGGGTTTCGGACTGTATCTGTCGGGCACCCGCCCTGCCGAACCCGGTGAGGAGACCTACGACCTGGTGGAGGGTTTCGTGCCCGCCGCCGGTGCGTTGCTGCACACACCGCTCGGCCTGCGCGGCACGGAGATCCACGATCTGAGTTCGCGGCCGGCCCCGGTCCGCGGTGGGCCGGCGCCCGAACCGCCGGCCGAGAAGCCCGCCGTACCCGACAAGCCTGCCGTACTGGAGAAGCCTGCAGTACCCGAGAAACCTGCGGTACCCGAGAATCCCGCCGTACTCGAGAAGCCTGCCGCGCCCGAGCCACCGGGTACCGAACCGATGCCGGTGATGGACGACGAGCCCGAGCCGGCATCGACTCCGGAACCGGGCCCCGCTGCGCAACCGGAACCGACTCCGGAACCGGCACCGTTCCGGTCGGCCTCGCTCGGTGGTGTCGACGTCGAGTCCGAGCCGCGGCGTGCACCGCTGGGGAAACAACCGCCCCGCCCGGCACCGCCGCTGCCCGAACCGGCCCTTCAGGATCTCGCCGGCTCGGACCAGCAGACCGAGGCCCTGCGTCCTGAACCCCTGCACGTCGAACCCCTGCGCCCGGCGAGCCCGGCAGCCCACCCGCACGCCGCGCACCAGCCCGCCGACCCGTTCGGCGACTTCAAGGTCGACTCGCTGCAGGATGCGTCGCCCGAACAACGGGAACCGTTGCCGGTGGAGGAGAGCAAACGCCCGGCGACCGAGGTCGTCGAGATCGTCGAGTCCCGCGCCCACGTGCACGGCATCCGCTGTTCGCGAGGACACCTGAACCACCCGAGGTCGTGGCTGTGCGGGGTGTGCGGGATTCGGATGGATCAGCTCACCGGCATCCTCGTCGAGGGCGAACGTCCGCCGCTGGGATGGCTGCTGCTCGACAACGGCTCCACCTACCTGCTCGACGAGGACCTCGTGCTCGGCCGGGAACCCGGCAGCTCGGGGGGCCGACGGCGCGGCACCCCCAAACCGATCCGGGTGCCCGACGAGACGGGGCAGCTCTCGCGTCGGCACATCGAGATCCGCCTGGTCGAATGGGACGTCCACGTGGTCGACCTGGGTTCGGCGAACGGCACCTACGTCGCCGATCCGGCACTCGGCAACCGTGAGGTGCGCCTGAATCCGCGGCAGCCGCACGTTCTCTCACCCGGCTCACACGTGCGGATCGGTGGCCGTCACTTCATCTTCGAATCGCCGCACGCCCGGACATGAACGCATTCCCACGGGCGACGGGAGCCCGATGATGGACAAACACACGGTGGCATTCCTGCTGATCGACGTGGCGGTGGTGATCGCTGCGGCCCGGGTCGGCGGATGGATCGCCCAGAAGCTGCGTCAACCGGCCGTGGTCGGCGAGATCGCCGCCGGTATCGCGTTGGGCCCCAGCCTGCTCGGGCTGCTGCCCGGCGACCCCACCGGATGGTTGTTCCCGACGGAGGTCCGGCCCCTGCTCGGGGCGCTGGCGCAGATCGGCCTGGTCCTGTTCATGTTCATCGTCGGGCTCGAACTCGACATGCGCCTGATCAAGGGCAGAGAACGCGCCGCGGGAACCATCTCGATCTGCTCGATCATCCTGCCGTTCGTCCTCGGTGCGGGGCTGGCGGTGGTGCTCTACCCGTCGCACAACGTGGTCGGCGGCACCGAGATCGGGTTGCTGGGGATGGCGCTGTTCCTCGGGATCGCCATGTCCATCACGGCTTTCCCGGTGCTCGCACGCATCCTCACCGACCGCGGCATGCAACGGACCGCACCCGGGGTGTTCAGTCTCGCCGCCGCGGCCGTCGACGACATCCTCGCGTGGTCGGGGCTGGCCTTCGTGATCGCGGTGATCCAGGGCGGCAGTCCGCTCGCCGTCGCCCGCATCCTCGGACTCACCCTGGTCTACGCCGCCGTCATGTTCCTGGTGGTCCGGCCGCTGCTGCGCAGACTCCTGGTGTGGCGCAACGCCGCCGGACGCATGACCCCCGACATCCTCGCGGTGATCCTGATCGGGTTGTTCTGTTCGGCCGCGGCCACCGACCTGATCGGCATCCACCAGATCTTCGGTGCCTTCGTCTTCGGTGCGGTGATGCCGAAGGTGGACGCCGAGGAACTGACCCGCGACATCCTCGAACGTCTCGAGCAGGTCAGTGTGCTGCTGCTGTTGCCGATGTTCTTCGTGGTGACCGGACTCGAGGTGAACCTCGCCGGCATCGGCCCGGGCGGCTGGTGGCAACTGCTGCTGGTGCTGGCCGTGGCGATCGGCGGCAAGTTCGTCGGCGCCTACACCGGGGCCCGGCTGTCGTCGATACCCGGACGCCAGTCGGCGGCGATCGCGGTCCTGATGAACACCCGCGGACTCACCGAACTGGTGATCCTCAGTGCGGGTAAACAACTCGGGGTCCTGTCCGACGAGCTGTTCGCGATGATGGTGGTGATGGCGCTGGTGACCACCATCCTCACCGAGCCCCTGCTGCGGCTGGTCTACCCGGACAAGGTGGTGGACATGGACATCGCCGCGGCCGAACGCAAGGCGCTGGCCTCCGGCACCTCTGCCCGGACGCTGATCGTGCTGGCCGATCTGGATGCCGACCTCGACGACCTGCTGGCGCGGCATCGGCGTGCCTTCGCCGCGGGCGCGGGCACCGACGTCGTCCTCGCCGGGATCCTGGCGAGCGCACCGAGATCGGAACGTCTCGAGGTGGGCGTACCGCTGGTACCGGATCTGTCGGCGATGGCGTCGGCCGTGGAGAAACTCGGTGCGCTCGGCGCGCGGCTGACCGACGCCGAATCGGTGTCGGTGCTGTGCCGGTTCAGCGCCGACCCCGCCGCCGACCTGCAGGAGATGGCCGACAACTCCAACGCCGACGTCGTCGTGGTGGACAGCGGGTGGCGGTCGCTGACCGAATCGGTCACCGCCGCACCGATCGTCGTCGTCGACGAGCAGGCGTCCCCGGGCCGGATGCCCGGCACCGCACCGCTGACCTGCGTGGCCGCCGACAGCCGGTCCGGGCGTACCGCGGTGATGCTCGCCGGTGCGCTCGCGGTACACGCACACACCGCGCTGACCGTCGTGACCTCCGGGTCGAGGCGTCGCCTCACCGCCGACCTGGCACCGGTGGCCACCCGCGGCGTCGACGTCACCGTCACCGAGCGCGACGACGTCCTGGTCCTGCCCGGCACGCTGATCATCGCGCCCGACGACGCCGGCCGGCCATCGGTTCCGGTGGCGTTCACGGTGATCGACCAGATGCAGACCAGTGAGGAATCACTGGCCCAACGCATCGATCTGTTCGTCGCGTCGGCCGGCCCGACCGACCGACGGTCTGCTCCCACATCCGAACTGAACGCGACCCATCCGACCGCATCCCCGGAGAGGCACTGACATGGCCACCGTCGAGGTACCGCAGCACCTGGCCGACTTCACCGTCCTGAGCCGACTCGGCGAAGGCGGCAACGGCACCTTCTACCTGGCCGTCCCACCGGAGCGGCTCGGTCTCACCACCGACCGCGTGGTGCTCAAGGTGTTCGGCGGGAGGTGCAGCGACGACGCCTATCGCCGTGGCGTGCGGGAACTGCGGGCCTTCGCCGCGGTACGATCGCCCTATCTGGCGTCGCTGTACGACGCGGTCCTGCAGGGGCAGTTCATGTATGCGATGGAGTACTTTCCGCTCGGATCGCTGGCCCGGCCGACGCAGCCGCTGACCCGCGACACCGCCCTCGCGGCGCTCGCCGACGCCGCGCGCGGGGTGGACGCCCTCCACGAGGCGGGGATCGCGCACGCCAACATCACCCCGTCGAGTGTGCTGCTCACCGAGTCCGGTGGCCGGCCCGGCGGCAAGGTGTCGGATCTGGGTCTGGCCCGGGTGCTGGCCGCCGACGAGCCCATCACGAGCTTCGCCCAACCCGGTGCGGTGCAGTACATGGACCCCGCACTGCTGGCGGGCGACGTACCGTCACGGGCCACCGACATCTGGTCACTGGGTGCGGTGCTGCACCGTGCTCTCACCGGCCAGGGGGTCTACGGCGAGGTACCCGATGCGCAGCCGCTGCTGGCGATCCGTGCCGCACTGTCGACGCCGCCGGCACTGTCGGACAAGCTCGATCCCGAGGAACGCACACTGATCGCCAATTGCCTTGCGCTGTCCGGGGAACGACCCGCGACCGCCGGGGAGGTGGCCGGGCGGATCGACCGTCTGCGCCACTGACCCGAGGTGCGTGCGGTCAGCCGGACACCAGGAACGGTGCGGTGGCGAACAGGAACACCACGAACGATGCGAGCAGGAACCACGACGCCCCCTGCCAGACCTGCCAGCGGCCGCGGGCACGCCACTGCCGGTAGGTGTGCCACAGGGCACCGAGGGCGCCGACCCCGACGACGGCCGGTGCGACGATCACCAGCACGGTGCGCAGGGCACCGCTCGACAGCAGTGCCACCACCAGGGTGGCGATCCCGAAGCCGAGCACGATCACGCCATAGCGGACGGCCCGCCGCACCTGTGCGTCGGTGCTGTCGGGACCTTGGTCGTCTGGGGGGTGAGGATCAGGGGACATGGCCGGTTCGTGGGATGGAATTTGTCGGAAAGGTGAACATCACCGAGCGTACACATTGCCGAAATATGCCGTATTTCAGGACTTTCCTCACTTTGCCGGGCATCGTATGTCCGGGCAGGATGGGTGTGGAAGCAAGGTTATGAGCGTGTGAGAGCACGAGAGGGAGATGACCGAAGATGAGTGCCATTCTCGTTGGCGTCGACGGTTCGGATGCGTCCAATGCGGCCGTCGTGTGGGCTGCGAAGACCGCACAGTACGAAGGCCACGAGCTGAAGCTGGTCGCGGTGTACGACGCCAGTACCAGTGACTACGCGCCGGGTCTGATCATTCCCCAGGACGTCATCGACGCCATTCGTCAGGATGCCACCGATTCGGTGCACGCCGCTGCCACCCTCGCCCACGAGTCCGCCCCCGCGCTCGAGGTGCATTCCTCGATCGTCGACGGCGACGCCGCCCGCGTCCTGCTCGAACTCGGCAAGGACGCCGCGATGATCGTGCTCGGCACCCGTGGTCTCGGCAGCGTCAAGGGTCTGTTCCTCGGCTCGGTCTCCACCACCGTCGCCGCCCATCATCACGGGCGTGTCGTGGTGGTGTGCGGTTCCGAGGGCAGCGACAACGGCCCGGTGGTCGTCGGCGTCGACGACTCCCCGGTGAGTGCCGCCGCGGTCAAGGAGGCCTTCCGGCAGGCGGCGCTGCGTGGCACCAAGCTGATCGCCGTGCACACCTGGACCCCGCTCGACGCCGATGCGCTGCACGGCTACGGCATCGACCCCGACGAGGTGTCGCGGATGTCGCAGGACGCCGTCGCCGCCGTGGCCGAGCAACTCTCCGGCTACCACTCCGACTACCCGGACGTGGAGGTCGTGCGTGAGGTGCTGCCGGAGGAGCCGGCCAAGGCCGTCCTCGACGCCGTCGAGAAGTACAAGGCGCAGTTCGTGGTGGTCGGCAGCCGCGGCCGCGGCGGGTTCAAGGGTCTGATGCTCGGTTCCACCAGCCAGAAGATCCTGCACAGTGCGAACCTGCCGGTGATGGTCGTCCGGGCCTGACCGGCATACGCTCGCAGGGATGGGCCTGAAGAAACTCGAGCTCTCCGTCGGTGAGCTCGCCCTGCGAGCGGGGATCGCCCCGTCGGCGGTTCGGTACTACGAGGATCAGGGACTGATCTTCGCGCGCCGGACCGCCGGCAACCAGCGTCGCTATCACCGTGCGATGCTGCGTCGCGTCGCCTTCATCAAGGCCTCCCAGGTCGCGGGGATCCCGCTCAGCGTGATCGCCGAGGTACTCGCCGAACTCGGTCACACCGAGTCGCCGTCGAAGGCGATGTGGGAGGCCGCCTCGCGACGCTGGATCGACGATCTCGACGCGCGTATCGCGCTGCTGGAACGTCTGCGCGACATGATCGGCTCCTGTGTGGGCTGCGGGTGCCTCTCGCTCGGGGCGTGTCACCTGCTCAACCCCGGCGACGAGCTCAACCGGCTCGGCCCCGGTCCCCGCCGACTCCTCGACGAGCAGGATCAGGCCGACCTATAGGGTTGACGCCATGCCAGGAGGTTCCCGTGTGGCGCTCGCCCTGGGCAGCGGCGGCGCCCGGGGATATGCCCATATCGGTGTGATCGCCGAGCTCGAGGCCCGCGGATTCACACTCGTATCGGTCGCCGGATCGTCCATGGGCGCCCTCGTCGGCGGCCTGTACTGCGGCGGCGGTCTCGACGACTATGTGCGCTGGGCCTCCGGGCTCACCCAGATCGACGTGATGCGTCTGCTCGACGTGTCGCTGTCCCGGCAGGGTGGGGTGATCGGCGCCGAACGCGTCGTCGCGCGGGTCCGCGACATCCTCGGCGACGCCCGGATCGAAGACCTCGCGATCCCGTTCACCGCGGTCGCCACCGACCTCGGCACCGGCCGGTCGGTGTGGTTCCAGAAGGGGTCGCTGGTCGACGCGATCCGCGCCTCGATCGCCATCCCCGGGGTCATCGCACCCCACCGCTACGACGGCCGGCTGCTCGCCGACGGCGGCATCCTCGACCCGCTGCCGGTCGCGCCCACATCGGCGGTCAACAGCGACGTCACGATCGGGGTGGTGCTCGACGCCGACGGCGGACCGGGAACCGGGGCGACCCGGGTGCCCGGCGGGCGGGACAAGGACCGCGACCGGGAATCCCGGGAGAACAAGGAACCCCGGGAACCGAAAGAGTCGCGGGAGCATCGGGAGCCGAAGGACAAGGGGATCATCCGCCGCAACATGGAACCGTTGTTGTCGGGGGATTTCGTCCGGTCGGTCCGCGATCGGATCGGCCTCGACGTGCCGACCGTGGCACCCGAGACCGCCGACGGCCCCTACCAGGACATGCTCGACGAGCTCGGCCGGGCAGACCCGGCCGCGACCCGGGCGGCCGAACCCGAGGTGCGGATGGCGCGGACGATGGGCCGGATGGAAGTGCTCAGCCGGTCCCTCGACATCATGTCGGTGGCGCTGACGCGTCATCAGATCGCCGGGTACCCGCCGGACATCCTCATCCGGGTGCCCCGAAAAGCGGTGCGCACCCTCGACTTCCACAAGGCCACCGAGATGATCGAACTCGGTCGGACGCTGACCGCCGAGGCCCTCGACCGGCTGCCCGAGCAGTCGTGACCACACCGGCCTGGCGACAGATCCCTCGCGGTATCTGGGTGCTGCTGAGCGCGAACGTGGTGATCGCGCTCGGCTTCGGGCTGATCGCACCCGCGCTGCCCAGCTTCGCCCGGAGCTTCGACGTCGGCTACACCGCAGTCTCTTTCGTGGTGTCGATGTTCGCGTTGATGCGACTGCTGTTCGCCCCGCCGGCCGGCAGGCTGGTCGCGAGACTGGGGGAGCGCCGGATCTATCTGAGCGGTCTGCTGATCGTGGCGGCGAGCACCTTCGCCTGCGCCTTCGCCCAGAACTATGTGCAGCTGCTGATCTTTCGCGGACTCGGCGGCATCGGGTCGACCATGTTCTCCATCTCGGCGATGGCCCTGCTGATCCGGTTGTCGCCCAGTGAGATCCGCGGACGGGTGTCCGGGTTCTTCTCCGCCGGTTTCCTGATCGGCAACATCGCCGGACCGCTGGTCGGTGCGGCGCTGGTCGGCTTCGGGCTGCGGATGCCGTTCGCGGTGTACGCGATCGCGCTGGTGATCGCATCGGTGGTGGTGGCCACCCAGCTGCGCGACGCCGGGACCGCGGTCTCGGCGACGCAGTCCGGGCACGGGGTCATGTCCCTGCGGACGGCGCTGCGCGACAGTGCCTATCGTGCGATCCTGGCCTCCAACTTCGCCCAGGGCTGGGCGTCGATCGGGGTCCGGGTGGCGGTGGTGCCGCTGTTCATCACCGAGGGACTCGACGAGTCCGCGGCGATGGCCGGCGTGGTGCTGGCGGTCTATGCGGTCGGCAATGTCGCCGCGATCCTGCTCGCCGGTCGATTCTCCGACCGCTACGGGCGCCGTCGGGTGATGCTGCCCGGGCTCGCCACCATGGCCGTGTCCACCGCCCTGCTCGGCTTCGCCCCCGGCATCGGTATCGCCCTGGCGTTGTCGGCGCTCTCGGGTGTCGGCTCCGGTTTGTTCGCGCCGACCCACCAGGCGGCCCTCGCCGACGTCCTCGGTGCACGGCGGCAGGGTGGTTCGGCGCTCGCGTCCTACGGCATGGCGTCGGATCTCGGTGCCATCAGCGGTCCGGTCGTGGTGGGATTCGTCGCCCAGCAGGTCGGATTCGGTCCGGCGTTCGTGTTCACCGGGGCGGTGGCCGCGGTGGCGTGCGTGGTGTGGGGATTCGCCCGCGAGACCGCACCGACGGTCGTCGGGGAACCGGCCAAACTGAGCGACCCCGAGACCGGCAGCCCCGATCCCGCCTGAGCCCACACCGCCGAACCACACCGGCGTGAACCCGCCCACATGATCGCCGACATCCGCAGGCCGGCACGCGTCGTCGCCCCCTCGCACACCGCCCAGGCACTACGGTTGTCCCATGGCGAACGAGGGTCCTTCCACAGCGTCCGGCGCACCGGACGACTCCTATCGTCTGGGCAGCGATTCGGAGGTGGGCCGGCTCCGCGCGGTGATGCTGCACCGTCCCGGTGACGAACTGCGGCGCCTCACCCCGCGCAACAGTGACCAGTTGCTGTTCGACGGTCTGCCGTGGGTCGACCGGGCGCAGGAAGAACACGACGCCTTCGCCGACGAACTCCGTACCCGCGGGGTGGATGTGTTCCTGCTCGGTGACCTGCTCGTGGAAGCCATCGAGCACAGCGGTGCCGCCCGAATCCAGGGCATCGCCGCGGCGGTGAGTGCGCGCCGGCTCGGCCCGCACCTCGCGAGCGAGTTGTCGGCGCACCTGCGGGGATTGTCGGCGTCGGAGCTCGCGCACGTGCTGATGACGGGGATGACCTTCGACGAGCTCCCGATGGCACCCCACGCCGGCCGTTCCTCACTGGTGCGGATGATGCACGTCGGGCCCGAGTTCGCGATCGACCCGCTGCCCAATCTGCTGTTCACCCGGGACAGTTCGTTCTGGATCGGCCCCCGGTTCGCGATCACCTCGCTGGCCATGCCCGCCCGCATCCGGGAGACGTCGCTGACCGACCTGATCTACGCCCACCATCCCCGGTTCACCGGGGCGCGACGCGCCTACGAGTCGCAGGTCGCGCCGGTCGAGGGCGGTGACGTCCTGCTGCTGGCACCCGGAGTGGTGGCGGTGGGGGTGGGGGAGCGCACCACCCCGGCGGGTGCGGAAGCCCTGGCGCAGAGCCTGTTCGGGGACGGGCTCGCGCACACGGTGCTGGCCGTTCCGATCGAGCAGGCGCGGGCGTTCATGCACCTCGACACCGTGTGCACGATGGTCGACGTCGACGCGGTGGTGATGTACCCCAACATCCGGGACACGATGTCGGCGTTCACACTGACCGAGCGCGGCGACGGTCGGATCGAGGTCACCGGTGCCCGGCCGTTCGTGGAGGCGGCGGCCGAGGCGATGCAGATCGAGAAGCTGCGTGTGATCGACACCGGTCTCGATCCGGTGACCGCCGAGCGTGAGCAGTGGGACGACGGCAACAACACCCTGGCGATCGCGCCGGGGGTGGTGGTGTCCTACAACCGCAATGTGGAAACCAATCGGCGACTGCGGGATTCGGGTATCGAGGTGATCGAGATCGAAGGACGCGAACTCGGTTCCGGCCGTGGCGGTCCCCGCTGTATGTCGTGTCCGCTGGCCCGGGATCCGCTGTGATCGACCTGGGCGCCCATCTGCGCCTCGACCCGGAATCCGATCAGCCACCCTACGAGCAGATCCGCCGCGGGGTACTCGCACTGATCGACGACGGTGTGCTGCTGGTGGGTTCGCGCATCCCCACCGTCCGTGCCCTGGCCGCCGACCTGCACGTCGCACCGAACACCGTCGCCCGCAGCTACCGGGAACTCGAGAGCGCCGGGGTGCTCGAGACCCGCGGGCGCAGTGGTTCGTTCGTCAAGGCCGGTCCGGATGCGACGCTGGCCGCGGCGCAGAACGCCACCGTCGAGCATGTGAGCAATCTTCGGCAGCTGGGTGTCTCGGACGAGAAGATCGTGGAACTGGTCACCCGGGCCGTGCAGAGCCGCTGACCGCTGATCCGCCGCCGGCATCGGGCAGGTGGACCCGACGTCGGCGAGCCGGTCGTCCTCGCGTGACGGGCACGTCGGATTGTCGCCGCGCGCCAGGTCGGCTCAGCCCCAGCTGGGTAGCCAGATCTGGTTGCGCCACGTCGCCGGGGAGATCGGACTGGCGGTCATGATCGGCCACAGCCATACGAAGTTGGCCACCACCACCCCGATGTAGATCGCCACCACCAACACGGCGAGGGCTTGGTGTTCGGGTCGGGAACCGGGGATCGATTTGCGTGATCCCCGGAGGATGTCGCCGCAACAGAGGGCCAGTCCCATCACCAGGAACGGGGCGAGGACGGTGGCGTAGAAGAAGTACATCTGTCGGTCGATCTCGGCGAACCACGGCAGGAAGCCGGCGGCGTATGCGGTGACGACGGCGGCGTAGCGCCAGTCGCGCCGGACCAGCCACGACCACAGGCCCCACAGGAGTACCGGCAGGGCCAGCCACCACATGGCCGGCGAGCCGATGAGCATCTGGGCGCGCACGCAGTCACCGCCGCCACACTGGTCGGGGCCGTTCTCGATGGCGTAGAGCATCGGGCGCAGGCTCATCGGCCACGTCCACGGCTTCGATTCCCATGGGTGGTGATAGCCGGCGGAGTTGGTCAGGCCGGCGTGGAACTCGAGGATGCCCGACTCGTAGTACCAGAGCGAGCGCCACGCGCCCGGCACCCACGACCACGGGCCGTCGGTCCCGATGGTGTTGCCGACCTGATAGCGGTAGACCGATGTCTCACCGGAGAACCAGGGGATGAAGGTGGCCAGGTAGATGGCCACCGGCATCACCACGAGACTCAGGCCCGACGGCACCACGTCGCGGACGAGGGTGCCCAGCCACGGGCGTTGCACGTGATAGGTGCGGCGTGCGGCGACGTCGAAGCCGACGGCCAGCAGGGTGAAGAAGATGACGTAGTAGATGCCCGACCATTTGGTGCCGCAGGTCAGGCCGAGCATCACACCGGCGGTGAAGCGATACCAGCGGAATCCGAGCCGCGGGCCGAATCGCGAGTCGCCGATCCGGCCCTCCAGGTACACCTTGTGCATCCGTTCGCGGACCTGATCGCGGTCGGCGACGAGCGCGGTGAACGCGGCCACGATGAACAGTGTCTGGAAGATGTCGAGCATGCCCATCCGGGACTGGACGAACAGTACGCCGTCGCAGATCGCGAACACCCCGGCGATGGCGCCCACCAGTGTCGAACGGGTCATCCGTCGCACCGCCAGATAGATCAGCGCCACGATCAGGATTCCCGACACCGCGGACATGAATCGCCAGCCCATCGGGGTGTAGCCGAACAGCCACTCGCCGATCGCGAGCATCCACTTTCCCACCGGCGGATGGACCACCAGGCCGTATGCCGGATTGTCCTCGATCCAGTTGCCGCCGGTCAGTACCTGCCAGCCCTGCGGGACGTAGTGCTTCTCGTCGAAGACCGGTGTGCCCTTGTCGGTGGGGAGCCACAGCGTCCAGAACCGGGTGATCGTGGCGATCACCACCAGCACCAGCCCGACGATCAGTCCGCGGCGTCGGTCGGTCGGCCCGAACAGGGGGGTGGGGATCTCCGGTCCGGGGTTGGGCGGCGTGGGCTGAGCCGACGCCGGGAAGTCGGCGCCGTGATGTCGTGCGTCCGCTCCGACGTCGCCCACGGTGAGAGTCACCCGATCGATGGTAGTGGTCGGCCCGCCGTAAGCTCTGTGGACATGACATCCGAGCCGACGACGTCCGGGGCGCTGGTCCTCGCGGCCACCCCGATGGGCCGCTACGACGACGCGTCCCCACGGTTGCGTGAGGCGCTCACCACCGCCGACATCGTGGCCGCCGAGGACACCCGACGTGCCCGCGCGTTGGCCGCCGGTCTGGATGTGACGATCACCGGTGAACTGATCAGCTACTACGACCAGGTCGAGGCCGCCCGCACCCCTCGGCTGGTCGAGGCCATCGCCGGGGGCGCCACGGTGCTGCTGATCACCGACGCCGGGATGCCGTCGGTCAGCGATCCGGGCTATCGCGTGGTGGTGGCATGTGCCGAGGCCGGTCTGAAGGTCACCGCGCTGCCCGGGCCGTCGGCGGTGACGACGGCGCTGGCGGTCTCGGCGATGCCGTCCGAACGTTTCTGCTTCGAAGGGTTCGCGCCACGGAAGCCCGGTGCACGCAAGGAGTGGCTCGGTCAGTTGCGGGACGAACGCCGCACCGCGGTGTTCTTCGAGTCGCCGCATCGGCTCGCCGACTGCCTCGGCGATGCGGTGACCGTCCTCGGCGGCGAGCGCCGGGCCGCGGTGTGCCGCGAGCTGACCAAGACCTACGAGGAGATCCGACGCGGCGATCTCGCAGAGCTGGCCGAGTGGGCCGCCGGCGGCGTCAAGGGCGAGATCACCGTGGTGTTGGCCGGTGCGGTCGCGACCGAACCGGATCTCGACGAGCTCGTCGTCCGTGCCGAAGGTCTCGTCGAGGGCGGGATGCGACTCAAGGCCGCGTGTGAAGAGGTGACGCGCGGGACGTCGGTCTCCCGGCGCGACGTCTACGAGGCCGTACTCGCCGCACGGTCGGCGGAGTAGTTCTTTTCGCGACACCTCGGAGGTGGCCACCACCCGACGTCGGGCTGCGGAGATTTCGACTCGGGTCCTCGCGATGCTCGGTCCCGGCTCAATCAGCCACCGCTAGTGGGTGGTTGAGCCGATGAGGAGCGTAGCGACGAGGCGTGTCGAAACCTCGGACGGCCGAAGTCGTCAACTCGGCCACCTCTATCGGAGCTCAATCAGCAACGCCTAGTGGGTGGTTGGGCCGATGAGGAGCGTAGCGACGAGGCGTGTCGAAACCTCAGACGGCCGGGGTTGCTGACGTGACCACCTCTGAGGTGGTTGCTATTCGACGTCGGCTGCGGAGA
>NZ_BCNF01000161.1 GCF_001485495.1 Gordonia desulfuricans NBRC 100010 | reverse complement strand
TAGAGCCACACATAGGCGAACTATCAGCGAATCAGTCTGCAGAACAACATCTGTGGACAACTTGTGAAAGCTGTTCACCCAGGAGGCTCGGGTTCACCCGTGGGACACCCGTGGTGAGCCCGCCAGTCCGATCGACGGCCGGCAACTGCCTCAGTCTGCAGCCGACTGCCGCAACCGGCGCATCCGGACCCGGACCGCGCAGACATGTGCTGCGGCAGCACGTTCGGCGGATTCGGCGTCACCGGTACCGGTTCAACGATCGGCAGGACATGCTGGAGACGCTACGCGCCGGCGCCTATCTGCAACGGGCGCAGCGTAGACTGGCCAATGCCTTCGAGACCTCGGACATTCCGGCCCCGCCTGCGACGGTGCATCCTCGGCCCTCGGTCTCCCGCAGGGTCGGGTGCCGGATGGTGTCACCGAGGGCCGCAACGCGGATCTGACGCTCCCGCGTTTCGACCGAGACTTCGCCTGTCGACCGATCCTCGACCCGGCGGCATCGCTGCTGACCACCGCGTCGCCGAAGATCGTCGACACCGTCCGGGTGGCCGGCGAGGTCGTCGTCGCCGATGGTCGCAGTACCCGGATCGACGTCGCCGCCCTGACCGCAGAACTGGCGGCGCTGAGCAGCTGACCGGGGCATGCACGATGATCGAGCACGGGATCGAGCGAACCGAGGGCCGACCCATCGTCGAGGGGCCGTTGCGTGGTCACCACCCAAGGCACGCT
>NZ_BCNF01000160.1 GCF_001485495.1 Gordonia desulfuricans NBRC 100010 | reverse complement strand
GCCGACAAGGAGCGAAGCGACGAGTCGAGTCGAAACCTCAGACAGCCGACATCGCCAACCCAACCACCTCCGAAGTGCTCACCACCCGACGCAGGCTGCGGAGATCTCGACACGGGTCCTCGCTACGCTCGGTCCCGGCTCGATCACCAACAAAGGCGCCGGCCGACGTCCCCGACGCAACCACCTCCGACTCAGCCCCACCTACCGCCGACTCAAGGTCAGGGAGAAGTCGCCGAACGGGTCGGTCCATGTGTCGACCTGTGCGAGACCGGCAGATGCCAGTTCCTCGTGTAACGCCGACAACTCGAACTTGGTGCTGATCTCGGTGAGGATCTCGGTGCCGGCGGCGAGGTCCCAGTCACGTTCCAGCGCCGCGAACGTGGCATGGACGGGACGCCGTGCGCGCAACCACATCTCGATCCGGTGGCGGACCGGATTCCATCGTGCGATGTGGTCGAAGTCGTCGGTGTAGAGCCCGGTGGCGCCGAGTCCGGTGCGGAGCACCTCGATCATGTTGCGGTTGAAATCGGCGGTGACGCCGGCCTTGTCGTTGTAGGCGGCGACGAGTCGACCGGTGTCCTTGATCAGGTCGGCACCGAGCAGGAAGTAGTCGCCGGGGGTGAGTGCGGATGCCACCCGGGTGAAGAAGACACCGCGATCGTCGTCGTCGAAGTTGCCGATGGTGCCGCCGAGGAACACCGCGACGCGCGGGCCGTCGGCGTGCGGCAGGGTGAGATGGGGCTGGGTGAAATCGGCTTCCACCGGCCGGATCTCGATGGTCGGATAGTCGCGGGCGAGGATCGCCGACGATTCGGCGAGCATGGGCGCACTCACGTCCACCGGGACGTAGGTGAACGGCCGCCCGGCGGCACTGAAGGCGTCGAGCAGCAACCGGGTCTTGGTGGATGTGCCGGAACCGAATTCGACCATCATCACCGACTCCGTCTCGGCGACGATCTCGCCGGCCCGGTCGGTGAGGATCGACGTCTCCCGTCGGGTCGGATAGTACTCTGGCAGCCGGGTGATCTCGTCGAAGAGTCTGCTGCCGCGGCCGTCGTAGAGCCACTTCGTCGGCAGGACCGGTGGATCGAGCCACAATCCGACCGATGCGTCGGCGGCGAGCGCCGAGTCGAGTTGCACGGTCACCGCGCGAGTCTCAGACCGGCGAACACCCAGCGCGACGGTGCGGGGAAGAAGTTCCGGTAGGTCACCCGCTCGTGCCCGGCCGGTGTGATCGCGCTCGCCCCGCGCAGGACATGCTGGTCGGACATGAACTTTCCGTTGTACTCGCCGACCGCCCCGTTGGCGGGGACGAATCCCGGATAGGGCAGGTAGGCACTCGACGTCCATTCCCAGACGTCGCCGATCATCGCGCCACCGGCCGGGCCCGGATGGCATCGCTCCGGGTCCAGCAGCATCGCGCGCCGGTCGTCGACGGCGAGAGCCGCCGTCTCCCATTCGAACTCGGTGGGCAGTCGCGCGCCGGCCCAGCGGGCAAAGGCATCGGCCTCGTAGAAGGAGACGTGCAGGACGGGTTCGTCGAGCACGAGCCGTCGCCTCCCCGACAACGTGAACGTGGTCCATCCGTCGTCGTCGAAGTGCCAGTATCCCGGTGCGTGCCGGCCGGTTTGCCGGATGTGTGCCCATCCGTCGGAGAGCCACAGCTCGGGGCGGCGATACCCGTCGTCGGCGATGAACTCCAGCCAGTCGGCGTTGGTGACCGCACGGTCGGCGATCTCGAAGTCCTCGAGGAACACCCGATGCCGGGGCCCTTCGTTGTCGTAGGAGAAACCCGTTCCGGCGGCGCCGATCTCGACCACACCCCCGGACACCGACCGCCAGCCGAACGGTGGCGGGGTCCGGGAGGGGTCGGGGTCACGGTCGACGTAGAGCGGACCGGGTGTCAGCGGGATGGTGGAGAACAGGTGCTTGATGTCCATCAGCAGCAGTTCCTGGTGCTGCTGTTCGTGATTGCATCCGAGTTCGATCAGGTCGAGGGCCTCGTCGTCGAGGGTCCCGCGCTGCAGGGCCTCCTCCATCGCCCCGTCGACGTAGTTGCGGTAGTGGGTGATGTCGTCGACGCCGGGGCGGGTCACCAGCCCGCGGTCGGGACGCGGATGTCGCTCACCGACCGCCTCGTAGTAGCTGTTGAACAGGTAGCGGTAGCTCTCGTCGTAGACGACGTAGGCGGGGTCGCGGCGCAGCACGAACTCCTCGAAGAACCAGGTGACGTGGGCGCGATGCCATTTCGCCGGGCTGGCCTCGGTCATCGACTGCGGTGTCTGGTCTTCGGCCGACAACCGCGACGACAACCGGTCGGTGAGTTCGCGGACCGCTCGAAACCTTTGCGCAGGAGAGCTTTCCGGAATGGTGTGGACGGACTGGGTGATGCTCACTGGAGTTCCTCCCGTGACGCTGGGACACCGCTCGGACACAGGGGCACCACGCCCCGTCTGATCCATGGTTCCCACGCCCGTCCAGGCTGTCAACGTCGGTCCCCCGACCGACACACCGCGGAGGTCGTCACCCCGAGGGGCGACGCACCACCGAAGAGGCCCCCACCGAGATCACCGGCGTCCGCCTCGACGACCTGATCACCGTCATCCGCAGGGCTCACGACGGCCTCCCCGACCGGCCCACCGATGCCATGTCCCGATCACCTCGACGACGCGGCCAAGACCGTCCTGGAGGACACCGTGCAGACCGCTCACGGCCTCGGGCACGACGACGTGGGCACAGCGCACCTGCGGTCGCTGTTCGTCGACCCGGCCATCGGGGCGCGCCCGGGCGACCTCGGCCTCGATCGTGACGGCGTGTCGCCGACCGTCGTCGAGACGCTCGTCCCTGTCCGACGATCCGCGGGCACCGAGCGGCCCACGGCCGTTCCCGTCCCGGTCAGTCCCCGTCCCGGTCAGTCCTCGTCGTCGACGATGTGGACCGCGGCCTCCTCGGCACTCGCCCCGGCCCCGTCGATACCGCAGTCGGTGGCGAGCGCCTCGGCCTCGGTGTCGGAGATGTCACCGAGATCCGGGGCCACGAGCCGCCCGGCCCGGCGGTCACCCACCTCCCCGTCGGCGGTGAACTCGTCGTCGGCGTCGGACTCGTGGGACCGCCAGTCCGCGGTCGCGTCGTCGAGCGGATCGGTGGCACCCACGTCGGGCACCTCCTCGGCGAGTCGTTCGTCGAGGGTCTCGCCGTCGCGCATCTCGCGGGCGGTCAGGCCGTGGATGGCACCCTTCGGGGCGCGATCGGGCGGCGAGTATCCCTCGTCCAGGACATCGTCGACGCCGCGGTCGTCAAGAGAATCCTCGGGCTGCAACTGGTCGTCGGCGTCCACGCTGTAGTCGCTGTCCGAGCCCTCGTCGATGGTGTCGTTCTCGTAACCGCTCATGCTTCTCACGATGCCACTCGAATCGGTCACCGTGCGTCCCGGGTTTGTGAATCAGATCACTTTTGCCGGGCTGTTCGGCGACAATGTGGGGGTGATCGAAGACATGCAGGACGAAGCCCGGGCCCTACTGCAGGCCGGCGAGTACGGTCACGCGCTCGCCGAGTTCTCGGTTCTCCGTGAGATCCGCTCCCGCCGCGAGGGCCCCTACTCGCCGATGTATCTGTCCAACCTGCACGATTCCGTGCGCTGCATGTCACAGCTGCAGCTGTGGTCGGATTCCACGCCGTTGTGCCGTGAGCTGCACGGCAAGTACGTGCGGACCCACGGCCGCGGCCAGGCCGACACGGTCGACGTCGCCAAACACTGGGCGTGGGCATTGGTGCACCTCAACGACCATCCGCCGGCCGTGCGTCTCTATCTGCTGACCGCCGACGCCCTGTGGGACATCGATCGTCCGCAGGCGCACCGGCTGCTCGGCGCGGCGCTGGCCCACCGGCACGACGTCGACCCGGAGGCCCTGGCGTCGCCGGGGACCATCGACGGCGTCGGCCTCCGTCATCTCGAGGACGTACTGGCCGATCTCCGCGATCTGCGCGCAGGCCTGCCCCGCGACGTCGAATCCGATGCCGCGGCCTTCGAACGGACGACGATCGACGGCCTGGTGGCCTGAGCCACCCGACCGCCGATCCAGCTCACCGTGAGTGCGCCGCTACGACCCGACCCGGGAACCGCCGCGCAGCCGGGCGATGTGCCCGTCCACGGCGAATCCGCCGGCGGTGACGAAGCCCACCGCGACGAGTCCGGCGATCAGCGCGAGCGGGAACTCGTAACCGCCGTCGGAGTTCCAGAATCCGGCATCCCAGTGCACCGTGGCGATGGCGCCGATCATGTCGATGATCAGCAGGGTCGCGACCAGCGGCAGGGCGACACCCAGGATCAGCAGGATGCCGCCGATCAGTTCGACCCAGGTGGCGAAGTACGCCGAGAAGGTCGGTGCCGGAACACCGACCGAGTCGAAGAACGCCGTGGTGGCGTCGATGCCGTTGTTGAGCTTCTGCACGCCGTGGCTGATGAAGATGATGCCGAGGATCACTCGCGACACCAGCAAGGCAATGCTTCGTGGTCCGTACATGTCTGTCCCTTTCGAAGTTCTGCCCGCCACGGTATACGGACTGTGGTCCGTTTATCAACCGCGGGCTGTCGCCCGGTGACCCTGCGCGCTGCCGGGTAGTCTGCAGTGGCCGGTCCGCCGCCATCGACGGGTCCGGATCAGCCAGCAGACGAGGAGGGGTGCGTGCCGGGTAAGTCGGGCAAGAGCCCACGACAGCCGGTGCTCGGATCGCCGACCGATGTACTCGATCCGTACCTTCCACACAACGGAAACCTCGGGTACCGCATCTCCCGGTACGACCTGGAACTCGAGTACAAGGTGGCGAGCAACCGGCTCGAGGGCACCGCCACACTCACCGCGACCTCGCACATCCACCTGCGACGGTTCAGCCTCGATCTGGCCAACACCCTCAACGTGACACGGATCGCCGTCGACGACAAACGCGTGCGGTACTCCCATCGCAACCACAAGCTGACGATCACCCTGGCCACCCCGATCCCGCCGGGTGCGGCGATGACGATCGTGGTCCGCTACACCGGTTCCCCCCGACCCATCCGTGGCGCCTGGGGCGAGGTCGGCTGGGAGGAACTCACCGACGGCGCCCTGTGCGCCAATCAGCCCAACGGTGCGGCGTCGTGGTTCCCGTGCGACGACCACCCGATCGCCAAGGCCCCCTATCGCATCTCGATCACCACCGACAGCCCGTACTACGCGCTGGCCAACGGGGTCCTCGAGTCCAAGCGGGTGCGTGCGGCGCAGACCACCTGGGTCTATCACCAGGTGGAGCCGATGCCCACTTATCTGGCGTCGATCCAGATCGGTCAGTACCGGAAGGAAACGCTGGCCACCAAACCGATTCCGGTGGACGCGATCTACCCGCCCCGGCTCAAGCACGACTTCGGCCACGACTTCGGCCGCCAGATCGAGATGATCGAGGCCTTCGTCGAGATGTTCGGCCCGTACCCGTTCCCGCGGTACTCCGTCGTCATCACCGACGACCCGCTCGACATCCCGATCGAGGCGCAGTCGTTCTCCACCTTCGGCGCCAACCACTGCGACGGCACCCGCGACGCCGAGCGGCTGATCGCCCACGAACTCGCCCACCAGTGGTTCGGCAACTCGGTGACCCTCGCGCGCTGGCGCGACATCTGGCTGCACGAGGGATTCGCCTGCTACGCCGAGTGGTTGTGGAGTCAGCGGTCCGGTGGGCGCAGCGCCGACGAATGGGCCCGCCACTACTACGCCAAGCTGGCGGCGGCCCCGGTGCGCGTGCCGCTGGCCGATCCGACGCCGCGCAGGATGTTCGACGACTGGGTGTACAAACGCGGCGCGATCACCTTGCACGCCTTGCGTCTGACCATCGGCGACGGCAACTTCTTCGCACTGCTGCAACGGTGGACGGAGAAGTACCGCTACGGCTCGGTGACCACCGAGGACTTCATCGCGCTGGCCGCGAACTACTCGTCGATCCCCCTGCACGACCTGTGGCAGCGCTGGCTGTTCACCCCTGCGCTCCCGCCGTACCCGGGACCCTCCTGACCGCGCCGGACATGGCCGACCCGACACCCTCGCCGACCGGACCGGAACCGACCGGATCGGGGTCACCGCCGGGCGCCCTCGGACGCGTCACCGTGGCCACCGCGATCGCCGCGGTGTCGGGGTATCTGGTGCTGCTCATCGCCGCACGGGCCCTCGGCCCCGGCGGTTACGCCGTGTTCGCGGTGTTCTGGGCGGCCTACGGACTGGTCACCGGCACCCAGAACGGCCAGTTGCAGGAGACCACCCGGGCGATCCGTGCAGCCGGCTCCCCCATCACCGGGCCGACCACCACCGGGACGACCACCACGAGCACGGGGACCGGCGGCCGGCACCCGCGGGCCCGGCCCCTGCGGGTCAACCTCGGTATCGGTGTCGGGCTGGCCGTCGCCGTCGCGGTGACCGCACCGTTGTGGAGCGGGGCGGTCTTCGACGCCCACCGCTGGCTGTCGGTGGTGCTGTTGGCGTGTGGTGTGGCCTCTTTCGCGGTCTACGCACACCTGTCCGGCGCGCTGTCGGGGACGCTGTCATGGGGCGTCTTCGCCGTCCTGCTGTCGGTGGATGCACTGATCCGGCTGGCCGGCGCCGGCCTGGCCCTGGCGCTCGGCTGGGATACGACGGCATTCCTGGTGATCACCGTGATCGGGTCGGTGTCGTGGATGCTGCTGTTGCTCGGCTCGGCCCGCGCACGGGCGGTGGTCAACAGCCCCGCCGACGTCGGCACCCGCACCTTCACCGTGCAGACCCTCACCGCGATGGCCGCCGCCGCCGCGAGTGCGGTGGTGGTGATGGGTTTCCCGGTGCTGATCTCGCTCACCTCCCGGGCCGCCGACGACCCCGACGTGGTGGGCGCGGTGATCCTGGCCATCACCCTGACGCGCGCACCACTGCTGGTGCCGCTGAACAGTTTTCAGGGGGTGCTGATCTCCCGGTTCGTCGCCGCGCGCCATCGTCTGGTCGCCTCGGCGGCGCTGCCGCTGGCCGCGGTCACCGCGATCGGGGTGGTCGGTGCCGGACTGGCCGCGCTGGTCGGCCCGTGGCTGCTGCGGGTGGTCTTCGGTGCCGGTTTCCGGCTCGACGGCACCGCCCTGGCGTTGTTCACCCTCGGCGCCACCGCGCTGGCCCTGCTCACCATCACCGGTGCGGCGGCCCTCGCCGTCGGCGCGCACCGGCTGTATGCGATCGGCTGGTGGTGTGCGACGGTCGCGTCGGTACTCCTGCTGCTCCTGCCGATCGCGGTCACCGACCGTGTGGCGCTGGCCCTGATCTGTGGTCCCCTGATCGGGATCGCGGTGCACCTGATCGCCCTGCCCCGGGTGCCACGCCACATGGACAGCCAAGACCCGGCAGATGGCGTAGCTTGACCTCGTGTGAGATACCGTCAGACGCTGCGCGGACACACCTACGAGTTCACCGGTCTCGTGGATGTGCTGGCCAAGGCCACCCCGGCGCGTTCCGGTGACGAATTGGCCGGGTGCGCAGCCGAATCCGATGCGCAGCGCGCTGCGGCCGCATGGGTGCTCGCCGATCTGCCGCTGACGGTCTTCCTGGAGCAGGCGGTGGTGCCGTACGAGACCGACGAGATCACCCGCCTGATCATCGACACCCACGACCGGACCGCGTTCGCGCCGCTCGCCCAGCTCACGGTCGGAGGTCTGCGCGACTGGCTGCTGGAGCAGGTCGTCGCCCCCGACGGTGCCCGGCGCCTCCGCGAGGTGGGTCCGGGCCTGACCCCGGAAATGGTTGCGGCGGTGAGCAAGTTGATGCGCAACCAGGATCTGGTCGCCGTCGCCCGGCGGATCGAGGTGACCGCCGCCTTCCGCACCACCATCGGCGTGCCCGGACGGCTGGCCACCCGCCTGCAGCCCAACCACCCCACCGACGACCCCCGTGGGATCGCCGCCGGGATGCTCGACGGCCTGCTGCTCGGCAGCGGTGACGCGGTGGTCGGGATCAACCCCGCCACCGACTCCCCGCAGGCCACCACCGCGCTGCTCGAACTGCTCGACGACATCCGGATGCGCTACGACATCCCGATGCAGTCGTGTGTGCTCTCGCACGTCACCACCACCATCGGGCTGATCGAGCAGGGCGCCCCGGTCGACCTGGTGTTCCAGTCGGTGGCCGGCACCGAGGGCGCCAACCGCGGTTTCGGCGTCGACCTGGCGATCCTGCGGGAGGCCGACGAGGCGGGCCGCTCGCTGGGGCGCGGCACCGTCGGCAGCAACGTGATGTATCTGGAGACCGGGCAGGGATCGGCGTTGTCGGCGGGAGCGCACCTGGGTACCGATGGGCGGCCGGTCGACCAGCAGACCCTGGAGGCCCGCGCCTACGCCGTCGCCCGGGAGCTGCGGCCGTTGCTGGTCAACACCGTCGTCGGGTTCATCGGCCCGGAGTATCTCTACGACGGCAAGCAGATCATCCGTGCCGGCCTCGAGGACCACTTCTGCGGCAAGCTCCTCGGCCTGCCGATGGGCGTCGACGTGTGTTACACCAACCACGCCGAGGCCGACCAGAACGACATGGACACGCTGTTGAGCCTGCTCGGGCTGGCCGGGGTGGCCTTCGTGATCACCGTGCCCGGCGCCGACGACATCATGCTCGGATATCAGAGCCTCTCGTTCCACGATGCGCTGTATCTGCGGAATGTGTTGGGCCTGAGGGCAGCTCCGGAGTTCGAGACGTGGCTGCAACGGCAGGGGATGGCCGATTCGGGCGGTCGCATCCTGCCGCTGGATCCGTCGCAGTCGCCGTTGCGCGGGCTGGCCGCGTCATGAGTTCCCCCGAGTTCCCGGACCCCTGGAATCCCCTGCGCGGATACACCCAGGCACGAATCGGGCTGCAGCGCAACGGTTATGCCTCCTCCACCGCCGATCTGCTACGGTTCCAGGCCGACCACGCCGCGGCCCGGGATGCGGTGCACACCCCACTCGACGTCGACGCCCTGACCGTCGGCCTGCGCGGGCTGGGGCTCGGCGAACCCGCCGTGGTGGCCGGGCGCGCCGCATCACGCGCGGAGTATCTGCGACGCCCCGATCTCGGCCGTCTGCCCGCCGATCTCGGCGCCCTCACCCCACCCGACGGCGGAGCCGATGTGGGAATCGTTGTGGCCGACGGCCTCTCGGCGACGGCGGTGAGCACTCACGCGGTGGCGCTGACCGCGGCCATCGTCGACGCCCTCACCCCGGATCTGCAGGTGGCGGCACCGGTCGTCGCGACCGGCGCACGGGTGGCCCTCGGCGACCACATCGGTGAGGTGCTGGGCGTGCAGACCCTGCTGGTGATCATCGGTGAGCGCCCAGGCCTGTCGGTCGCCGACAGCCTCGGCATCTACCTGACCCACCTGCCCCGACCCGGGCGACGCGATTCCGAACGCAACTGCATCTCCAACGTGCACCCGCCCGACGGCCTCGGCTACGTCCAGGCCGCCCGGATCGTGCGGGCCCTGGTCGACGGGGCCCGCCGGCTCGGGGCATCGGGTGTGGCCCTGAAGGACACCTCCGACCGCACCGCACTCGACCCGATGCCCGGCGATACCGAAGGAGGCGACACCGCATCGTGACGACCCACTCCTCCACCGGACCAGACCTGCCGGCCGGCGGTGGCCTGCGGGCCCGCAAGGCCGCGGTCGCCGCGGGATATGCCGCACAGGGCCTCGGTTATGCGGCGGTGATGACCGCGCTGCCCACCTTCCAGGACACGTGGGGCATCGACGAGACCGGGGTGTCGCTGATCCTGCTGGGTACGTGCGTGATGGCCGGACTCGGTTCGGTGGCCGCCGATTTCCTCGCGGTCCGCCGCGGCAGCCGGGTCGCGGTGTGTGCCGCGCTCGCCGTCCAGACCGTCGCGATCGCGACCATGGCACTCGCCCCGGCGTACGGGGTGTTCCTGGCCGCGGTGATCGTCTACGGAATCGGGCTGGGCACCATGGACGCCGCGGTCAACATGCAGGGCACCATGCTCGAGGCCCGCACGGGCATCGCCCATCTGGGCCGGTTCTATGCCGCCTACACCGCGGCCGCGGCACTCGGTGCGGTGGCGATGAGCGGATTCCTGTCGTCCTCGGCGGGCGCGGTGGGTGCGCTGTTCACCGCCGCCGTGGTGCAGATCGCGGTCGCGGCGTTCGGATTCGGGGCGCTCGACCCGTCGCGGGAACGCGCCGCCCCGAAGACCGATCCGCGGGCCGCCGACGACGCGCGGCCGGTCCTGCCGCGTCGCGCGATCTGGGTGGTCGGGATCGTGCTGATGGCCGCGTACATGCTGGACTCGGCGGTGTCGACGTGGAGCACCGTCTATCTCACCGAGACCTTCGACGGTGTCGCCCGCCTCGCCCCCCTCGGATATGCGCTCTACCAGGCCACCACGCTGATCTCACGGCTGCTCACCGACCGGCTGGAGATGCGGTGGGGGGTGACCCGGCTGGCGATCGCCGCGATCGTCATCGGGCTCGCCGGATGCATCGTCGTCGCTGCGGTCCCCACCTTCGCCGGTGCGGTCACCGGTTTCGCGATCGCCGGCGTGGCCGTCGGCATGCTGGTGCCGGTGACATTCGCCGCCGCCGGCCGCATCCTGCCCGCCCGCCGCGACGAGGTGATCGCGCGGGTCAACCTGTTCAACTACGTCGGCGTGATCCTGGGTGCGGTCACCATCGGCGCGATCGCGTCCGGCTCCGGTATCGGACCGGCGTTCCTGATCCCCGCGGCGGGTCTGCTCGCGGTGATCCCGGCCGTACGCCGGATCCACGCGCACACCGGTTCGGTGGTCGCCGGCCGGTCAGCGGCCGGTCAGTCGCCGGCCGATCAGTCACCGGCCGATCAGTCACCGGCCGATCAGTCACCGTCGAGGTAGGTACGCAGCATCGACTCGAGTTCGTCGAGCAGGGCGAGGTCGGGTTCGTCGCCGCCGAAGGCCTCGTGCATCACCGCATCGGTGGCCGTGAACACCACACGTGCGGCCACCGCATCGGTGCGGCGGACGCCGCACGCGACCATGAGTTCGTGCACCTTGGCGGCCATGCGGTTCTTGTGCGCCCGGCCGGCGTCACCGGGCACCGAGGTCACCGACCGCACCAGCCGGACGATGCGTTCCTCGGAGTAGATGCGGGCGATCTGGCCGATCACCTCGGCAACCGGGTCGTCGACGTCCTCTTCGGCGACGCGGCTGATCACGACGTCCATCAGGGCCTCGATCCGACCGTGATAGCGCGCGACGAGCGCTGCGGCGATGGCCTCCCGGTCCGGCAGGTACTGATGCAGCGCTCCCGGTGACAACCCGGCGGCGTCGGCGACCCGGGTCAGGGTGAGCGCCTCGACCCCCTCGGTGGCCGCGATCCGATCCGCCGCGGCCAGCGCCCGGGACACCTTCTCGCGGGAACGCATCTGGGTCGGCGTGCGCCGCAGCGGGACCCCGCTCAGATCCTCCTGCGGGACCCCGCCCAGGCCTTCCTGCGGGACATGCCCGCCCGGCGTCTCCGCCTCTTCGGCGCTACGCTGATCGGGGTCGGTTGACACCAGGCAACCATAACCCGACTCACGGGTTACCTCCACAGAAACCAGACTTGACTTTGGTTTCCCGGGCCTTCAGGCTGAACCCCGTGTCCTCAGGCCCCTCACCTGCCGCCACCTTGCGAGAAACCGTCGCCACGGCTGCTCGACGCCTGGCCGAGTCCGGTGTATTCGTCGGTACCGCAGGCAATATCAGTGCCCGTTCCGACGACGTCGTGGCCATCACGGCATCCGGTGCGCAGTTGGGCGCCATCACCGCCGACCAGGTGACCCTGGTCACCCTCTCGGGAGAGGTCGTCGACGGCCCCCGCCCGTCGTCGGAGATCGACCTGCACCTCGGCGTGTACCGGCGCCCGGAGTTCGCCGCGATGACCTCGGTGGTCCACACCCATTCCCGCTTCGCCACCGCATTGTCGGTGGTACGCGATCACCTCCCGGTGATCCACTACCAGCAGCTGTCACTCGGTGGTGCCCTGCGTGTGGCCCCGTTCGCGACCTTCGGCACGCCCGAGCTCGCCGACGCCGTCCATCGGGCGCTGTCGGGCCGGCTCGCCGCACTGATGGCCAACCACGGCGCGGTGACCCTCGGCATGGGTGTCGACAATGCCGCCGACAACGCCCTCCTGCTGGAGTGGCTCTGCGAGATCTATTGGCATGCAAGCTCCCTGGGCACACCGAGAGAGCTCACCGAACAGCAGCAGCGCGCCGTCGTCGAGCATGCGCTGCAGATCGGCTACGGCACCGTGAGGCAGGCATGACCGAGACCGGCCTCGGGGAGCTCCTCGCCACCGGCCGCACCAGCGACATCCACGCCTGGGGCGACGACAAGGTGATCAAGGTCTTCAAGGACGACGTCGACACCGCGATGATCGCCAAGGAGATCCGCGATTCGGCCACCGTCCACCAGCTCGGTGTCACCCCGATCCGCTACCACGGTGCGGTCACCATGCCCGACGGCCGGATGGGAATCGTCGTCGACCGCCTACACGGCGACGCCCTGACCACCGTCGCCGAGCGCCGGCCGTACAAGATCGCCTCCGTCGCACGACGACTCGCGCGCGAGCACACGGCCATCCACGCCACCGCCACCACCGACTTCGACGATGTCCGCGACGTGGCCCAGAACCTTCTGCACACCTGCCCCCTGTCGGGCCTCACCCTCGGCGAGCGCGACGCGCTGCGCAGGCAGATCCAGGCACTGCCCGAGGGGAATTCGGTGCTGCATCTGGATTTCCACCCACTCAACACCTTCGAGCACGGCACCGGGATCGCGACCATCGACTGGCAGTCCACCGCATCCGGTCACCCCGCAGCCGATGTCGCCGCCACCTGTCTGCTGTTCACCGAAGCCGAACTGTTCCCCGGTATCTCGGCATTCCAGCGGGCGCTCTATCAGTCGGTGCGCCGGGTGATGCTGCGGTCCTATCTCGCCGAGTACACCCGGATCACCGGGATCAGCCGGGCCGAGATCGCACCCTGGATGACCACCGCACGCATCCTGCGGTTGGGGTGGCTCGACGTCGAGAGCGAACGCGAACCCCTGCTCACCCGTATCCGCGCGTCGATCGCGACCACCTCGTGACCGGCACAGAAGGGTCACCGAACCCTCTGCAGCGCAGCGATTTCGGCGGTCGCACCACCACCGTCGACGTCCTGGTCATCGGCGGCGGGATCACCGGTGCGACCGTGGCCTACGAGGCGGCGAGCCGCGGCCTGCAGGTGGCGCTCGTCGAGCGCGCCGACTACGGCGGGGCGACGTCGGCGGCCACCGGCAGACTCGTCCACGGCGGTCTGCGCTACCTCAAGCAGTTCGACATCGGGCTGGTGCGCGAATCGCTCGCCGAACGTCGCACCCTGATGTCGATCGCCCCCAATCTGGTGGACCCGATCGGCATGGTGCTCCCCGAGCCCGGATTGGTCGAGCGGGTCGGGCTGACCGCCTACGACCTGCTGTCCTTCGACCGTAACCGGATCGCCGATCGCTCCAAACGGATTCCGCGGCACCGGATTCTCAGTCGCGACGACTTGTCCCGGCGGGGCCTGACCGGGTTGCGGTCGGGTGCGCTGTTCCACGATGCGATGATGCCGAATCCGGAGCGGCTCACCCTGGCCTTCCTGCGCAGTGCCGGTGCCTACGGCGCACAACTGGCCAACGACGTCGCCGTGGAGACGATCATCGGTGGTGGTGGCCGCGTCGTCGGCGCGCAGGTGCGTGACGGGCGGAGCGGCCGGCAGGGCGAGATCCGGGCCCGAGTCACGGTCAACGCCACCGGCCCGTGGGCGCGTGACGTGCTGGCGAACAGCCCGGTCACCGATGTCCTCGCCCCGCCCGCCCCGCCGGTGCGGTCGGAGGGCATCTACCTGGTCACCCGGCAGCTGTCGACGACGATGGTGCTCACCGTGTCCGGGCACAGCCATTTCAGCGTGGCGCCGTGGCGCGGCCTGAGCCTGATCGGCCCCACCGAGACGCCCTATCACGGCGACGTCGACGACTGGCGGCTCACCCGCTCATCGATCGACGACTTCCTCGAGACGGTCAACACCACCTCGATGCTGCCGGTGCAGCTGGGACCCGACGACGTACTCGCCGCCTACGGCGGGTTGCGTCCGCTGACCGAGCAGACCTCCACCGACACCTACAACGCCAGTCGCGCATCGGAACTCGTCGATCACCGCGCCGACGGACTCGACGGCATCGTGTCGGCGACCGGCGGCAAGTACACCACGTCGCGGGCCTTCGCCGAGAGCACTGTGGACACCCTCGCCGCGATCGGCGGCCTGCAGGTACGGCCGAGTACGTCGGCCACGGCGATCCTGGTCGGCTGCGCCGCGTCCGACGCCGACTCCGGCATCGTCGAACAGCTCTACGGCGGTGCCGCACCCGCGGTGCATGCACTCGCCGACGAGGACTCGCGGCTGGCGCGCATCGTCACCCACGACGGCATCCCACTGGCCGCCCTCGCCTACTCCGCACGCTTCGAGTCGCCGCGGTCACTGTCCGACCTGTTGTTGCGCCGCACCGGGATCGGCACGGTCGGACTCCCCGCCGACGACGACCTGGCCGAGATGGCGGCCGTCGCCGGCGCGGAACTCGGCTGGGATGACACCCGGATCGACGCGGAGATCAAGGCGAGCCGCGCCGAACTCAGCGTTCCCGACCACTGACCACCGCGGCGTTGTCAGACCCGGGACCGAGCCGAAACCAGGTGAGACGAGCATGTCCGCAACCACCTCGGGCGACGGTGTCATCCTGAACATCCACTACCGCAGCATATTTCGATGGTTGAGCCGGGACCGAGCCGCGAGGCGAGGACCCGTGTCGAAACCCGGTGAGACGATGATGCCCGCAACCGGCC
>NZ_BCNF01000159.1 GCF_001485495.1 Gordonia desulfuricans NBRC 100010 | reverse complement strand
CCGACAGAGGTTTTCGACACGCCTCGTCGCTCCGCTCCTCACCGGCTCAACCAGCAAAAACAGCGCGCAACCACCATGGATGGTCGATCCCGAGGTGAGGATCTGTTGTGTCGGCAACCACCTCGGAGGTGGTCACCACCTCGACTACCCCATCAGCTGCGCGGCCACCGTCGCACCGAGCTCCCAGCACTTCTCGAGGTCGTCCTTGCCGGGCTTCGCCGACACCGCAACGTACTGCGCGACCTTCTCCCAACCGAGTCCGGTGGTGATCGTCTCGATGGCGCGTTCGGCGCCTTCGGTGCCCTCGTTGCCGTGCAGGTAGGCCCCGAACGGCCGACCGCGCGTCGCGTCCAGGATCGGGTAGTACGCACAGTCGAAGGCATGCTTGAGGGCCCCGCTGATGTACCCGAGGTTCGCCGGTGTCCCGAGGACGTAGCCGTCGGCGTCGAGGAAGTCACTGGCCGTCACCGACAACGCGGCCCGGCGGACCACCTCGACGCCCTCGATCTCGGGGTCGGTCGCCCCGCTGATCACCGCCTCGAACATCGCCTGGCAGAACGGCGACGGCGTGTGGTGGACGATCAGCAGCCGGCTCATGCGCCCCGGCCGTCCGAGGATTCGCGGAACTGCTCGCAGGCACGCTTCATCATCTGCCGCGCACGCCCGCGGTCACCGGCGTAGTCGTAGGCGCGGGCGATCCGATAGGTGTTGCGCCAGTCGGTGGGATCGGCCTCCCACTCCTGCTTGACCTGTGCGAACAGGGTGTCGGCGGCGTCGCGTTCGATCCGACCGGACGGTCGGCGCGGCAGATCGGACACGTCGAGTTCGCGCCCCTGCTCGGAGATGATCCGGGCCAGCTTCTGGTGTTCGATGCCCGAACGCAGGGTCGAGACCACCATCCAGACGCCGAGCAGCGGCAGGAACAGCACCGCCAGACCCAGCACGATCCCGACCGCGGTCCCCTCGGCGATCAGGTCGATCGCCCGCTTGCCGAGGATCACGAAGTACACGCACAGTGCGACGACGAAGAACCCGATCATCCAGATGGTCGGGCGGGCGTCACCCCCGCGGGGCTTCTTGGGCTTGGGGTCGGCAGGCATGGTCGCAGGCATCCTCGTCGTCAGAGGTCGAGCAGGTCGTCGAGGCCGACGGTCAGGCCCGGACGGTCACCGATCCCGCGCACACCGAGCAGCACACCGGGGACGAAGGAGGTGCGGTCCATCGAGTCGTGGCGGATGGTGAGGGTCTCGCCCTGCGTCCCCAGCAGCACTTCCTGGTGTGCGACGAGACCGGCGAGGCGGATCGAGTGCACGCGGACGCCGTCGACCTCGGCACCGCGGGCACCCTCGAGTTCGGCGGTGGTGGCGTCGGGGCTCTTGCCGACACCGGCCGCGGCGCGCGCCTCGGCGATCAGGGAGGCGGTGCGGTAGGCGGTACCCGACGGCGCATCGGCCTTGTTCGGGTGATGCAGTTCGATCACCTCGACCGAGTCGTAGAAACGGGCGGCGGCCTGCGCGAACCGCATCGACAGCACGGCACCGATCGCGAAGTTCGGGGCGATCAGCACGCCCACGCCGGGGGCCGCCGACAGCCACTCGCCGACCTGGGCGAGTCGCTCGTCGGTGAAGCCGGTGGTGCCGACCACGGCGTGAATCCCGTTCTCGATCAAGAACTTCAGGTTGTTCATCACCACGTCGGGGTGGGTGAAGTCGACGACGACCTGGGTGTCGGTGTCGGAGAAGAATTCCGGTGCGTCGCCCTTGTCGACGCCGGCGGTGTAGACGAGGTCGTCGGCTGCCTCGATCCCGGCGACGATCGCGCGACCGACCTTGCCGTTGGAACCGAAGACGCCAACCCTGATGCCCTGAGCCATGCCAGCCTTTCGTCGTGGGTGCTGCGGTCAAGTCTATGCAGCCACCGGCGTCGCCCGGTTCGGGGCGTCGCTCAGAAGATCGGCGCGTCGCCGCGGAGGTGCTCGAACACCAGTGACGTGGTGGTCCCGGCGACCTCCCGACGCGAGTTGAGCATCTCGACGAACCGTCGCAGCGCCTCGGTGTCGGCGGTGGCGACGTGCAGCAGATAGTCGTCCTTGCCGGCCAGGAAGAACACGTCGATCACCTCGTCGTGTCCGGTGATGTCGGCGACGAAACGCCGGATCTGACCCCGCGCATCCGACTGCAGACTCACCGCGACCATCGCGCGCAGCGGCCGTCCGACGGCGGCCGGGTCGACGTCGGCGAAGAAGCCGCGGATCACCTTCAGGTCGACGAGGCGCCGCACCCGTCCGTGGCAGGTCGACGGCGCGATCCCTAGGGCGTGGGCGAGGTCGGCGTTGGTGACTCGGGCATCGGCCTGCAGATGCCGCAGGATCTGCCGGTCGACGTGGTCGAGTTGCGGCCGAACATCCTTCAGATCGTCGGGCATGGATACCTCCGATGTCGCCGGTTCTTCACCGATCAGGCCTGATCGAGAATCATCGTCAGAATTGTTGCGAGAGCCCCGACGGAACTTCACCCTCGACAGTAGTTCCTGCGAGGAATGAGGTCACCATGCGAATCGGTATCCCCACCGAGGTCAAGAACCACGAGGACCGCGTTGCCGCCACTCCGGCGGGTGTCACCGAGCTGACCCACCGCGGCCACGAGGTGATCGTGCAGGCCGGTGCGGGGATCGGATCGGCGATCACCGACGCCGACTTCAAGCAGGCCGGCGCCCAGATCCTGGCCACCGCCGACGAGGTGTGGGACCAGTCCGAGCTGATCGTCAAGGTCAAGGAGCCGACCCCGGCCGAGTACCCGCACCTGCGCGCCGGGCAGGCCCTGTTCACCTACCTGCACCTGGCCGCCGACCCCGCCGGCACCGACGCCTTGCTCGCCGCGGGCACCACGGCCATCGCCTACGAGACCGTGCGCGCCGCCGACGGTTCGCTGCCGCTCCTGGCACCGATGAGTGAGGTGGCCGGGCGGCTGGCCCCACAGGTCGGCGCCTATCACCTGATGCGGTCGGCGGGCGGACGCGGCGTGCTGATGGGCGGCACCCCCGGCACCGAACCCGCCCGCACGGTGATCCTGGGCGCCGGGGTGGCCGGGGTGAACGCGGCGACCATCGCCGTCGGGATGGGTGCGCAGGTGACGGTCTTCGACGTCGACATCGCCAGGTTGCGCACCGTCGACGCACGCTTCGCCGGTCGGGTGCACACCCGCTACAGCACCTCGTCGGCGGTGGCGGAGGCCGTCGTCGACGCCGACCTGGTGATCGGTGCGGTCCTGGTCCCCGGTGCGAAGGCCCCGGTGCTGGTCTCCGACGAGCTGGTGGCGCAGATGCATCCGGGGGCGGTGCTGGTCGACATCGCGATCGATCAGGGCGGCTGCTTCGCCGACTCGCACCCCACCACCCACGACGATCCGACGTTCACCGTGCGCGACACCGTCTTCTACTGCGTGGCCAACATGCCGGGCACCGTCGCCCGCACGTCGACCCACGCCCTGACCGGCGCGACGCTGCCGTATGTGCTCCGGCTGGCCGATCAGGGCTGGGAGCGCGCCCTGGCCGCCGATCCCTCCCTCGCGGCGGGCCTGAGCACCCACGACGGCGAGCTGTTCAGCCCCGAAGTGGGTGCAGCCCAGGGGTTGTCGGTGACGCCGAATCCGTTCCCGCATCACTGACCGGCAAGGGTCATCCGGTGAGATGCCTGGTGATCCAGCGTTGCGCGCCGCCGTCCTTGATCGGCACGTCCGACACGCGGAGGGGCCCGAGCACCGGCATGCCGAGCCGCACGCGAATCCGGAAGTCGGCGAGCTGGATGCGATAGACGGCGCGCACATATGCCCGTCCACCGAACCGGTCGGCAACACGCAGCACGCTCTTCACCCGCTCGAACCGTCGGGCGTCACGCTCCGACCACTCCCACCCCATCAGGTCACGGAACTCGGCCGGCAGGTTGGCGCGGGTCAGGTACCGGTACGACGGCCCGAGCAGCATCGGGAACGGCTTGCCGAGCGGCCCCCACGCCTCGACGATGAACTCCAGATCCGAGAGGGTCTCGAAGTCGTGGCGGACAGGCGGGTCGATCGCCAGGTCACCGAGCCGGGACTCCCAGTACCGGGCGAACTCCGCCCAGCTCGTCGGCCACGCCCGCGCACGGACGTTGACGCCGGTGGCGAGCGGTTCGGCGGCGCGCGTCAGCACATCGAGCTCGGGCTCGGTGAGTTCGCCGTAGAGCAGGGTGTACTGGTCGAGATAGAAGCGGAACAGGCAGGCCGCGACCCATTTCTGCAGTTCCGGCGAGTTGCCGCTGTAGCGGACCGGGCTGTCGGGTTCGGAGACCACCGCCTTGTGCGCCTCGGCGATCTCGGCGCGCATCAGGTCGCGGTCGGCGTCGGTGCCGATCACCGCCACGACGAGGTACTGGCCGGTGGTGCGGGCCCGCTTGATCGGGTAGCGGCGCGGGCTCCCCGATGCCACGCGGCTCTCGTTGACGCCATATCCGACCGGCGGCAACGACAGCTGCATGATGATGTTGGCGACCCCGCTGGTCAGACCGAGCGTGGTGACCAGGTCGAACAGCGTCGTCGGCGCCCGCCTCATGTTCTGCGGCCTCCGAATCGTCACCTGACCCGCCATCCCGACCCCAATTCTGGAAACATATGTATCCAGATATGACGGTACGTCTCCCCCGCCCGTCGGTCAACGGTGGTCGACCGCGACAACGACCTGCTCAATCATCGCGTGACCACTTCTGAGGTGGTCGCGAACATAGTCATGTCACCGGGCCTCGACACGGGTCCTCGCCCAGCGGCTCGGTCCCGGCTCGACCATCCATGGTGGTGTCGCAGCCCGCCGCGACCACCTCCGAGG
>NZ_BCNF01000158.1 GCF_001485495.1 Gordonia desulfuricans NBRC 100010 | reverse complement strand
CCATCCATGGTGGTCACTGAAGGGACCACACCTGAGCCGGTTGCCGACACCACAGATCCGCACCTCGGGATCGACCATCCATGGCGGCGGACTGTTGTCGCGCCGACCTCACCAGGTGAAGGTCGAGGTCTCCGACCGGGCATCCGGGGCGTACCGGCGCTCGGCGAGGTCACCGTGGCCGTCGGCACCGATGCGGACGACGGTGCTCGCGCGGGTGCCGTACTCCCCCAGGTCGACGAACATCGCCGACAGCCCGAGTTCCTGGGCGGCGGGGACACCGGTGTGCGGCAACGACGCCGGGTCGGCCGTGGTGGGGTCGTGGAGCATGTCGAGCAGCGTCGTCGGATCGTCGCCGACATGCGTCGACAGTCCGGCGATCCCGGTCCGCACCTTGGGCCACCCCTCGTCGAGCCGACCGTTGGACAGTCCGTGCACGCCCGGTTCGACGCGTCGCGCAACGGGACCGAAATGATTGGTGGCCCACCACATCTCGACGCCGTCGTCGACGACGAGGTTGACCGGGGCGTACTCCTCGGCGTGTGCCACCAGGTCTCGGGCGGCATCTTCGGCCGAGCTGTCGCCGACCAGGAAGTCCACCGGCAGTCGTCCGCGGGACCGCTTGGTGGGGTCGGGGACGGCGACGCCGTCACGCACGTTGGTGACCGCGGCGAGCCGGGTATGAACCCCCGGGGCGAGTCGTGTATCACCCGCAGCGGCAGGGTGTTTCGGGTCGCGGGTGGATACGCCCAGCCAGGTGCCGCCGGCCGTGAGGTCCCGTCCGCCCAGGATGGGTTCGTCATCCCAGCGGTGTACGCCCGCGGTCTGGCGGGCGTGGAACTCGTCGCGGTTGGCGGCCAGGACCAGCCGGTGTCGCGGGTCGACGTCGAGCGCGAACAGGATCAGGCACACGTCGTCGAGCCTAGTCGTGCGCGTGCGGGGGCGAAGACACCAGCGACGCGATCGCGGCGACGATGGTGGGAACGAGGTCGCCGGCGGAGTGGTCGGCGAGTTCGCCGCGCTCCTCGTCGGAGCGGAGCATGATGATCGACTCGACCATCCGGAACGGCAGCAGACGCCGGTCGTCGGCGGCGTCACCGAGTACCGCGACGCTGAGCTGCTCATAGACGTCGGCCAACGCCCTTCGGGCCAGCCGGAATTCGGCGTAGCGCTCGTCGGCGACCTCCGGCAGCAGATACAGCGATCCGAGGTTCCACCGCGCCTCGACGAGCTGGCGGGCATCGAATTCGGCGAGGTCGAGCAGACGGTCGAGCGCCGGCCCGTCGGCGTGGAGCAGTGCGCGCGCATGGCCGAGCGGACCCACCACCGTGGTCTCGAGCAGGGCCGCGAGGAGATCGTCCTTGTTCTTGAAGTGGTGGTAGAGCGAGGACTGCCGGACGCCGACGGCGTCGGCGATCATCCGCGTCGAGGTTCCGCTGTAGCCGTGTCGGACAAAGAGTTCGGCGGCGGCGTCGAGGATCTCCTCGCGCGCCGTCGTCGCATCGCGTTTCGGCTGCTCCAACCGTGGACGCCCACGGCCGGGTGTCGCGCGACCTGCCGTCGCAGGCATGTACACCTCCCGGATTCGTCGGCCGCGACGTAACACGGCCGTCACCGAAGTTACCGAACCCGAAACATAACTATCACCCGACAGAAAAATCCGGGCGGTTATCTATCACTCGACAGATAAATGCTCGACGGGGAGCTCTCGTTCGAAGGACATCGCATGACCGCAACCGCACCGACCTCACCCACCGATCAGGGGGCCGGGTCACCCACCATCCGCCAGGACGCCGACGATCTCTCCGCCTTCGGCTACGACCAGCAACTACACCGCTCGCTGGGCAAGTTCGCCTCGTTCGCCGCGGGGTTCTCCTTCGTCTCCATACTCACCACCATCTTCCAGTTGTTCGGTCTGGGCTTCGGTTTCGGCGGCCCGGCCTTCTTCTGGACATGGCCGATCGTCTACGCCGGCCAGTTCCTGGTCGCCCTGTGCTTTGCCGAGATCGCCGCCCGCTACCCCCTCTCAGGTGCCATCTATCAGTGGTCGCGCCGGATGGGCGGTGAGGTGATCGGCTGGTTCGGTGGCTGGTTCATGATGATCGCCCAGATCGTCACCGCATCGGCCGCGGCGATCGCCCTGCAGGTGGTGCTGCCCAGCGTGTGGTCGGGATTCCAGATCATCGGCGACGACCCGACCCTGACCACCACCTCCGGCGCCGCCAATGCGGTACTGCTCGGCTCGATCCTGATCGTCGTGGTCACCGCGATCAACTGTGTCGGGGTGCGCTGGATGAGCCTGGTCAACAACATCGGCGTCACCTGCGAACTCGTCGGTGTGGTCGCGGTGGTCCTGGCCCTGTTCACCCACGCCCGACGCGGTCCCGGCGTCGTCTTCGACACCGGCGTCCCCGGCGAACAGCCCGGCTACATCTGGGCGTTCATCGTCTCCGGTCTGATGGCGGCCTATGTGATGGTCGGCTTCGGTTCGGCCGGTGAGCTCGCCGAGGAGACCAAGAATCCGCGTCGTGTCGCCCCACGCACCATCCGGATGGCGCTGACCGTCTCGGCGATCGGCGGCGGCCTGATGCTGCTCGGCGCCCTGATGGCCGCCCCCACCCTCGGTGAAGAACTCGCCGTCGGCGGACTGCCCTACGTGCTCGACTCGGTCCTCGGCAGCTTCTGGGGCAAGGTGCTGCTGTGCGATGTCGCGGTGGCGATCTTCATCTGCACCCTGGCCATCCAGACCGCCTGCTCGCGGCTGATGTTCTCGATGGCCCGCGACGGCCGGCTCCCGTTCTCCTCGACCCTGTCACATGTCAACTCGCGCACCGGGACCCCGATCGCGCCGGCCATCCTGATCGGCGTCGCCTGCATCGCGATCCTGCTGGTCAACGTCGGCAACTCGGCGATCTTCGCAACCCTTGCCAGCGTCTGCATCATCCTGATCTACCTGGCCTACCTCGCGGTCACCGCGCCGATGCTCTACCGCCGCCTGCAGGGCTGGCCGAAGGGCACCGTAGCCGTCGACGCCGAGGGCAGGAAGCTGTTCGGGCTCGGCCGTTTCGGGATCGTCGTCAACGCCCTCGCGGTGATCTACGGGGCTCTGATGGTGATCAACCTGGCCTGGCCGCGCGCCGAGGTCTTCGACCCGGCAGGCGAGATGCCCATCCTGCGCTGGGCCGGCCCGATCTGTATCGCCGTCACCGTCCTGGTCGGTATCGCCTGCTTCCCGCACGGCAAGACCCATCCCCGCCCGGTCGGCAATCCGACCGCCTGATCCCGAACCGTCTGCACCACAAAGCCTTCGAGGAGATCTCCATGACCACCGCCACAACCGCCGCGGGTACCGCCACCACCGCCGGGGCCCGCGAGCACGCCCGCGCCCAGTCCCGCACCATCACCGGCGCGATGCCGGTGGTACCCGCCACCGACTGGCCCACCCCTCCCGCAGGTGTCGACGCCACCGCACTGACCTGGGCCGAGACGGTGCCGGGTGGGCGCTACACCACCAAGGTCCTCGCCCGCGGGACCCGGCTGCGCCTGCGTGACCTGACCGGCGGTGCGTGCGCCCATCTGCTGCTCTGGCGTGCCGATGCCCCCTGGGAGCGACTCAACGTCGCCGACACCGTCAAGGTGCCATGGCAGGCGTACCTGAGCACCGGCCATCCCCTGCTCAGCGACCAGGGACGGGTGCTGGCCACCGTCGTCGACGACACCAGCGCCCACCACGACGCCCTGTGCGGTACCACCACACTCGCCGACAACATCGCGAAATTCGGTGCGGGCGAGGCCTACTCGGCCACCCCCGCCGGGCGGGAGCTGCTGCTGCTCGCCGCGGCCAAGAACGGGCTGACCGCCACCGATGTCGCACCCTCGCTCTCCTTCTTCCACGGGGTCACCGTCGCCGACGACGGTGCGCTGATCTCCACCGGATCGGCCGGCCCGGACACCGCGGTGGAGCTGATCGTGCATCTGCCGGTGATCGTCGCCATCGCCAACACCGCCCATCCGCTCGACCCGGCGTCGGAGTTCACCTGCGGCCCACTCGAAGTGCTCGCCTGGCGGGCCGGTACCGACCTCGACACCCTCGTCGGCGGAGCACTGGGCCCCGAGGCCGTCACGGCCGATCCGGAGTACGCCCGCGCCGTCGCCAACAGCGAAGACGCCCACCTCGCCGCCCACCTCTGATCGCGCTCACCACCCGGGAGACCACCATGACCATCACCGCTTCACCCCGCACCGACCCGACCACCGTCCCGGCCGCCGATCTGGCCCTCGTCGGCGGCGCCGTCATCGCCGACGAGATCGTCGCCGAACGCTCCCCCTGGTCGGGGATCGTCGCCGCCGGCGACGTGCTCACCATCGTCGACCTGTTCGGCAACCAGGCCGTCGACACCCTGTTCTACGGCGGCAACGACCACACCATCCGGTATTCGGCGCAGGCCACGATCGCCGCACAGGGCAACATCTTCCTGACCACCGGCTCGGTGATCCGCGATCAGGAGTCGCAGCCGATGATGACGATCGTCGCCGACGAGGTCGGCAACCACGACACGCTCGGTGGTGCCTGCTCGCAGGAGTCCAACACGCTGCGCTATGGCCACCACACCAAGCATCAGCACGCGTGCGTGGAGAACTTCCTGATCGGCGGTGCCCGGCACGGGCTGGGCAAGCGTGACCTCGTCGGCAACGTCAACTTCTTCATGAACGTGCCGGTCGACCCGGACGGTGCGCTGGGCATCGTCGACGGGCGCTCGGCACCCGGGAAACGTCTGGCCCTGCGCGCCGACGCCGACACCCTGGTCCTGGTGTCCAACTGCCCGCAGATCAACAACCCCTGCAACGGATTCGATCCCACCGCCGTCCGGGTGATCGTCACCCGGCCCGGCGCCTGACCATCGATCCCACCTGAACCACACTGCTGCAACGACTTCCGAGGTGACGACAATGACCACGATGGACATCCTGCGGGCCGGTCCGCTGACCACCATCCAGGACTGGCCGGGCCGGGTGGGCTACTGGAACATCGGGGTTCCACCGTCCGGGCCGATGGACGACCTCTCGTTCCGGCTGGCGAACCGGGCGGTCGGCAACCCGGCGTCGGCGGCCGGGCTCGAGGCCACCCTGGCCGGGCCCCGGCTCCGCTTCGACGCCCCGACCGTGGTGGCCGTCACCGGCGCCCCGGTCCCGGTCTCCGTCGACGGAACGGCCGTGGCGCAATGGGTTCCGATCCACCTCGATGCCGGGCAGGTCCTCGACATCGGCATGGTGGACGGGCTGGGGCTGCGGGTGTACGTCGCAGTCGGTGGCGGCCTGGACGCGCAGGAGTATCTCGGCAGCCGGTCCACCTTCACCATGGGCCGGTTCGGCGGCAAGGACGGGCGCACCCTGTCCGACGGTGACACCCTCGCGCTGGCGGGTGAGCCGATCCGCACGGCGACCCGGATCTCCTCCGACGAGCAACCCGCACTGACCGATTCGTGGGAGCTCGCGGTGACCGTCGGGCCGCATTCGGCGCCGGAGTTCTTCACCGAGGACGACGTCGAGGACCTCATGTCCACGGCGTACCAGGTGCATTTCAACTCCGACCGCACCGGCATCCGCCTGATCGGCCCGCAGCCGCGGTGGGCGCGGACCGACGGCGGTGAGGCCGGCCTGCACCCGTCGAACATCCACGACAACGCCTACTCGGTGGGTGCGCTCGACTTCACCGGTGACACCCCGATCCTGCTCGGCCCCGACGGCCCGAGCCTCGGTGGATTCGTCTGCCCGGTGACCGTCGTCGCCGCCGACCGCTGGAAGCTCGGACAGCTCAAACCCGGCGACACCGTGCGGTTCGTCGCGATCAAGGCCACCGCGGCGGCATCCCCCGGCGAGCTCGGTGCGGCCCGGCGGGCGAACTTCGCGCACGTCCTGTCCACCGGCGGCGACGCCGACCACGGCATCCTCGGTCGCACCACCACCGCCGACGGCACCACCGAGGTGACCTACCGCCGCTCCGGCGACGACAACATCCTCGTCGAGTACGGCGACATGCGCCTGGATCTGGAGTTGCGCGCCCGGGTGCACGCCCTGGCCGAGCGGATCGCCGCGGAGTCACCGCGCGGGCTGATCGACCTCACCCCCGGTATCCGTTCGCTGCAGGTCAAGGCCGATCCGGATGTGTGGTCGCAGACCGCGATGCGCCGGTGGCTCACCGAATGCGAGGCGCAGCTGCCTGCCGCCACCGATCTGGTGGTACCCAGCCGTACCGTGGAACTGCCGCTGTCGTGGGATGATCCGGCAACCCGCGAGGCCATCGAACGCTACATGCTGGGGGTGCGCTCCGACGCCCCGTGGTGTCCCTGGAACATCGAGTTCATCCGCCGGATGAACGGTCTGGACTCCGTCGACGACGTCCACCGCATCGTCTTCGACGCCGACTACCTCGTCCTGGGCCTCGGTGATGTGTATCTCGGTGCGCCGGTGGCGGTCCCGCTCGACCCGCGGCATCGCCTGGTGACCACCAAATACAACCCGGCACGCACCTGGACCCCGGAGAACGCGGTCGGGATCGGCGGCGCCTACATGTGCATCTACGGCATGGAGGGGCCGGGCGGCTACCAGTTCGTCGGCCGCACCACGCAGGTGTGGAATCACCGGCATCCGCTGCCCGCGAACGGTTTCGACCCCGACCACCCGTGGCTGCTGCGCTTCTTCGACCGCATCCGCTGGTACCCGGTGAGCGCCGAGGAACTGCTCGACATGCGGGCCGACGTGGCCGCCGGGCGCGGTGACTCCACCCGCATCACCGACGGCACGTTCTCCCTGGGCGAGCACCAGCGCTTCCTGGCCGACAACGCCGAGGACATCGTCGCCACCCGCACCGCGATGGAAGGCGCCCGTGACGAGGAACGCCGACGCTGGGCGCTCGGCGGCGAGTTCGCCGCCGGCCGCACACCGGACATCACCGCCGCCACGTCCATCACCGACGTATCCGCACTCTCCGAGGAGGGGAAGGTCGCATGACCCGCATCGACGACATCTACGCCCGCATCGACGCCGCCGACCGGCCGGAGGTGTTCATCACCCTGCGTCCACGCGACGAGGTGGCCGCCGAGTACGCCGCGTCGGTGGCCGCACGCGGCCCGCTGGCCGGGCTGATCCTGGCGGTCAAGGACAACGTCGACGTCGCCGGTCTGCCCACCACCGCCGCCTGTCCCGGCTTCGCCTTCACCCCCGACGCCGATGCCCCCGCGGTGGCGGCATTGCGGTCCGCGGGTGCGGTGGTGATCGGCAAGACCAATCTCGACCAGTTCGCGACCGGTCTGGTCGGTACGCGCAGTCCGTATGGGGCGGTGCGTGATTCCCGCCGGCTCGACCACATCTCGGGCGGGTCGAGTTCGGGGTCGGCGGTCGCGGTGGCGCTCGGCTTCGCCGACATCGCGATCGGCACCGACACCGCCGGGTCGGGTCGGGTCCCGGCGGGCCTGCAGGGCATCGTCGGGGTCAAACCGACCGTCGGGGTGGTGTCGACGGTCGGTGTGGTGCCGGCGTGCGCGAGCATCGACGTCGTCACCGTCCTGGCCGCCGACCTGGCCACCGCCGACCGCGCGACGGCGGCGATGGCCGCGGCCACCGGCCCGCGCCCCTTCGGCCCGGCGTGTGCGCTCGCCGCGCCCGAGGCCCCGGTTCTCGCGGTCCCCGAACAACTCCCGGAACTCGACGACGCCTGGCGTGAGGCCTTCGCCGACGCCGTGGCCCGCGCCGAGCAGGCCGGGATGCGGGTCAAGACCATCGACCTGTCACCGTTCCTCGCCGCGGCCAGACTGCTGTACGAGGACGCACTGGTCGCCGAACGATCCGATGCCGTCGGCGAGTTCGTGCACGCCGCCCGGACCGGAGACGACGATGCCGTGGGTCTCGATCCCACGGTGGCCTCGATCATCGGGTCCGCCGACCGGTTCGGCGCGGTCGATCTGCTCCGGGCCCGGCGCACCCTCGCACGGCTGCGCGACGAGTCGTTCGCGTCGTGGGGTGAGGCCACCGCTCTACTGGTCCCGACCGCGCCGATGCACCCGAGTCTGGCCGAGGTGGCCGCCGATCCGGTCGGCGTGAACTCCCGGATGGGCACCTACACCAACTTCTGCAATCTGTTCGACCTGTGCGGTGTCGCCGTGCCCGCCGGCACGGTCACCGAGGCCGACGGCGGTCTCGCGCAGTTCGGGGTGACCTTCCTCGGTCGCGGCCATCACGACGCGGTCGTGATGGACCTCGCCCGACGCTTCACCGACACAGGCTCGAGCGGTGTGGTGTCGAACGGGGTGGGGTCGAACGGCGTGGGGTCGAACGGGGCAGCGTGGCCGGAGGCGCACGCCGAGTGCACCGAACTCGCCGTGTTCGGGGCGCATATGCGCGGTGGTCCGTTGACACACGAACTGGCCGATGGCGGGGCACGCTGGTCGGGCGAGGTCCGCACCGCCGCGTCGTATCGGCTGGTCGAGCTCCACACCGTACCCGCCAAGCCGGGACTCATCCGGGATCCCGATGCCGGGACCGCGATCGACGGCGAGGTGTGGACGCTGTCGCCGGCCGCGCTCGGCAGGTTCCTCGCGGCGCTGCCCTCCCCGATGTCGCTGGGCAGGGTCGAACTCGACGACGGCCGCTGGGTGACCGGATTCGGCTGTGCCGCCGACGCCGGTGCCGCGGGTGTCCCGCTCACGAGGACGCGGTGGTGAGATCAGAAGCCGGTGGGATCAGTCCGTCGTGGTGAGGTCACCGGCGCCGACCAGGGCACTGAGTCCGGCCATGCGTCGTTGGACGGCGGCTATCTCGCGCACCGATTGGGCGATCAGGCTGCGGTCGATCGGCGACAACCGCGACATGGTGATCAGGTCGGTCGGTTGTTCGCCACGGTCGAGCAAGGCGACCTGGTAGGTCAGCCGGACCCGCTGCAGCACGTCGAGCACCTCGAGCAGGGTGGCCGAGTCCGCCTCCCCCAGAAGCGGACTCGCCGCCGCCGCGCGCAACCGGGACCGGGTGTCGACCTCGGTGGCGCCGACGCTGATCGCCGCCCAGCGGGCCAGGTTGATCAGCGGGGTCAGGGCGTGGGATTTGATGTCGAAGACACCCGCGCGACGGGTCAGCACGTCACGCACCGACCGCAGCCGGGACCGAGTCGAGAGCGACTCGGCCAGAAGCGATCTCACCGTGTCCGGTCGGGTCCGGAGATCACCGAACAGGCTCGGCCCGAGCGACACCGATGAATCGCCGGTCAGGGGTCGGGCGTCGAAGAGCAGTGCGGTGAACAGCATTCCCCGGTTCTCCAGCGGCGCATCGGTCCACGCGGCCGCCGCCGAGCCCCACTCGCTGCGAGTCCGGGCGAACAGCGGCGCCGAGGCCCGCACCCCGTTGTCGTCCGGCGCGATGCCTCCGCCGGCGAGGATCGTGTCGACCTCGCCGAAAGCGGCGGCCAGGCGCGTGCGCATCGTCGCGTCGACGGTGTCGTCGAGGATCACCGCCGATTCCACGTCCGAGCTGGGCACCACTTCACGACGTGACACGCTGCCCAGGCACATCCACGTCACCGCGTCCCAGGCGAGATCCGGGTGCGCGGCCTCGGTCAGGATGATCGCCCGCCGCAGCGAGGTCTGGAGCAGCGATGACCCCGCCGCGGTGATCTCTTGTGTCGCGCGGCCCCGACGGACCAGGTCGGCCATCAGCTGAGGCCATCGGCGGGTGAGGTCCTGCAGTTCGTCGACGGTGGCGGCCGAGGCGAGTTCGGCTCGCAACAGCGTCACCTCGTCGACGCGCGTCGCCAGCAACTCACGCGGGGTGAGCAGACCGCGCAGGGTGCCGTCGGGATCGACCACCGCCACCACGTCGGTGCTGTGATCGGCGGCGGGATGATCCAGGATCCGGGTGATGACGTCGGACACCGGGAAGTCCGTGGTCACCGAGATCGTCGGAGCGGCACCGATCTCGGTGATCGGAGCATCGGTGGCGCCGCCCGCAGCGATGCGGTCGCGCAGATCGGCATCGGTGACGATCCGCACGGCGCCGTTGGCTGCGCGATAGCAGACCGGTCCCCCACGGGTGGCCATCGCCGACGCCGCGGCACGGATCGTGGTGTGCGCGTCGAGGATCGGTGGGTTGTCGACCAGCAGGTCGCCCACCAGGCCGGTGCCGCCCGGCAGCATGCCACGGCGCCGCGGCACCGACAGTCGCATGGCGAGCCCGGGAATGCCGGTCGACGACCGCCCGCGCAGAGCACGTCGTGCGGCATCACCGGGGATACGGCAGATCCGCGCCTTCTCGACGACGACGGCACGGGGTCCGCGCAGTTCACCGCCCGGTCCCGGAGACACCCCGAAAACCGCTCCGGGACCGAGTACTTCAGAGAACCCGTCGGTGGCCGTGGACTCCTGCAGTCCGACGCGCCCGCTGATCACCGCGACCACCACGTCGGTCGGCTCGGTGAACCCGTCCACCAGAACCGCGCCGGCAGGTTCGGTCTCGTCGCCGACGTCCACCAGCATCCGGGCGACGGTGTCGGGTGGCAGCGAGTCGAAAGGCGCATGGCTGCGCAGGAACCTGACGAGATCCACGCGGACGTAGGGCGTTGGGTCAGCATGGGTGTCGCGGTCGAGGATCCGCAGTGGCTGTGCCGGTTCACCGAACAACGGCCGTTCCGGCACGCGCGCATACAACCACGGCCGGCGCTCCCGGTCAGTCTTCGGCCTGTTCTTCTCGCTCATATGACCTCTCCGTGGACCCCATCGGCTCGAGGATGCTCCCGGTGATGTCACCAACCGTAGCGGTGTCGACGTCCCCTGCCGGTCACTCGGACGACCGACGGCGGTTTCGCCCGCCAGAACGTCCTCCCCCTGTTCCGCTCGGTCGAGCCGCTCAACCAGCCACCGACCCCCTCGATGGTCGAGCCGGGACCCGAAGCTCGCCCGACCACCTTCGATGG
>NZ_BCNF01000157.1 GCF_001485495.1 Gordonia desulfuricans NBRC 100010 | reverse complement strand
TTACGAATCGATCCACTTCCGGCTCAACCACCATATGCCGGTCGGGGTCGATCAATCCTTGGTGATGGCCGCCAGGAACATGGCGTCGGTGCCGTGGATGTGCGGCCACAGCTGAACGTGCGGACCGTCGCCGAGGTCGTCGGCGCCGACCAGGCCACGCGCATCGACCTGACGGGCACCGTCGACGGACCCGACGACGTCGGCGACCAGGCCGGTGGTCTCGGCCGGATGCGGTGAGCATGTCGAGTACACGACGATGCCGCCCGGACGGACCAGCGAGATGGCCTCGGTGAGCAGCTGGCGCTGCAATGCGACGAGGTCGGTCACGTCGCTCGGCTTGCGGCGCCAGCGCGCCTCGGGCCGGCGGCGCAGGGAACCGAGTCCGGTACACGGCGCGTCGAGCAGGATGCGGTCGAATCCCGGCTCGAGACCGGTGTTCCCGACGACGTCACGGGCGTCGGCCACGTGCACCGACACCGGCAGGTCCCGCACCACACCACGGATCAGGTCGGCCCGGTGGTCGCTGATCTCCAGGGCGTCGACGTGTGCGGAATCGATGTCGGCGATGGCGCCCAGCAGCGCCGCCTTGCCGCCGGGACCGGCACACATGTCCAACCACCGGCCGGAGTCGGTGCCGATGTCGGCGATGGTGACCGAGCGGGCGACCAGTTGCGATCCCTCGTCCTGCACACCGGCGTACCCCTGCCGGATCGCCTCCACGTCACCGGGATCACCACCCGGCAGGTACACGCAGTACGGCGAGTACCTGCCGACCTCTCCCCCGCTGGTCAGCGCCAGTTCTTCGGCGGTGATGAAGCCGGGGCGGGCCACCAGGTGTACCGGCGGACGGTCGTCGTCGGCGGCCAGCGCGGCCTGCAGCTGTCCGGCCGAACGGCCCAGTGCCTCGAAGAACACCTCGGCGATCCAGCGCGGATGGGCGTAGCGGAAGGCGAGATTGCCGATCAGGTCGTCGGCCATCGGCGGGGCCAACTGGTCGATCCAGAGTTCCTCGTCCCGCTGGGACACCTTGCGCAGCACCGCGTTCACGAAGCCACTCGGCCCGATCCCGGCCTCCGAGCGAACGAGATCCACCGAGGTGTCGACCGCAGCGTGCGCACCGATCCGGGTTCGCAGCAACTGATAGGTACCCAGCCGCAGGACGTCGAGCAACTTGCCGTCGATCTCGTCGACCGGCCGGTTGGCCGCAGCCGCGATCACCGCGTCGAGCGTGCCCTGCGCGCGGGCGGTGCCATAGGTCAGTTCCGTGGCCAACGCCGCATCCCGGCCGCTGATGTGCCGCTCCCGCAGCATCTTCGGCAGGATCAGGTTGGCATAGGCATCGCGCTCGCGGACCGCACGCAGCACGTCGCGGGCGGCCTCGCGCACCGGATCGACCGTCTTGTCGCGGACCTTGGGGTCGCGCTTGGCATCTCGCCCACCTCGCGCCGGACGCCCCCCGGATCGCGCACCCTCCGATCGTGACCCGTACGAACGTGAACTCCCTGGCCTGCTCATCCGAGCACACTCCCCTCATCCGGACGGGCCCCACGTGCCCAGTCGGTGGCCGGCATCGGTTTCTTACCCGGCGCCTGAACCGATCCCAACCGCACCGGGACGGTCGCGGTGCCGACGTAGACGGCCTTCTTGGTGATCGCGAGCGCGCCCGGGGCGAGCTCGGTGGGTGCCTGCGGCTCGCCCGCGGACGGGGTGACCGGACCCAGCTTCAGCCGGGCATCGCCCAGGGTGGTCCAGGCGCCGGGCGCCGGGGTGTGGGCACGAATCCGACGATCGACGATGTGGGCGGGCAGATCCCAGCGCACGCGGGCGTCGTCGACCTCCACCTTGGCGGCGTGGCTGACGCCCTCGGCGGGCTGCGGAACCGGGACGAGCGTGCCGGATTCGATCCCCGACAACGTGTCCACCAGCAGACCCGATCCGACGTCGGCGAGGCGGCCGAGCAGGTCCCCGGAGGTGTCGGTGTCGCGGATGGTCTCGGTGAGCACCCCGTACACCGGGCCGGTGTCGAGGCCCTTCTCCAGCCGGAAGGTGCTGGCGCCGGTGGTGGTCTCGCCGGCGGCGATCGACGCCTGCACCGGCGCCGCACCGCGCCAGGCGGGCAGCACCGAGAAGTGCAGGTTGATCCAGCCGTGGGTGGGCAGATCCAGCAGCGACGGCGGGACGAGCCCGCCGTAGGCGACAACCGCCCCGGCGTCGGGCGCCCACGCGGTCAGGGTCTCGAGGACCTCCGGCTCGCCGAGACGGCGCGGGGTGATCACCGGGATGCCGTGGGCGTCGGCGAGTTCGGCAACCGGGGCACGATGCACCTTGCGCCCCCGACCGGACGCCGCGTCGGGCCGGGAGATCACGCCGACCACCTCGTGTTCGGGTCCCTCGACGAGTCGCCGTAACGACGGTACGGCCACCTCGGGTGTGCCCGCGAACACGATCCTCACGCTGTCTGCCTCCACTTGGCCTGGTTGTGCACGATTGTCCACCCCGGAACCTGGGTTCGGGGGCTCATCCGATGGTAGGCGGGTCGATCTGCACCCGGATCGGCCCGGTCTCGTGCGCCGCGTTCCGCCGCACCTGTGCCGCGGTGAGCGCCTGGGCGAGGGCGCGTCCGTGTCTGCGGTCGGTGCGCACCAGCACGCGTTCGATCTCGCCGCCACCCGCACCGAATCCACCGCCCCCGAATCCGCCGCCACCGGCCGCCGTACCGGGGCCACCCCGACCGCCTCCGCCGACGCTGCCCGCGGCCGCCGAGCGTTCCCAGTCCTCGCTGCCTGCCGGGGGTCGGACACCGTCGGGCAGCGGGACCGGACCCAGGGTGTCGGCGCCGTCGGGCAGTTCGAGCAGGTCGATGAAGCCGCTGACCAGCGCGGCCGGGCCGTCGACTGACGCCATCGTCACCGCCGGCGGGAAGCCCAGTTCGCCTCGGTGGTCGAGTTCGGCGGCGGCGAAGCCGACCGGATCCCACCGGATCACCGCCTGCACGGGCGTCAGTCCCGCGTCGGCGACGATGATCAGCCGACCGCCGTCGCCGCGGGGCCGCACGCGCGCACCGATCGCCATCCAGCGTCGGACGGTGTCCTCGTCGGCCCGCAGGTCGGCGCGGTCGAGCTGCGCCCACGTGTCCAGGACCACCGCGGCACCGTAGCCGCCGGGCGCCTCCGGCTCGGCCCCGGGCGTGGCGACCACCACCCGGGCGCCGGGCTCGAGGACGTCGACGATGGTCGATCCGCCACTGGTCACCACCGGCACCCCGGCGAAGGCACGGCCGAGCTCCTGGGCGGTGCGGCGGGCACCGAGGGTGAGTGCGCGGATCGTGGTGGCGCCGCATTCCGGGCACCGGAACCGGGCTTCGTGCCGACCGCACCACCGGCAGGTCAGGCCGCCGTCGGCGTCCATCTGCAGCGGTCCGTGACAGGCACGGCAACGCGCGTGCGAGCGGCATTTCGCGCACGCCAGCGACGGGATGTAGCCGCGACGGGGTACCGAGAACAGCACCGGCGCGTCGGCGGCGACGGCCTTACGGGCGGCGTCGAAGGCGGTCGCGGGGATGCGGGCGGTACGGGCGAGAGGATCACGGGCGATCCGCACGTCCTCGTCGGAGATGGCCTCCACCGCGGGCATGCGGTCGCGGACCAGCGGGCGGTCGGCGACGAGGTCGTGCGCCCAGCCCGACGCCACCAGCGACTGTGCCTCGGTGGTGCGGGCGAATCCGCCGATCACCAGCGCCGCCTGCTGGTGGTGGGCGCGCAACACCGCCACCTCGCGGGGATGCGGGTACGGGGCGCGCGGTTCGTTGAGCGAGTCGTCGCCGTCGTCGAAGACGACGATCAGCCCCAGGTCGTGGACGGGCGCGAAGATCGCGCTGCGGGTACCGAGGACGACATCGGCGGCCCCCCGGCGCACCGACAGCCACCGCCGATAACGGGCGGTGAGTCCCAGCCCCGCCGACAACGTGACACACCGGTCGCCGAGCAGTGGTTCGCAGGCGGCCGACAGGCGGTCGAGATCACGCTGGTCGGGCACCACGATCACCACCCCGCGACCGGCGGCCGCGGTGATCGCGGCCAGGTCGGCGAGCCGTTGCGGCCAGTCCTCCCCCGGCAGCGCCTGCCACACCGCACGCGGATGTCCGCTCGTCAGCGATTCCAGGAACGACGCCCCCGCGCGGTAGCGCTGCCAGGCGCTGCGATCCGGGACGACGATGTCGGTGGTGGGTTCGGGCGTGGGCTGCGCCTCGGTGCGGGCATGCCGCGGCGGCACCGCCAGGCGCAGTACATCCGACATGGTCCCGGCGTAGCGGTCGGCGACGGCACGGCACACCGCGGCCAGTTCGGTGGACAGCACCGGTTCTGCGGAGACCACCCGGTCGAGCCAGCCGAGACGTCCCTTGTGGTCGGAGTGGTCGACCCGGTCGAGCAGGAAGCCGTCGACCAGACGTCCGGAGAACCGCACCCGCACCCGCACGCCGGGGACGGCGGACTCGTCCTGCTCGGCGTCGACGAGGTAGTCGAACGGCCGGTCGAGGTGGGTGAGACCCAGCATCGGCAGGACCTTGGCGATCGGCGCCTGCGGGGCACGCGCACGAGCACCGGCGGCACGCTTGCGCGTACCGCCGGTGCTGTCGGTCGTGCTGTCGGGGTCGGTCGTGCTGCCGGGTGCGGTGTCCTGATCCGTCACGGCGTCCAGGTCCGTCACGGCCTCGGGGTCCGTCGCGATCTCGGCCTCGCCGGTACGACTGCCCTTCGCGGTATCGGCCACGAACGGCCCGGGACTTAGAGTCCGGCTGCCGCGCGCAGCTTCTCGGCGCGGTCGGTGCGCTCCCACGGCAGATCGACGTCGGTGCGGCCGAAGTGACCGTAGGCGGCGGTCGGCCCGTAGATCGGACGCAGCAGGTCCAGGTCGCGGATGATCGCGAGCGGACGCAGGTCGAAGATCTCGGCGATCGCCTGCTGGATCTTGACCGGGTCGGTCTTCTCGGTGCCGAAGGTCTCGACGAACAGACCCACCGGGGCGGCCTTGCCGATGGCATAGGCGACCTGCACCTCGATGCGGTCGGCGAGACCGGCGGCGACGGCGTTCTTGGCCACCCAGCGCATCGCGTACGCGGCGCTGCGGTCGACCTTCGACGGGTCCTTGCCGGAGAAGGCACCGCCACCGTGGCGGGCCATGCCGCCGTAGGTGTCGACGATGATCTTGCGGCCGGTCAGGCCGGCGTCACCCATCGGGCCACCGAGGACGAACTTGCCGGTCGGGTTGACCAGCAGCCGCACGTCGGAGGTGTCGAGGGTGGGCAGTTCCAGCTCGGCGAACACCGACTCGAGCACCTCGGTGCGGATGTCGGGGGTGAGCATGTTCTCGAGGTCGATGTCGGCGGCGTGCTGGGTGGAGACCACCACGGTGTCGAGCCGGACCGGCTTGTCGTCCTGGTACTCGATGGTGACCTGGGTCTTGCCGTCCGGGCGCAGGTACGGCAGGGTGCCGTTCTTGCGGACCTCGGTCAGGCGACGCGACAGGCGATGGGCCAGCGCGATCGGGACCGGCATCAGCTCGGGGGTCTCGTTGGTGGCGTACCCGAACATCAGGCCCTGGTCGCCCGCACCCTGTGCGTCGATCTCGTCCTCGGAGATACCGCTGCGGTTCTCGTGCGAGTTGAACACGCCGCCGGCGATGTCCGGCGACTGGGCGCCGATGGCGACGTTCACGCCGCAGGAGGCACCGTCGAAGCCCTTGGTGGACGAGTCGTAGCCGATGTCGAGGATCTTGGCGCGGACGATGCCGGGGATGTCGACGTAGGCGGTGGTGGTGACCTCACCGGCGACGTGCACCTGTCCGGTGGTGACCAGGGTCTCCACTGCCACGCGGGCCTTGGGGTCCTCGGTGAGGATCGCGTCCAGGATCGAGTCGCTGATCGCGTCACAGATCTTGTCCGGGTGCCCTTCGGTGACGGACTCGCTGGTGAAAAGGCGTGACGCGGAGCTGGTCATCGGATCCTCTCAGGGTGGTGTCGGCGACGTCCGCGTCGCCGGTCGTGGCTTCAAACGTACACAGTGGCAGCGCAGCCTGCGCTGCCGGGAGTGGCAGAACGAGAACGCGTGTCAGTTCTCGGTCTCATCAGGCACGAGCGTGCGGATCTCGTCAAGGATTCGGCTCGCCATGAGTGTTTTGGATCCCGGCGGAAGTGCCGTCTCCTCACCGCCCGACGACAGCAGCCAGCCGGTGTTGTCCTCGGTGCCGAACGCCTTGCCGTTGCCGACCGCGTTGACGACGAGCAGGTCGCATCCCTTGCGCTTGAACTTGGCGCGACCGTGATCGAGGACCCCACCGGTCTCGTCGCCGGTCTCCGCGGCGAACCCGACGATCACCGTCGACGCCGCGATCCGCCCCTCGGTGCGGGCCTCGACGAGGCCGCGGAGGATGTCGGGATTGGTGGTGAGTTCGATCGGAGCGGGCCCCTGATCGCCCTTCTTGATCTTCGCGTCGGCCATCGAGACCGGCCGGAAGTCGGCGACCGCGGCGGCCATGATCACCACGTCGGCGTCGGCGGCCCGCTTGGTCATCTCGGTGGCCATCTGCTCGGCACTGCCGACACCGACGATGTCGACGCCTGCCGGATCGCCCGCGGCGCTGACCGTGCCGGCCACGATGGTGACCTCGGCGCCGCGTTGTGCGGCGGCCCGGCCGAGGGCATAACCCTGCTTGCCGGAACTGTGGTTGCCGAGGAAGCGGACCGGGTCGAGCGGTTCGCGGGTACCGCCCGCACTGATCAGCACACGCAGGCCGGCGAGGTCGTACGGGAGGGCGTCGGGGCGGTCGAGCAGCAGCTCGGCGACCAGCGCGATCTCCTGCGGTTCGGGCAGCCGTCCGGGACCGCTGTCGGCGCCGGTGAGTCGGCCCGACGCCGGGGTCATCACGGTGGTGCCCCGCTCACGCAGGGTCGCGACATTGGCCTGGGTGGCCGGATGCTGCCACATCTCGGTGTGCATCGCCGGCACGAACAGCACCGGACATCGGACCACCAGCAGGGATGCGGTCAGCAGGTCGTCGGCGCGGCCTGCGGCGGCGCGGGCCATCAGGTCGGCGGTGGCCGGCGCGATGACGACGAGGTCTGCCTCCTGGCCGAGCCGGACGTGGCGCACCTCGTCGACGGCGTCGAACACCTCGGTGCTGACCGGGTTACCGCTGAGCGCCTCGAAGGTGGCCGCGCCGATGAACTCCAGCGCCGCCCGGGTGGGGGCGACGTGGACGTCGTGGCCCGCCTCGGTGAAATGCCGGATCAGCGAGCACACCTTGTAGGCGGCGATACCGCCGCCCACACCGATCAGGATGCGCTTTCGACCCCGGGTCACCGGGGCCGGCGTGGTTGCCGACTGTGCGGTCATGTGCGCGCCCCGCCGCGTTCTCGTTACTCGCCCTCGGTGTGCTCGAGCAGGTCGGAGTGGATCTCACGCATGGCGATCGACAGCGGCTTCTCCTGCAGACCCGGCTCCACCAGCGGGCCGACGTACTCGAGGATGCCGTCGCCGAGCTGGTTGTAGTAGTCGTTGATCTGACGGGCACGCTTGGCCGCGTAGATCACCAGCGCGTACTTCGACGACGCACGCTCGAGGAGGTCGTCGATCGGCGGGTTGGTGATACCCAGCGGGGTGTCGTAGACCGGTGCGTCGGTGATCTCGGTGGATTCGAAGTTGGTCGGCGTGCTCACGCGAACTCCTGCATTGGTCGTGGATGGGTCGGGCGAGAACAGACGCGTCCGACGGTGGTCGGTGGATCGGATCAGTCGGGGCGGTCGCCGCTGCTGTGCTCCAGGGCAGGCGCCGGATCGAGCTGATCGTGTCCGACCAGCAAGGATACCAATTCATCGGCCACCTGGTCGACTCGGCTGTTCACGAGGACGTGGTCGAACTCGTCCTGGGCGGCCATCTCGGTGCGCGCGGTGGCCAGTCGACGCTCGATCGCCTCGGGTGTCTCGGTGCCGCGGCCGGTCAGCCGGGCGACCAGGACGTCCCAGCTCGGCGGTGCGAGGAACACCAGGATCGCCTCGGGCAGGCGCCGGCGGATGTTGCGGGCACCGACGAGGTCGACCTCGAGCAGTACCGGAACCCCCGAGTCGAGGGCATCGGAGACCGGGCGCAGCGGGGTTCCCGACCGCTGCAGGCCGCCGTGGATGTCGGCCCATTCGAGGAGTTCGTCGGCGTCGATCATCCGGTCGAACTCCGCGCGGGTGACGAAGTGGTAGTCGCGTCCGTCGACCTCACCGGGTCGCGGGTCGCGGGTGGTCGCCGAGACGCTGAACCACAGGTCGGGGACGAGGTCCTTGACCCGGGCGACCACGGTGGACTTGCCCACGGCAGAGGGGCCGACCAGAACAACCAGTCGACCCCTCGCCCGTGCGGGCTGTATTGCTCCGTTCACGCTGCCTGTCTCGGCGTCGATCAGGAGCTGAACTTCTCGAGGAGCGCCTTGCGCTGACGATCGCCGAGACCACGCAGGCGGCGGGTCGGAGCGATCTCCAGCTCGGTCATGATCTCCTGTGCCTTGACCTTGCCGACCTTCGGCAGGGCCTCGAGCAGGGCCGAGACCTTCATCTTGCCCAGGATCTCATCTTCTTCGGCGTCCTTGAGCACCTGCTTGAGGTCGGTGCCACCACGCTTGAGGCGCTCTTTGAGCTCGGCGCGCACTCGGCGGGCGGCAGCGGCCTTCTCCAACGCAGCGGCGCGCTGCTCGTCGGTCAACTGGGGAAGCGCCACGGGGTCCTCCGTCTTTCGTTCTCGATCATCTGGACTGCACCGGCACCAAGTGGTGCCCGGTGGCGTGTGGCCGCTCGGCGTGGGTGCAGCGGGTTGGTTGCCCGGCACTCGCCGATTGGTGCGGCGAAAGCGACCGTACCCACGTGAGCTGGCATTTGCGAGGCCCACCCCTGGTGAACGCCGCGACGGCCGTGATGTACACACGCCGTCGAACGTCGGTGCGGATCGGGTCCGGTCGATCCCGACGCTACCCCATCCCGGTACCGGGTTGCGAACAAAGTGCCTGGTGAGAGGCGTGTCGCGAGATCAACGGGCTGCGTGGTGGCCGGTGAGACGCGACGAGGGGTGCCGAACGACTGAGACCTGTGTGACAACTGGGACCAGAACCGAAAATTCGGAAGTCGATGCGCACGTTGCGCGTGTCGCACGGCCTTCGGACCGGTCCGGCGACCCGGCCCGACCCCTGTCCATCGATCAGACGACAGTCGGGATCGTCGCGATCGCGACGGTCCCGCCACCGGCCCGCGCGGTGAAGATCAGCGTGCCTCCGGCCGCGGCGAGCCGGACCTGCCGAGACGCCAGACCGAGGTGGCCCGCGGCCAGTCGCTCGGTCAGCCGGCCCGGGTCGAGCGCGCCGGGCGGGATACCCACCCCGTCGTCGACGACGACCAACCGCGCCCGTCCGTGGATGTCGGTGTCCACGATGTCGGTGTTGTCTGTGTCTCCGGTGTTGTCTGTGTCTCCGGTGGCGTCTGTGTATCCGGTGTCGGCGGTGTCGTCGGGGTCTGTGTCGTCGGCGTCAGGGGCGTCGTCGATGCCGTCGCGTTCGAGTTCGAGGGTCAGTTCGATGCGGGTCGCATGCGCATGTTTGACGGCATTGGTGAGCAGTTCACGGGCGGTGGCATAGAGCAGTTCGTCGGCCGGGGTCGGACACCCGGGCCAGGCGGCGGTGTCGACGATCACGGTGAGCCCGGTGGTGGCGGCGGAGGAACGGCCGAGTTCGGTCACCGCGACGCCCAGCCCATGGTGGTCGAGGACGGCCGGGTTGAGTGCGGTGAGCGTCGACCGCAACAGATCCCCCGACTCGCGCAGGGCGGCCTCGATCCGGTCAATCGCCGCGCCGTCCCCGCGGCGGGCTGCGGCCACCTCCCCGCGGGCGGCCAGGACGTATTGCAGGGCGCCGTCGTGTAGGTGGTCGGCGAGCTCGCGGCGGGCACGGCGGTCGACGGTGGTCACGTCGTCGAGCAGCTGTGCGCGATCACGGGCCAGCGCTGCGATGGTCTGCACCCGCGACCGCGCGATCGCCGACAATGCGACGCTGCCGATGCCGAGCCCGCCGATCACCAGGGTGTGCAGCAGCACCGACGACCACGGTTCCCCGTTGGCCGGGCGTGCCGCCGCCGACGCCGCGAGGAACACCACGGTGGTCGGGACGGCGATGGCGACGCACACCCCGGGCCGCAGTCCGGTGGCGGCGGCCATCGGGATCAGCGCGAAGCCGGTGAGCAGCACATCGGAGGTCCAGCTGGTCGCATCGGACCGGGCGGCGAGGACGGCCACCGCGGTGAGCGCGGCGAGATCGACGAACAGCGCCGCCCACGCCCACTCCTGCACCCGCGGGTCCGGACGACGGGCCAGGAGCAGGGTGGACGCGGTCCATCCGAGGTACACGCCGACCACCGCCCACGTGACGGCCAGGAACTGCTCGGGTGGATCGCAGGCGATCACCAGCACCAGGAACACCGCCAGGATCAGTCGCATCCCGACCTGCGCACGCACCCCGTCGACCCCGGTCCGCACCACCGGAGCCCTCATTCGATGAGTCGTCGTCGCATGCCCTCGGCGACGGCGGCGGCACGGTCGGAGACGCCGAGCTTCTGATACAGGTTGGCGGCGTGCGTCTTGACCGTCGACGCCCCGATGTAGAGTTCGGCGGCGATCTGCGGGATCGACAGTCCCCGCGCGAAACCGTTGAGCACCTGGCTCTCCCGCTCACTCAACGCGGGCGCATCGGGTTGGGCGTGCGCCCGGATCTGGGCGACCAGCCCGCCGGCGAGTTCGGGTGGTACCACCGTCTCCCCCTTCGACACGCGTTCGACTGCACCGATGATCGCGTCACGGTCGGAGTTCTTCGACACATAGCCGGCCGCACCCTCGCGCAGCGCGTCGAAGACCACCACCGAGTCGGTGACCGCCGACAGCAACAGCACCTTGGTGGGCAGGCCGTCGCGGATCACCGCGTGCACCACGTCGGTGCCGGTGAGGTCGGGCATCTGCTGGTCGACGACGGCGACGTCGGGTTTCAGGTCGGTGATCATCGCGATGCCGCTGCGTCCGTCGTCGGCCTCACCGAGTACCCGGATGCGCCCGCTGGCGGCCAGCCCGCGCGAGAGCCCGTCACGGAAGAACGGATGGTCGTCCACCACGACGACACTGATCTGACGATTCATCCGGCCCCTCCGGGCACCGGGATCGGGTCGAGTGCAGCGCCCGGCGGGATCGTGCCACAGCTGTTCGCGGTCGGACGACCGGTGAAACGGTCGGCGAGGAAGCTGTAGGCGTCGGTCTGGAACGGTTGATATGCGCCGCCGTGGGACTTGCCGGGATAGTGGCGGAAGTCGACGCGGACGCCGCGGGCGCAGTAGTCGCGGGCCAGGCCCCGCACGTCGGCGTCGATCATCACCGAGTCGCCGATCGCATCGGACTGCCCGATCCCCAGCAGCATCGGGATGTGCGGGGTGCCCGCGGTGCCCATGATGTTGTCGTTCAGCGCTTCGACGACCGACGGCACGTCCAGCAGCGAGTGGTACGGCGCACGGACCATGTCGGCGTCGGTGAGGCCGGGGTACTTCGAGGCGAAGTCGGCGATGCACCGGTCGGCGACCGCGGCGGTCAGGGCGCGGCCCCGCGCGGACAGGAACGACGCGGTGTCCAGCCCGTAGGCCCGTTGGTAGGCGACGACGATCGCCGGGATCACCCCGGCCCAGTCCTTGCTACCGCTGACATAGGGCAGGTTGTGGGCCAGTTCCACCGGCAGGCCGCCTGCGGCCGCACCGACGATCCGGAGTTCGGGGGCATACCGGGGTGCCACCTCGGCGGCGTAGTCGGTGGGGACCGAGCCGCCGGAGTAGCCCACCATGCCGACCGGGGTGGACCGCGGCAGGGCCAGCACGGATTCGGCGGCACGCACACCGTCGAGCGCGGCGTAGCCGGACTGGCGACCGACGGTCCACGCGAGGTCGGGTCCCTCGTAATCGGAGACCACCAGGGTGTGCCCGGAGGCCAGGTAGGCCGACATGGCCACCTGCTCGGTGGTGGTCAGCATCCCGGGGTCGTTGCCGCGCAACGTGTATGACGGGTCGCACGCCGACCCGAGGCCGTCGTAGGCCATGTGGAAACTCACCAGACGCGGGGTCGGCGCGGGTACCGGTGGCGCGATGACGGTGGTGACCGTGGCGATCGGTTGGCCGTGCTGATCAGTGGTCCGATACAACGCCTGGGTGGCCCGCAGGGGTGTCTGCGTACCGAGCACCCCGATGCTCACCTCACGGGTCCGCAGCACCGTACCGGGGGCGACGCCGGCGAGCGACGGTGGCGGGGTGTAGAACGGTTCGGCCGACGGGATGGGGGTGCCGGCGGCGGCGGTCGGGGTGTCGGCGGCGGCACGGCTCCACACCGTCCCCGACAGGCCGATGGTCACGAGTACGGCCACGACGGCCGTCACCCACCTCGTCCGCAGCGTCGGTGTGTGAGATCCCTGCGTGCGAGCGATCATCGGGCCCTCCTTGGTCGGCAGGTGTCGATTCGACGACGGTGCGCCGGTCTATCTGTACCGCGTCGGCGCGGCCGCCGCACGGTGTCTTCCACATCCGCCGGTCCGCCGAGACCTCCCCCGATCGGGGGAGGTCTCGATCCCCCACCGGATCGCCGGGTCGGCCGACTCCGGAAACCCGCCGCGACCGGCAAGGTCATACATGTCAGAAACAACGACGACCACGCCCCACAAGGGCGAGGTCACCGGTCGAAGGAGACCCACCATGACCACCACCGACACCACCACGATCACCGGCACCGACGTCACCGGAACCGCAGCCGAGGACACGGCCGCCGAGAACACCGGCCGGAAGGGTCTGCGCAGCCGCAAGGGCCGCCTGCTGGCGGTGCTCGCAGGGGTCGGTGTGGCCGGGGCGCTGGCCGCCGGTGGTGCCGGACTGGCCAGTGCCGGGACCCTGCCGGTGGGTCAGGCGACCACCGCGATGACCATCACCAACCACACCGACAAGACCCAGTACCTCACCAGCGCGGACCCGGGTGCCGGCCACTGGATCAACGCCCCGCGCGGCACCCTGGCCCCCGGTGCGTCGGAGATCGTCACCGCCTCCACACACGGCAACCACGAGACCGTCACGATCAACTACCGGATCGGCGCAGTCGGCCCGCACGCGGTGTACCAGCTGGTGAACGTCCCCGGGGGCACCAACACCAACGCGACCGGCGTCACCGGCGGCCACTACTGGATCAATGCCAACGTCTCGACCGGTTTCCCGCACGCCAACGCCGGCTACGACCTCTGGTGATCTGACGGTAGGCCGCAGAACGGGCAGTACGGGGAGGGGGTGATCGGCAAGACGGACGACAGGATCGACGGCCGCGGGTGGTGGTGAGAAACGCCACCCGCGGCCGTCGCCTGCGTTGCCGGTGCCGGTGCCGGTGCCGGTGCCGGTGCCGTCCGTGTCGTCGGCGCTGGTGGTGGGCCGGTCACCGTCTGTCGGGTGTCTCCAGCCGGGATCGCAGCGCATCCAACTGTGCCCGATCAGGGGCCTCGTCGACCCGCCGGAGTGCGGTGACCTCGTCGACGATCCCCTTGACCGCCAATGCGTCCGCGAGATGCGTCCGGGCGATCGCACCGATCGGCGGTGGTTCGAGCAGCGCCGTCCGGGCCTGTTCGACGGCCCGATTGGCACGGCTGTAGGCCTCCTCCCCCGCCGCCGCGACACCGGCGCCGTCCACCACCGACCGCAGATAGCGCCGCGCAGCACGGCGCGCGGTCCGCACGCCCGACGTCGGATCGGGGACGCCTCGACCAGGCCACAGCAGGAATCCGAACATCAGGGCGATCACCGCGCCGAGAAGTGTGTCACCGACCCGGATGAGCGGCACCACGGGATCGGCGGTGGCGATGGATGCGCTCATCAGCGCACCACACGTGACTCCGATGACGCTGAGCCCGTACGACTTCGGTGCAGCAGCGACCGAGAACCCGATGGCCACCGCCGCCGCGACCGCCACCGGCAGGCCACTGCCGAGCACGAGCAGCAGGATCGCCGCGAGTACGCCGCCGGCCACGGTGCCCGACAGCCGGTTGGTGACCCGCATGAACACCGTGCCGTATTCAGGGCGGACCAGCACGCTGACCGTCAACGGGATCCATACCGAATGCGACGGGTCGTGCAGGGCGATCGTGGCGACGGTGGCCAGCGCCAGACACCACGCGATCCGGACCCCGTCGAACACCGCATCGCGACCACAGATCTCACTGCGGCGAGGGCCTGCCGGCGCGACCACGTCGACGACCTGTGCAGGCCAGTCGATCGGGAGCCCGTGCTCGATCGCGTCGGCCCAGTCCCGCATCTGGGCGGCATCGGCGCCGCGCGCCCGACAGTCGACCCCCGTGGCGGCCGCGACCAGGGCGGCGTCGGCGGCGTGCTGCCAGGCCACTTCCGCCGGCGTCGGTCGACGGTGCGGTCGGGGCAGGTGCGGGCCGAACACGACGTGGCGCGCACGTTCGGAGGCGGCCAGCAATGACGAGCGGGCGGCCGGTGCGTCGTCGGTCCCGGCAGCGTCGACGAGCGTCGCCGAGGCCCGGAACACCGCAGCCACCGCTGCCCGTCGGATACCACGCGGCTGCCAGGGCCACGGCCCGAGATCGACGACGGCGATCGCCGCGGTCCCGACCAGATAACACAGACACTGCTGATACCAGGGCAATCCGGTGCCGCCGAACTGTGCGAAGGCGACACCGATGATCGCCATCAGTCCGCATCCGGCGGCCGAGCGGCCCACGCGACCCAGCGGCCCCGACACGAAGGCCACGGCGGCGGCGATCGCCACCTGACCGACCGGGTCGGTGGTGAGCGAACCCACCGCGATCCCGACACAGGCTCCGAGGGCCTGCAGCGCCAACGCCCAGGCGCAACGCTGCCGGGTGGCGGTGCGGTCGGCGAGAACTGCGGCGCACGCGGTTCCGAACAGGGTGACCGCAACCAGCTCGGCCCTGCCCAGGGCGAGTCCGATGATGACCACGACGAGCGCGGCGGCCGCCGTGGTCAGCGCGGGGCGCACCGCCCACGGGTTGTCGGCGGGGCGCAGCGCAGTCATGGCCGCCGAACGCCAGCCCGAGGCCCCGATATCGTTCACCGTCTGCGGCTCCACACATTCATCACGGTGTCGAGTATGACGAACACCGCCGGTGAAATGCGCGCTATGAGTGAGCCGGCACGGACCGCACCAGCACGATCGAGGCGGTCCCCGACGTCGTCAGGTCGGCGGGCTTCGACACGGGCCCTCGCTCAACCACTGAATGAGGTTGCCGCCATGGATGGTTGATCCGACGAGGAGCGGAGGGCGACAAGTCGTGTCGAAACCTCCGCCGGCCGGGCTCGGAACGCAACCACTGGGTTCGGGGTGGTCACCGACACCGCCGGCCCACCGAGGTTTCGACTCGGGTCCTCGCTTCGCTCGGTCCCGGCTCAACCACCCAATTGGGTTGCCGTCATTGATGAGTAAGCGACCAGTGGGGCAATCGTGCTGACCCCATGGATGGTTGAGCCGACGAGGAGCGTAGCGACAAGTCGTGTCGAAACCCCCGCCGGCCGGATTCGGAACGCAACCCACGGTCGAGGTGGTCACCGCCCGAGGTGACCCACCGAGGTTTCGACACGGGTCCTCGCTACGCTCGGTCCCGGCTCAACCACCCAATGATGCTGCCGCCGATGCTGGTTGAGGCAGCATCTGGTCAATCACGCTGCAGCCATGGATGGTTGAGCCGACGAGGAGCGTAGCGACAAGTCGTGTCGAAACCCCCGCCGGCCGAACTCGGAACGCAACCACTGGGTTCGGGGTGGTCACCAACGTCGTCGACCCACGAGGTTTCGACACGGGCCCTCGCGACGCTCGGTCCCGGCTCAACCACCCAATTGGCTTGCCGCCATGGATGGTTGAGCCGACGAGGAGCGTAGCGACAAGTCGAGTCGAAACCCCC
>NZ_BCNF01000156.1 GCF_001485495.1 Gordonia desulfuricans NBRC 100010 | reverse complement strand
ACAATATCTCCTCACTTCATATCGCTTCCTTCACGTCGGAACAGCTGGACGTGATGAACGTATCGAGGGGGTATCAGGTTATGCGGCACATGCGTTTCTGCTGGTCAGGGCGTTTGTCAAACAATCGACGACGGCGGGGCCATGCTGAAGCCAGTGGACACCGCAGTGCGCACCTGATGGTCGATGTCGGCGGCGGTGAGGTCGAGCGCCACCACACGTAGCCGCACCCCAGTCGCGCGGACAGTATGGACTACCTCTCCCCGGCTGGCACCGGCATAGATCAGCGTGCCCTCGTCCAAGCCGGCCTCGGTGACGTAGGCGAGCAGCTGATAGAGGTCCGCCTGGCGGCCGATCTCTGTAGCTGGATCACCACCAGAACCCTGCGCGACCTTGTACTTCACGTCGCCGACGAACTGCCATCGCCCATTTCGGCGCATGCCCAGGTCGGGGATCAGGGCGATGCGTCGTCCCTGATCCAGGTTCATTCGCCCACGCCAGGACGCCGGCATTTCGGTTTCGTCCGCGCCAAGGCGAGCACGGATCAGCACCCGTACGTACTCCTCGACGACGCTCGGCATGTTGAGAACGAATCCGGCGACCGCGACCGCACCAGAGGTCACCGCGACCGATCGCGACCGCAGCACCAGCTCGGCCAGCCGCACTGCGGTCCGGTAGTGGTTGTTGTGCCGCGACCAGACAATGCCGTGTGCTAGCTGCAGCGGATCCGGGTGTGTTCCCACGTCTCGCACCACTTTCCATACCGCCGACAGGTCGGTGCGGCTGCTGTCGGAGAGGCCCGGTAGCACACGCAGCGCCGCAGTTGCGGCACGCAAGATCTGGTTCTCGGGGGTGTGGTCGTCGTGAACGGTGGTCACTACGGGAACCGGCAGCGGCAGCGGACTCCGGACGTATCGGCCGACGTCGATACGTCCTTTGATGTGCGACAGCTGTTGACGCTCGGTGCGGTAGGTGCGATAGATCCCGCGGCCGAACGCTCGGATGCATGCGCGTGCGAACAGCGCAGCCAATGCGTCATCGATCGACGATGCCGACAAGCCGTCGACCTCCTCAGGTCGCCAGTTGAAGGGGTCGGCAGCTACTCCGATCATGTGGATTATCCGACGGATCGGGACCTTTGGAGTCACGACGACGTGCACGTCGTCGATGATCGCTGCGCCGACCCGGGCCCCGGGGGTGACGCGCACGCAGCCGTTCTCGGCCGGTTCGAGGCGTGCGTCGAACACAGCCCGAAGCGTCCGCTGTTGAGCGATCGTCAGCGGGATCGGACTGCTGCGTTGGTGCTCAGTCAGCGTCAGCATCGGCGTCGGATTCGGTGACCGCTGACTTGAGCGCATCAAAGTCCAGTTCGGCGAGCCGATGCTGCTGGCCGTAGAAGTACTCGGTCAACGTCGGTAGCACGGTGTGGTTCCATGCGCGTCGAGCATGCTTCTCGGTCAGGTCCGTACGCAGGAAGTGGCTGGGGCCGATCGCTTGATCCCGATCGCGGATTCGCTGGTTGGCAAGTAACAAAAGGTCATTGAGCCATGTCAGTGTCGGCGCGTAGCGAGCCAACCAGTGCGGCAAGATGTCGTCGAGCGGGGGTTCACCGGGCCGGACCTCCCGGAAGACGAAGCGCCGACGTAACGCGGCGTCGACGGCGGTGATCGAGCGGTCCGCAGTGTTCATCGTGCCGATAATCAGCAGGTTGGGCGGCAGCTGAAACTGCCGCCCGTAGGTCATCGTTACGGGCTCGTCGCGGTACTCGAGGAGGAAGTACAGCTCGCCGAATACTGCCGGGAGATTGGCTCGGTTGATCTCGTCGATAATCAGGACGTGAGGCACCTCGGGGCGGGTCCCGGCGTCCTCGGCGAAGCGGATCAGTGGTCCGTCCGTGATGGCGAACCGGCCCGGTTCGGATGGATCAGGCCGTAGGCCCTGCACGAAATCCTCGTACGCTGTGCCCGGATGGAACTGGACGAGCGCGGTGGCTTCTCGCCCGGCGAGATGATGTGCGATTGCTCGTGCGATGAACGTCTTTCCCGTGCCCGGTGGACCTTCGAGGATCATCTGGCGCTTCTCGTCGAGCATCTCCAACGTGTCGTCGAGCCAAACTCTCCCGGCGTCGCTGTGAATCGATAGCGTGGTTTCGAGTTGTTCGCGGCTGATCCGCGTGTGGTCGCTCTCTACTGGACTCGTTGGTGCTGTGAGCGACGTGTCATCGGCCGGAGAGGCATCGTCGAAGTCATCCGGCGGCGCCACCTTCTTGCCGGCTCTCCAGGCATCAAAAGCATTACAGGTGGCGGAATTCCAGTCTGTTTCGGCGGTTTCGAGGCGTACGAGGTTGTCGGCGATGACGCTGACCTGCAACCGGGTTACCTCGATGTCGGAATGGTCGACCATTGCGAACTGAAGGTCCTCGATCCGACTCACATAGGCAAGGTAGTGCTCGCCGGGAGTTGCCGACTCCGATATCGGGTCTCGGCGGCTCAGACGCTCCTGGGCTTGGACGGTGGCGGCCGCACGGATGGGGAGATCATTGCCCGTCCTGGCCAGGAGCGTGGACATTTCTTCAAGAAACTCTGCGGTGTCGGCGGGATCGAGGCTGATCGCGGTAGCGATCTGATCGATGAGAAGCCCTGGTCCCCAGTCGTCGGCGTGCGAAAGTAACTCGGTGAGCGTGTGTGGATCGCGCTCAGCGAAGGTGAGGAGGACGCGTTGGCCGGAGTGCCCGAACAACTGCTCAAGCGCGGCGACAATGCTGTCGCTGGAGCAGCCATGACCGCGGATGCGTCAGCGAGTGTGGACATCAGCGACTCGGTGACCGTGGAAGGACTGCTGACCGCACGCATCGCCCAGGCAGCCCAGATGATCTTGTGCTCGGCGAGTGGCCTCCACTCGAACCGGTATGGTGGCTGATAGAGATTGATCGCAAAGCGATTGCCGTAACGGATGTTTGGCTCGAGATGGTGGCGTAGCGCGTTGGCATCGGATACGGTCGGATCATCCGCTGCAAAGGCCCGGAGCATCTGCTCGCGGTCATCCCGGCTGGCACCCGCCATCGCATGATCGGGAAACAGTACGTGCTCAAGCAGATACCGGATCGCCCAGACGCCCCGGTCGTCGACGGCGGAAACAGTGTGCTGGAAGCGATCCCAGTCCGTCAGTGCAGAGCGCCGATCGTCCGAGGGCAATGCGGTGAGAACGTCAACGATCCGGATCAGATAGGCAAACAGTCGCCAACGTTGCGTCTGGTAGGCGGTCCCCACCCGGGCAACGCCTGCGGATAGCGCGGTGGAGAGTTCCTCAGGGATCGGTGCCACCGAGTCACGCCATGCTGCAACACCATTGACTCCTGCGTGCTTGGTGCTCACGCTCACAGCGGCAGTACTCACCGGCAGGTAGTAGAGGTACAGCAGTTCGGTGGCCAGCGCGATCGCATCGTCCCCGGCATCGGTGAGCTGACGTTCGAGCTTCTGGAAGAAGCTATCGGTGCCTTCGTCTGGGCTGTCGATGAAGTAGAGGGTCAGATCCCGGACGGCTGCGCGGTAGTCGAGAGGGCGGCCACTGAACAGGGACGTGCCGGTGAGTACCGCCTCACGCCACCGGTCTGCGGCCTCGTAGATGGGCTCAGTGGAAGGAAATGGAATCCGGAATGTAGGCTTCTGGTCCTCCGAATTATCTTGTGGCAGTGAGTACTTATTCCACGGTGAACGGCTCAAAAAGTACTCGATATCTTGGTTCTCGTCGTCGAAGACAAAGCGGCTCAATGCCCTTGCGTACTCGTCTTTGTCGCGGAGGCGCCACACCGCACCTTGAAAGGTGTAGAAGTACCAGTCGCGGCGGGTGAAGGTGCTGTCCCAGTCCACGCTGAGGTGGTCGTCATGGGTGCCGCTAACGACGCCGCGGGCCTTGATCGTCATGACCGACACCGGCTTCCGGTGGTTGTCAAACGGCAGGTCGCTATAGCGTACGTACGCCGATTTGATCGCGATCCGATCGCCAATGCGAATGGCGGCGGCACGTTGGTCCAATCCGTCCTTCAACTGCCAGATCCCCGCGGCGATGAAGCGGTCCGTGACGTCTGCCTCGTCGATGCGCGAGCCGACCAGCCAGGTGTTGGTCGATAGATCGGGTAGCGCGTTGTCTGCCTGTGGGCTGAATCGGGGATCAGCGGCGAGCCGGGCGAACAGCTCGGCACCGTGATTGATCTGGGAGAGTGTGCTGATGCTCCGCAGTCCGCTTGTCGCGTCGTCGGGGAGGTCGGCTCGCCGGATCGCGGTGTGAGTCCAGGCCACCGGGCGGCGGTGCCGGTGCGTCGGAGCATCGGCGACGTAGAGATAGTCGCCGGTCACGGTGCCGATGCGAAGGTGAATGCGGTCGGGGCGCGGTGCGACCACGACGTCGCCGATCGCCATGGTCCGGGCGAACCGCTCAAGCGTGCCAGCGACCAAGGCTAGACTCATGGCGCTTTGGTCTGGATTTGCTGCTCGGATCTGGTCTTTGACCATGGCGGGGTCGGTGGCCGCGCGGAGGTCACCGACCATGTCCCATCCAATGGTGACCATTCCGAGGGTCTCCAGCTCGTCGTCGAACGTGTCATTGCGGATCAGCCACACACTGGACATCTGCCGATTGTGTCAGGTGTGGCGCAGTGCGCGGATGGCGACGGGCGGGGCGGCGGTTGCTGGCGTGAATCGCCGCAAACAGGACGGCGATGTCGGACGTCAGATTTGCCGAGCCAACGCGCTGGAAACCGGTACAAGGATGAGCGACTGCCGAATCATCCTGGAGCGGAGCTGTTCCTGGATGTGTTCGCGGCGTACGTGCGGAACTGTGTCCCGTTGGCGTCCATACGGAAGCCACCTTCTGGACGGCCTCGCATCTACCGGAGTGGAACCGTGGCCACCGGATACTGACCTGGTCGATGGACATGAGCGAGGTGCTCTTTGTCCACCAGTTCGACTCAGGCAGTAACGAAGATTTCGTATGTCTTGACCGCGGATGTGCTCAGGCGGGCGTTTTCGGAGAAGGAGTGGACAGTGTGACGCGGGGCGCGATGCTGTCAATCACGCCTTCGCACAAGGCGCGCACCTCGGTCACCGTCGGTGACAGCTCGTAGGCGTGCTGATGGCAGCAGGCACTGAGTTGGCTCCACAGCGATGCCAGCCGATCGGCGTTGTCGACGTCGTCGAGTGAACGGAGAATGAGAAGCCGCGTGCGCATCGACCGCCCGTCATAGTCGACGTTCAGCTCGGCGCACCGGGCGCGGACGTATTGCTCGAGTGCCTGTCTGCCCATCATCGCGGCAAGCCGCGCCGAGTTGCCGACGGTGGCGCCGGAGGACTCGTCGAGGAGGTGCTGGGCGTGTCCCAGCAGTTCCAGAGGCGTCATCGGGTGGCCAGGATGTCGTCGACGGTGCTCTTGAGGTCGTTGACGTCGGCGTGGCTGACGTGCGCGCCGTGGTGGAATCCACGCGTCGCGATCCCCACCGAGGTACCGCGGTGGGGGCGGAGCTTGCACCATGAGGTGACGCTCGGTGTCGTTCCTGCCATCGTCTCGAGGACCAGGGAGATGTAGTCGGCAGTGGTGGTTGCGCCGTGCCACAGCTCTTCGGTCTCGATCTGCTTGTCGCCGTGGAGGCTTCGTTGGGTGTAAAACGCCTGGCGGGCGGCTGCTTCGATGGCGAACCGGAAGAATCCGGGTAGCACCTGACGCCGCACGTCGTCGGAGAGTGTCCTGTCGGACACGAGCGCTCGGGCATCGTCAACAAAGCGGCGCGCGGGAACGTCGGCGAACTTCACCGTGACCTGCGATCCCTGCTCGCGTCGGACTTCGAGAAGCTGCGCGGGGATGGAGCGTTGCCGGATGGCGGTGGGGAGGCGGTCGTCATGCGAGAAGACGATGACCTGCCGGTTCTTTGCGATGCCGGTGAGGACGTTGAGGAAGCCGTCGATCTTGGCCGGATCCATCGCTTGGATGGGGTCGTCGAGGACGACAAACCGGAAGGGGCTTGGCGCGGCGGTGGCGCGCGGCAGGAACAGGGCGAGGGCCAGTGCGTGCAGCTCGCCCTGACTCATCACTGACAGTGCGCTGGTTTCCTGCCCGTCGACGGTACCTTGCAACACCGCACGACGACGGTTCCGGCTGCCTTCCAGGGCGATATCGGAGATCTCGACGTTGCTCTCTTGCCGCAGTTGCGACCAGATTGCTCGGGCACCCTCCGAGATGGGGCGCAGGCGCTCGTTGCGCAACTCGCCGGAGTGGTTGCGTACCCAGTTGCGGGCCTTGCTGATTCGGTCGACAAGTTCGGTACTCTGTTGAGCGTCACGCTCAAGCCCAAGCCATGCGAGTGTCGCTGTCGCGATGGGAGCCCACGAGTCGCGCAGCGCCGCAGACAGTTCCGTCGCTTCGGTGCGAAGCGTGTCGAGAGAAGCCTGCACAGCGGGGATTGTCGACTCCAGATATGACGGCAGGCCTTCGACTGTGTGCGGGATCTGTGCCGCCGCGGCCTGAGCCACCTGGTAGGCGGGCAAGCTGGTCAGCTCGGCGCCGTCGATTGCGGTCACCATCGGCACCGAGGTGAGCAGTGCGCGGGCTTGCTGCTCAAGCTGGTTGACCTGCGCGCGGGCCTCGCTGTACATCGCGAGCTGGCCCTGTTCCGTCTCGAGGAATGCTCGGGTGTGCTCCGCCCAGTCGGCGGTGAGTGTCCCCTCGCCACACACGGGGCACGCAGCGGGCTCCGCGTCGGCTGAATGGAACTCCAGTGCCTTGCGGAGCAGATCCGCGCGGAGTTCTGCCGTGCGCATGGACTCGTCGGCGAGGCCTCGACTCGTACTGAGAGCATCACGTAACGACGCGGCCAGTGCCGCCGCATGCTGGACGTCGGGACCCACGGTGTTGGCGATCGCGTCGAGGCGCACGACCACCGACTCGGCACCACTGGTGCTGCCCGAGATCAGCTCAGCAACAGCGTCGAGGTTGGGTGGGCGCTTCCGCAAGAGCTTGACGAGCTCGGCGCTGCGGGGATCGTCGGACTCTTGGACCTGCGATTTGAGCTGTTTCAGTGCGGCTTTCGCCATATCGCCGGGCTGCGACTTCTGCTTGAAGAGTGCGTCAAGGCGTGCCTCGGCATCCTGGATCTCGTCGAGCGCGAGGAGTTTTGCCAGAGCGTCGTAGAGCTTAGACGGTTCCTGATCGAGCAAGCCTCCGATCTCGTCGTAGCTCAGAATCGGTCGGTGGATCTCGATGGCGTTGGTCCATCCGAGTGCGGATACGCCTTCTTGCTGCTTTTCCCGCATGACCTGCGACCAGTGCTTGGCGTCCCCGAGCTCGGCGCCGGCCGCCCACTCTGCGCCGATCGATGTGGTGGTGCTGTCCTCGACCGCAAACTCCACACTGACCGAGCAGGGATCGGGACTATGCAGGTTTCGCCAGTTGTCCTGCCAGAGCTTTGCGCCCTTGTTGCGCCAGCGGTAGCTCTGGCCGGTGAGCGCAAACTCGAGTGCCTCGGCAAAACTGGACTTACCCGAACCGTTGCGACCGCTGACCACGGTGATCCCGGGGAACGGCGTGATCTTCAAGGTTGCCTCGGCCCCGATTCCGCGGAACCCGGACACGCTGATCTGATGCACAAACGCACCCGCTGGGCGTTCCTCACGTGCCTCCGGCTCTGGGCGGTGCTGGGCGAGCGCACCCTCGCCGAGTTGAGCAGTCAGCGACTCCTCGCTGTCCATTGCTGCGATGACGAGGTACTTGGTGTCGTCGTCGAGGTTGGCATCAGCATCGAGCAGATCCCAGACGGTGTCGACCAAAGACTGTTCGGCGGTGGGTGCAGCTTCTGACACGTCATCGGTGGGCACGAGCGAATCCTATTCTTCGAAAAGGCAAGTGTCGGTGAGGTGTATGTCCGTCGGTCAGACGGCTGGGGGATTGGCCGGTGGGATTCAGCCGGCGATCACGGCTCCACTCTCGAAGACGTCGATCGGCATCGGCCGGCGCAGCTTCCAAGTGATGGCGATGGGTCGCTCTCCTTGGTGGCTGACGTAATCAACGGGGCCCAGGTACACATATGGGCTCGACCCGAACTGGCCGTCGGGGTGATCTCGGACGAACAGCAACACGGTGCAGCCATTCGATCGCTGGGAGAGATACCGCTGTCCCATCTCGGAATCGGCCGCTGTGTTGTTGGGCGATTCCCAATGGAACATCTCGCGCGAGATTGGGTAGTCGCGGTACATCGTCGTAGGACTGAACTGGCTCTCTGACTTATGGAGGTTGACGAAGAGTGCCGCGGTGGTGTCGTGCCAGACCGCGCCTCCGGCCTGTCCTTGAGCCTTGCGCTGCAATGTGGCAAATCCGATGGCCGCCAAGACTTCTTCACGTCGGTACTGAGCATGAGTCAGGAGGGGAAGATCGGGACGGCCCTCGGAGAGGCGCGGCACGTGGTGGATCTGCGATGTGGTGACCTCGAGTAACTGGTGGACTTCGGTGCAGATCGCGGGGTGTTCACGGAGCTGATCGAGGGCAGCGTCCCATGTGGCGAAGCCGCCACGATTCGGCCACACGGTGTAGATCAGCATGCGTGCGTAGGCCTGATCTCGTTCAGACAGGGAGTCGTAGGACGGACCACCAACGGAGGCGAGCCGCTTGTAGCTGGCTGCGCGTTCAAAGTCATCGACGTGGGCGAGTGTGCGAACGCGTTTGAGGAGTGAGGCTTCGTCAGGCCCTTCCTGCGCAACGCTCATCCCGGCATCGCGCAGGAGCGGCGTCCATGCTCGAGTGCTGCTGCCGCCGTACACCGTTGACAGTTGGCATCCGCTGGCTCGGAGGTACTCGCTGAGGATCGCTGTGCCGGTGTTGCGTACTGATTGGACGAGCGCGGCTCGCCGGTTGCTGGGCACGGCACGTTTGATTGATTCGACCACAATCTCCTGCGCTTGACGGTCCAGCACGATCCGGCTGCCGCCTGGGAGCAGGGGAAAGTCTTCTTCAATCTCGCGTGGACTGCCGTCACCGGTCAGTGCGGCAAACCGGGGACCATAGTTGAACTCCACCCGCTGGTGCCCGATGAAGTCGAGGACGGTCAACTGGGATTTGTTGCGGCTTCGACGCAGACCGCGACCGAGCTGCTGGAGGAAGATGGTGGCGCTCTGGGTGGGTCGCAACATCAGCAGGGTGTCGACGTCGGGAATGTCGACACCCTCATTGAAAATGTCTACAGCGAACAGACATTGGAGCGCGCCAGCGCGCAGTTCTGCCAGCGCCTGTGCTCGTGCCTCTGGTGAGGTATCGGCGGTGAGCGCCGCTGATCGGATTCCCTGACGTGAGAAGGCGTCCGCCATGTACTCCGCGTGTTTGATGCTGACGCAGAAGCCGAGTGCCTTCATGGCGGTGGGGCTCTCCACATACTCACGCACTGCCTTCAGAATCAGGAGGGTGCGCGCATGATTGCCTGTGTAGACCTTCTCGAGGTCGGCTTGCTTGTAGTCGCCGCGTGACCATGCCAGAGACCGCAAATCGGTGTTGTCGGAGATTCCGTAGTAGTGGAACGGGCACAGGAGGTCTTGCTCCAAGGCATCCCAGAGGCGCAGTTCATACGTGGTCTGTCCCCCAAACCAGCCAAGGATGTCGAGGTTGTCAGCCCGTTCAGGGGTGGCCGTCAGGCCGAGTAGCTCAGTGGGCGAGATCGAGTCGAGGATGGTCCGGTACGTGGGTGCCGCGGCGTGATGGAACTCGTCGATTGCGACGACGTCGAAGTCGCCGGGGTCAATGTTCGCGGCGCTCCCGTTGAGCGACTGGATGCTCGCAAAGACGTGCTTTCCGTTTGCCGGGCGGTGTCCGCCGACGAGGAGCTCGCCAAAGCTTCCGTCACCGAGTACCTCTCGATACTTTCGCAGCGATTGCTCGAGAATCTCCTTGCGGTGTGCAATGAACAGCAGGCTGAGCTGCTCGTCGGCGGTCTGGCAGAGCCGCTGGTAGTCGAGCGCGGCCACGACGGTCTTTCCGGTGCCGGTTGCGGCAACGATCAGGTTGTTGTGGCGGTCGTACACCGTCCGGGCGACGTCAAGCGCCTCCAAGATGCGTTCTTGGTGAGGGTAGGGCTGCACGTCGAGGCCAGAGATGGTGATGGTCTCGCGGCCCGTGCCAGCTCCGCCGGCCGCGGCGAGGGCCCGGTCGAGCAGTTCGGCGTCGGTGGCGGGGTTGTAGGTCTTGAACGCTGGGTCGGCCCAGTACGTGTCGAAGGTGGCCTCGAACTTCCGGACCAATGTCGGCGTGGCAACAGATGAGATCCGCACGTTCCATTCCAGCCCATCGACCATCGCCGACCGTGACAGGTTGGAGCTGCCCACGTATCCGGTGTCAAAGCCGGAGTGCCGACGGAACAGCCACGCCTTGGCATGCAAGCGTGTGGATGCGGTCTCGTACCGGATCCGGACCTCGGCGCCGTACTTCTCGACGAGCTCGTCGAGGGCGCGTCGCTGCGTCGCACCACGATAAGTGGTGGTGATGACGCGGAGCTTCACTCCACGATCGCGGAGCGCGGCGAGCTCGCGCTTGATGACGGCGATACCCGCGAAGCGGATGAACGCGCACAGCAGGTCCACCCGGTCGACGGACTGCAGTTCCCGAGCGATCTCGCTTGCCATGTTCGGCTCATCGCGCGTGTTGGTCAGCAGAGCGACTTCCGACAGCGGCGTCGCCGGACGGACGGGACTGGGCTTTCCCGGAGCGTGCAGCGACGTCAGCTGCGATTGGTTGCTCAGCTGGTCGAGGGGGCCGTCGGTCAACTGAGCGATCAACGAGTTGACCGCAGTGAGCTGCTCGTCCTTGGGGAGCGCAGCGAGATGGCGTTCCGCGGCGACGGCAAGGTGTCGAGCGAATACATGGGGCCGGTCGGGCTCGGGCACGTCTGAGTACTCGGGGTCCAGTTCGGAAGCGCCGAGCAACTGCTCGAGTCGGTGGGTGACGACTGACTCGTAGATTCCGGGCGCCAGAGGATCATGCACGGTCGGAGTAAAGCACGCCGGTATGACGAGAATGCCGGAATGGGAATCGGACACGACCGCTGCCGATGCACGTTCAACCACTAGAACGACACGCTAGTCTCACACTCGTAATCCGCTTCGGCCCGACAGACGCGTCGCATGAGACAAGGCTCCAACCCGAGCGGGAAGTCCGTCGTGTCTTCCTGGAGCCGCAGTGTCGCTGTATCGGGGCTCGGTGGCTGGAGTTCGCTCTCAGCTCACCGCCGCCAAGCTTGTACCCGCCTTGACCGAACAGTTCGTCTACGAGTTCGGCTATCACCCGTCCGGGGGTGAGGTGCGATCGTGGGAACGCAGTCTCGGCGTTCTTGTTGCCGACCTCGAGGATGCCGGCCTCGACAAGGCCGAGGTGCTGATCGAGTATCGGTTGCCGCTGACCAGCAAGCGTGCCGATGTGGTGGTCTGCGGACACCACCCGAAGACCGGTGAGCCGTCGTATGTGGTGATCGAACTCAAGCAGTGGACCAGGGCGGGCGCCCTCGAGGGCACCGAGGCGGTCGTACACCTCGACGGCGTGGGGGAGCGACTGCACCCGGTCGAGCAGGTCAGCCGGTACTGCACCCACATCGCCGACTTCATCTCCGCTCTCGGCGGCAGCACCGAGAACCTCGCCGGCGCGGCGTATCTGCACAACGCCACCGATGACGACGTCCGCACCCTCTGGGACCATCCGCAGTCGCAGACCGGACGGATGTTCACCGCCCAGCGGCGGGGTGAGTTCGTCGCGTTCCTGAGGTCGCGGCTGTCCGAGAACTCCGGCGCCGACGCCGCCGATCAGCTGTTGAACTCGGCGATCCGCCCCAGCAAACAGTTGATGGCCCTGGCCGCCGACGAGGTCCAGCGGCGCGAGCAGTTCGTGTTGCTCGACGAACAGAAGGTGGCATTCGACCTGGTGATGCGGGCGGTGCAGAAGGCTTCGCGGGCCACCACCAAGGAGGTCGTGGTGATCGTCGGCGGCCCGGGATCGGGCAAATCGGTGATCGCACTGAGTCTGCTGGGCGAACTCTCCCGGCAAGGCCGCACCGCGGTGCACGCCACCGGTTCCTCGGCATTCACCAAGACGCTGCGCAAGGTCGCCGGGGCGCGTGCGCCGCGGGTACAGAAGCTGTTCACCTACTACAACAACTTCATCAACTCCGAGCCCAACGACCTCGAGGTCCTCATCTGCGATGAGGCCCACCGCATCCGGGAGACCTCGACCAACAGGTTCACCCGGGCGATCGACCGCACCGGCAGGCCCCAGGTCGAAGAACTCATCGATGCGGCGCGTGTCCCGGTGTTCCTGCTCGACGAGGACCAGGTCGTCAAACCGACCGAACGTGGCAGCGTCGCCGAGATCGAACAGGCCGCGGCGCGGATGAAGTGCACCTCCCAGGTGATCCGTCTCGACGGCCAGTTCCGTTGCGGTGGAAGTAGTTCCTACGACCATTGGGTACGCAGGCTCCTGGAACTCGAACCGGGAGGTCCGGTCGCCTGGGACGGCGACGATGCCTTCGACGTGTCCGTGGACGACACCCCGTCGATCATCGAGTCGAGGCTCGAGGATGTTCTGGAACAGGGGTATTCGGCCAGGATCGTCGCCGGATACTGCTGGGACTGGAGCACTCCGGAGTCCGGACGACCTCTCGCCGCCGACATCGTGATCGGTGACTGGAAGCGTCCGTGGAACAACCCGAAGACCACCAAACATGGTGACGCGCCCGGCCGTGAGCTGTGGGCGACCGAACCGGGCGGCTTCCATCAGATCGGATGTGTCTACACCGCACAGGGGTTCGAGTACGACTACGGCGCGGTGATCTTCGGGCCCGATCTAGTCTGGCGCACCGACCATTGGGTGGCGCGACCGGAATTCAGTCACGACAGGCAGGTCAAGAAAGCCGATCACGCAGCGTTCGACCGCGCCGTCCGCAACACCTACAAGGTGTTGCTCACCCGCGGGATGCGTGGCATGCGGATCTACTCGACCGACTCCGAGACGCAGGGGTTCTTGCGGTCACTCATGGCGGGCAACGCCTTGTGAGGGGCTCGTGTCCCGGTGAACGATCCGCGCCGCGGCCCGGCGCGGCCATGCGTGTGATGTGACCCGACAAACCATTGATTCATGTGTGATCAGATCTGTTCCGCGGTCCGGTCGTTCGTCTCCTTGTGTCGTGCCCGAGAGAGGCCGTCAGGAGGCCCCTGGTCGGAATGCCCCCGGAACACCGTCCTGTGCCATCCTTTTCGCGCAACCCCGGTGATGTCGGTCATCACGTGCTTGATGTTGGTGTATTCGTCGAGCGAGTAGGTGGACATGTCCTTGCCGTACCCGGAGGCCTTGAGCCCGCCGTGCGGCATCTCGCTGATGATCGGGATGTGGTCGTTGATCCACACGCATCCCGCGCGGATCTCGCGGCTCGCGCGTCCGGCGCGGTTGAGGCCCTGCGTCCACGCCGATGCGGCCAGGCCGTAGACGGTGTCGTTGGCCAGGCGGATGCCCTCGTCGTCGGTGTCGAACGGCAGTGCCACCAGGACAGGGCCGAAGACCTCGTCCTGCACGATCTCGCTGTCTTGTGTGGCGTCGGTGATCAGGGTCGGCAGGTAGTAGCTGCTCCCGGCCGGCGCGCCGCCGGGGATCTGTCCGCCGGTGACGACAGTGGCGCCGGAGGCGGCCGCGCGATCGACCATCGCGGCCACGCGCTGTTGTTGGTCGCGCGAGATCAGGGGCCCGAGGTCGGTGGCGGGATCGTCGGTGGCGCCGAGGACCACCGACGACATGAGCTCGGCGACCCGTTCCACGAACGCCGCATACAGCGGCCGCTGTACATAGGCACGGGTCGCCGCGGTGCAGTCCTGACCGGTGTTGATCAGCGAACCGGCCACCGCACCCTGTGCGGCGGCCTCGAGGTCGGCGTCGTCGAAGACGACGAACGGGGCCTTCCCGCCGAGCTCGAGATGCAGCCGTCTACCCGGCACCGATGCGGCGATTGCGCGCCCCACCGGGGTGGACCCGGTGAACGACACCATCGACACGTCGCGATGTCCGACCAGCGCGGTCCCGGTGGTGACGCCGCGGCCGGTGACCACGTTGATCACGCCGGCGGGGATACCGGCGCGGGAAGCGGCGTCGGCGAACATCAGCGAGGTCAGGGGTGTCAGCTCGGACGGCTTGAGCACGATCGTGTTGCCGGCGGCCACCGCAGGCAGGATCTTCCACGCCGCCATCTGCAGCGGATAGTTCCATGGGGCGATGGATCCGATCACGCCGATGGGTTCGCGCCGGATGGTCGAGGTGTGGTCGGGGGAGTATTCGGCGCTCGCCTTGCCCTCGAGGTGGCGGGCGGCACCTGCGAAGAAGGCGGTGTTGTCGATGGTGCCGGGCACATCGAACTCAGTGGTCAACCGGATCGGTTTGCCCGCCTGCCGTGATTCGACGGCGGCCAGTTCGTCGGCGATCGCCGAGAGCTCGCCGGCCCATCTGCCGATCAGCTCGGAGCGTTCGCCGGGGGTGGTGCGACCCCATTCGCCGAAGGCCGTCGTCGCGGCATCCACTGCGGCATCCACGTCGGCGACGCCGGCTTCCGGGCCGGTCACCAGGATTTGCCCGGTGGACGGGTCGATCACGGTGAACTCATCCGGCCCCGTCGCGTCCACGAAACGTCCGTCGATGTACTGACCTGGGTGATTCCACACGGGGTCGGCTCCCTTTCGTCGTCGCGATGTTCCGGCGCACGACGATCATCGCGAAGCTGCCGAGTCCTATCGCGGGCAAACGGGAGCTGACACGCATCGATCCGTTCGCCCGCGGGGGTGCGTGATGCGCACATGTCGGATGGCGGCTTTCGCATCGGCTGCAACTCGCGGCCCGGTGCAGACCGTGATTGCCCGATATGGGGGTTCTGGGCGTCGATCGAGTGACCGAAGGCCCTAGCGACCGCCGTCACAGAGGGGTGCAATAGACGCACAACCCGAGATCGTGGACGGACCGACCGGCTTAGGTCGCCGTCGCGCGATTGCGTTCGAGGGCGATGATGACCAGAACCACCCACACATTCCTCCACACCCCGACTCCCGATGCCGTCGACATCCGTCGACGCCAGTGGACCAATCGCTGCGACGTCTGTGATCGCACGCTGGTGGTCAAGGCGGTCGACTCCCATGACGCGGCGCGCATGCTTGCCCGGATCAACGGGTGGGTGCTGCACGACGGGCTGGTGCGTTGCCCGGGCTGTGCAGAAATACCGCCGGCGGTCCGTACCCGGCCATGACCGCCCCGATCCCGTATCCCTGGTACGTCGCCGCCGCGGCGATCGGACGATGCGCGATCACCGCGGTTGTGCTGATGCTGCGCCGGCAGGTGCATCAGCCGACCATCGAGTACGGCCGCGTGGTCGGTTTCTCCGACGGCACGCAGGCACGTGTGTACCGAGAGACCACGGTCGACGACGCCGCGCCGACGGAGCCGGTGACCCTGATCGTCGGGTTCCGAATCCGGTGGATCGGGGGAAACCGTGTGGTTCATTGGCTGTTCAGAGTCGAAAGTATTTGCAACACAGTGCTGTTCGTGGGATTCCCCGGATTCAGGAGCAAACTCTGGATGGCCGACGACGCGAACCACCGCTACCGCGGTGTCTATGACTGGGATGGCGGACACCGCGCACACGCCTATGTACGGGCCCTGTGGTGGCCACTGATGGTGATCAGCGAACGGGACTCCATCGCGTACCGGATCGTCGAGGGAACACGAGCGGCCACACTCGCCGGCGCCGACCCGCTTCCTGACCGCCAACAGTGGTGGCGACCACACTTGTCGGCGTGATCCCGGCGGGCACTGCCCGTGACATGCGCGTTCACCGGACGATACGTCTCTGACCAGCCGATTTGTATCCACGGCCATCGGTGCGTAACTTATTCCAAGTCAGCGAGCCACGGCGCCGCCCCGGACAGACTCGAAAGAGGCTGTGGGGGAAGGGAAACCGAGTAGCAGCTGACCACCCCAGCAAGTTTGTTCGCCCGCATTTCGGTGTGGGGGTTCGCTGGTGGGGTGGCTGGACAGGGTCTGGTGGGTCGGAAACCTTCGGGTTGACACCGCCGAGCGGGTTC
>NZ_BCNF01000155.1 GCF_001485495.1 Gordonia desulfuricans NBRC 100010 | reverse complement strand
AGCAAAAGCAGCTTGATTATTGAGATCTTGGTTCGTGGTGGTGCGCACCATCGTTCGCTGCCTGGTCACCGCGTTCGTGCGACCCGACCGGCGACCGAACGCACTATCTCGAGGACGGCCCGCGCCGCCGACGATGGCGTGAGATCGGCCGCGTGCGCGATCCCGATGTGCCAGGACATCTCCCGGTCGCGACACGCCATCACGGCCACCTCCGGCTGGTCGCGGGCCACGCTCTCGGGCACCAACGTCACCCCGAATCCCTTGCGCGCCAACTGGGTACCAAATGTCTGATCGGCCACCTCGATCACCGAACGTCGTTGTGGCACATACCGGTCGACAACCGCCCGGGTCCCCCATCCGGGCGGGTAGTCGATCACCCGCTCGTCGACGAGATCGGCGACCACGAAGCCACCTCGCTTCGCCAGACGGTGATCGGGATGACAGACCAGCACCAACGGCTCCACGGCGAGCCATTCGACGGTGGCTCCGGGGATGTCGTCGTCGTTACCCCCGAACAACGCCAGATCCAGTGAGCCGTCCCGAATCCCGCGGATGTTGCCCTCACTGCCGCGTGGATTCTGCCGCATCACGATGGCGATCCCCGGATGGCGGCGGTGCACCGTAGCGAACGCCTCGGCGAGGTCGATGGCCCCGCCGATGTTCACCAGCGCGCCGAGCGACACCTCACCGGCGATGTCGCCGCGCAGGGCCGCGACCGCATCACCGACCTCCGCCCGGGCCCGCAGGGCCGCCCGTGCGGGTACGACGATCGCCTGCCCGGCCTCGGTGAGCACCAGACTGGTGGCGGTCCGGTCGAACAGTCTGGCACCCACCTCCCGCTCGAGTCGGGCGATCGACGTCGACACCGCCGACTGCACGACATGCAGCGAACGGGCGGCCGCGGTGAACGTGCCGTGATCGCAGCACGCGAGAAAGTACTCGAGCTGACGCAGTTCCACGAGACCACCCTCCACCATCATCACCAGAAGAGATATGGACATCGAAATCCATCGCTTTTCATCATGCCCGCTACAACGGAAGATGTGGAGTATGAGCGATGCGAACGCACCTTCAACCGCCACACGGGCCGAGCCGGCTCCCGACGCCGGGACATCACCCGTGGCGACGACCACCGCGAGTACACCGTTGACCCGTGTGGTCGTCTTCCTCTTCGCCGTGACCGCCGGTTCCTCGGCGGGCTGTCTCTACTACCTGCAACCGCTACTCGATCGGGTCGGCGCCGACCTCGGTGTCACCACCACCGCCGCAGGCCTGATCATCTCCGTCACCCAGGCCGGATACCTGGTGGGACTGGCCCTGGTGGTTCCACTCGGCGACTTCGTCGACCGGCGACGGCTGGTGGGCGCCCTGCTGCTCATCTCCTGTGCCGGACTCGCCGTTGCCGCCGCCGCACCCGGCTACGCGGTGCTGATGGTCATGGTGTTCGCGGTCGGCGTCTCCGCGTCGGCAGCACAGGTGGTCGTCCCCTGGGCCGCTGCCGTCGCCGCACCCGGTGAACGGGGCACCGTGGTCGGCACGGTGATGAGCGGATTGCTGATCGGCATCCTCGCGTCACGGGTCTTCGCCGGCCTGATCGCTCAGGTCGGCGGTTGGCGCACGGTCCTGGTGGTGGCGGCCGTCGTGCAGGCGGCGATGGCCGTCGCCATCTGGCTACGGGCGCCGCGGACCGCGGTGAGCCGCCCCTCGGGCACCACCTATCCGCGGGTCCTGGCCTCCATCGTCACGCTCATCCGTACCGAATCCGTTCTGCGCCACCGCATGCTGCTCGGCGGACTGAACATGGCCGCGTTCAGCTCGCTCTGGACGGCCATCGCCTTCCTGCTCGCCGGTTCACACGGGTCGTCGTATCACTTCTCCGACGCGGCGATCGGGCTGTTCGGCCTGGCCGGGATCGCCGGTGCGCTGGCCGCACCCCGCGTCGGCCGCCTCGCCGACCGCGGGTACCTACGGCACACCCAGTACGGGGTCTGGCTCGTCCTGCTGGCCGGATGGGGACTGCTCTGGCTCGGGGGCGGGCAGGTGATCGTGCTGATCGTCGCGCTCGTCGTCTTCGACTTCGGCGTGCAAGGGGTCCAGATCGCCAACCAGGCGGCGGTGTACTCGCTCGACGACACCGCCCGGTCACGCCTGACCACGGCCTACATGGTGTCTTACTTCGCCGGTGGCGTGGTGGGATCGGCCTTCGGCGCGTGGGCGTATCAGACCGGCGGCTGGACCCTGGTGTGCGCGACGGGTGCCGGCACCGCGATCGCCGGCATGGCGCTCTGGGGGCTGTTCGCCTTCACCGAACGCCACCACCAGGTCCAGGGAGTCCTCGCCCACGCGGCCCTCCGCAACCCTCACCGCCGGTGAGGGGCCGAGGGACCGACGCGCGGGGTCAGTCCCGGCGCGCTCGGCGCCGTTCGCGACGGGTGCGGCGCAGCTCGGCGATCGCGGTCTTGAGCCCCCTGGTCCGCGGCATCCCGGCGAAGCGCCGCTCGGAGGCGGTCTCCGGAGCGTCGTCGGCGGTGTCGTGCAGGAACCGATCCGGCAGGGCCAGCTTGTTGATGGTGCGCAGGGTCTTGAGGTACTGCACCCACAACGGTCCGGTGGTGTAGGGCAGGTCGTACTTGTCGCACAACTCACGCACCCGGACACCGATCTCGGCCATCCGATTGCTCGGCAGATCCGGATACAGGTGGTGCTCGATCTGGTAACAGAGGTTGCCCGACAGGAAGGACAGCGCCGGGCCCGCCTCGAAGTTGGCCGACCCCAGCATCTGCCGGAGATACCACTGCCCCTGTGTCTCGTCCTCGAGGCTGTCGACGGTGAACTTCTCGGCACCATCGGGGAAGTGACCGCAGAAGATCACCACATAGGCCCACAGGTTGCGCACCAGGTTCGCCGTCATGTTGGCGGTGAGGGTGTGCAGGAAGTTCGGACCGGTCAGCGCCGGGTAGAGCAGGTAGTCCTTGGTCACCTGCTTGCCGATCTTGCGGCCGAACTCCTTGAGCTGCGGCCGCGCGATCTCCATCGGCTTCTCGCCCTTGATGACCTCCTTGAGCGCGAGATCGTGCAGACCGATCCCCCACTCGAAGGTGAGGGCGAGCAGCACGTTGAAGATCGGCTGCAGTGCGCGGCGCGGCTCCCACGGCTCGTCCCGGGTGACACGCAGGATCTTGTAGCCCACGTCGTCGTCCATGCCGACGACGTTCGTGTACTTGTGATGGATGAAGTTGTGGGAATGCTTCCAGTGCGGCGAGGCGCACACCATGTCCCATTCCCAGGTGGTCGAATGCACCTCGGGATCGTTCATCCAGTCCCACTGCCCGTGCATCACATTGTGCCCGAGCTCCATGTTCTCGATGATCTTCGACAACGAGAGCGCCGCGGTACCCAGCAACCACAGCGGACGGCGGTGGCTGCCCAGCAACGCGACGCGGCCGATGACCTCGAGGCTGCGTTGCGCGGCGATCGTCCGTCGCAGATAGCGGACGTCACGCGGCCCGCGATCTGCCTCGATCTCCCGACGCAGGGTGTCGAGTTCGTGCCCGAGGGCCTCGATGTCCGCGTCGGTCAGATGTGCGTACTCAGAGATGTCCGTGATCGCCATTGGCACCCATTATGCCCTCGCGAGCGGGAAGTCGGCCACGCGGCCTCAGGCCGCCGCCGCATCGATGACCTGGGACGATCGTCCAAGTCGGCCCTTACGGCCCCGAAGTGCACCGATCGCCGACCGCAGGCCGCGCCGCCGTCCGGTCATCGGGTCGAGACTCGACTCCAGGCGCACACCGGTCGGCAGATCCTGCTTGAATCGCCGCTCCGAGGCGGTCTCCGGGGCGTCGTCGGCGGTGGCCTTCAGGTACTTGTCCGGCAGTGACAGCTTGGCGATGGTCCGCCACGACTTGAGGTACTGCAGCGGGAACGATCCGGTCGTGTACGGCAGGTCGTACTTCTCGCACAGGGCGCGCACCCGCACCGAGATCTCGGCGAGGCGGTTGCTCGGCAGATCCGGGAAGATGTGGTGCTCGATCTGGTACGAGAGGTTGCCGGACATGAAGCCCAGCACCGGTCCGCAGCGGAAGTTCGCGCTGCCCAGCATCTGACGCAGATACCACTCGGCCTGGGTCTCGCTGTCGACGTCCTGCTTGGTGAACTTCTCGGCACCGTCGGGGAAGTGTCCGCAGAAGATCACCGCGTTGGTCCACAGGTTGCGGATCAGGTTGGCCAGCGCATCGGCCGACGCCGCCTTGCCGAATGCCTTTGCCGCAGAAGCGGAATCGCCACCGGGCAGGGCCGCGGCCAATGCTGCGGCCAGACCCGGGAAGACCACGTAGTCCTTGCCGACCTGCTTGCCGACCTTGGTTCCCACGTCGGCCAGGTCGCGCCGGAACTGTTCCTTCTGCTCCGGCGTGCGACGCTTCTTGCCCAGCTCGAGATGCTGGGCGGCCACACCCCACTGGAAGAAGACCGCGAGCAGCGTGTTGTAGGCGATGTTCCCGAGGTAGAACGGCTGCCAGCGCTGATCACGCGTGACGCGCAGCAGGCCGTAGCCCACGTCGGCATCCATCCCGAGGACGTTGGTGTACTTGTGATGAATGTAGTTGTGGGTGTGCTTCCAGTGCGCCGACGGATCGGTGTTGTCCCATTCCCAGGTGGTCGAATGCACCTCGGGATCGTTCATCCAGTCCCACTGCCCGTGCATCACGTTGTGCCCGAGCTCCATGTTCTCGACGATCTTGGCGACGCCCAGCGAGGCGGCACCGGCCCACCACAGCGAACGCTTGCGCGACCCCATGATCATGGCGCGGCCGGCGAGCTCCAGGCCACGCTGGAAGCGGATGGTGTTGCGGATGTAGCGGGCATCGCGTTCACCGCGAGCAGCCTCGATATCCGCCCGGATCGCATCGAGTTCGGCACCGAGGGCCTCGACGTCGGCCTCTGTCAGGTGGGCGTACTCGGGGATGTCGCTGATCGCCATGCTCGACCTTCCGCGTCATGCCGCGGCCGAATCCGTATCGTCCGGCCCGCGGCTACGTTACCGTAACCTACGATAGCGTAAGTTACGGTAACGTCGGCTGTCCAGTGGGTGTGACGGAGCAGCCGCCCACAGGCCGCCGGGTGACCGCGGTGATCACGCAGAGCGCCGCTACCGGTCGCGCAGGAGCTCGAAGCAGACCAGGTCCTCGATCTCGCCGCCGGAGTCGGCGGCCAGCGGCTGCACGCCGAACTCGTGCATCCCCGCCGAGCGGGCCAGGGCGATGCTGCCCTTGTTGGATTCCGCGGCGAACAAGGTCAGCCGCCGCATGTCCAGCTCGGTGAAGGCATGCTGCACCGCGGCCGGGAACGTCTCCCCCAGCACCCCGCGTCCCCGGGCCTCGGGATGGGTGTAGAAGCCGGCCTCGGCGCCGGTGGTGGGGTCGATCTTGAACAACGAGATGTCGGCGAGGTAGCGGTCGTCCTCCTTGTCGGCGACCGCCCAGGTACAGGTCTGGCCACACGCGGCCGTCCACCACTTGCGGGTGCGTTCGGCACCTGCATGCTCGACGGTCAGCGGATCCGGCCTGCCGAACAGATAGGTCCGCGACGCCGGGTCGTCGAGGGTCTCCCGGATGCGTTCGTCGTCGTCCTCGACCAGCGGCCGCATCCGGAACCGATCGGTCTCGAACGAGGTCGATCGCCATGTGGACGTGGGCTCGAAGCCGTCGCCGGCACGCCAGATGGCGGTCCAGGCATCGACCACCTTGCTGTTCATCTCCAGCCAGTCGGGCATGCGCGAGAGGAGGGTGAACCCGGCCGCATGCGCCGCACGCAGGCTCGTCAGATTGCCCTCGGCGGCCTCCCAGCGCACCACCTCGACATCCCGCTCGGTGGAGGCATACCGCATCGCCAGCTGCATCGCGCGCCGCGCGACCCCCTGGCCACGGGCATCGGGATGCAGCACGAACCCCACGTCGACGACCCGTCCGGCACCCTCGAGGGCGAGGCTGCCGACGAATCGGCCCTCGAACTCGATGGCCCAGGTCATCCCGAGACCGGTGTCCCAGCCACGCAGGGCGCCGACGATGAACCGCTCGGCGTCGGAGCGGCCGTACGGCGACGGCATCCGCGCCCAGCGCATGGTCAGCGGATCGGTCGCATAGCCCACGATCCGATCGACGTCGTGGTGGGCGTGTTTGCGGAGTGTGACGACCCCGTCGGTCAGTGCCGGCACGGTGATCGTTTCGGACAGTTCGAGAACCTCAGATCGCACGCGGAAAACCCTCCGTGGTCGATTGCTGTCGGATCCGAGCCTAGCCGGATCCGACGACCACCGGGCGGTAGCAGGCGCGATGTCCCTCAGACGTCGAGGGTGCAGTCCCCCGCCGCAGCGCTCACACAGGTCTGGATCCGTTCGCCCTCGACGTGCTCGGTCCCGGTCCGCAGATCGCGGACGCAGCCCTTGTCGAGCATCACCACACAGCTCTGGCAGATGCCCATCCGGCAGCCGAACGGCATCAGGACGCCCGCGTTCTCGCCGGCCTCGAGCAGAGTGGTCGCGCCGTCGGCCTCGACGCTCTGCCCGTTGCGACCGAAGGTCACGGTGCCGCCCTGCGCACCCACCGCGCCGCGTTCGAGCGCGAATCGTTCGATGTGCAGCAGCTCGGGGTGGCCGCCGGTCTCGAAGAACTGCGACACCATGTCGAGGAAGGCCGACGGGCCACACGCCCACGTCTGGCGCTCCGACCAGTCCGGGCACAGTCCGGGCAGGGTGTCGGCGGTGACCTTGCCGTCGGCGCGGGTGTGCTGGATGTGCAGGTCGACGAAGCCGGCGGCGGCCAGACGGTCGAGCTCGTCGGCGAAGAGCACGTCGTCGGGGGTCGGGGCGGAGTGGATCACCCGGATGTCGGTGCGCTGCCCACGGTGGGCCATGGTGCGCAGCATCGCGATGATCGGGGTGATACCACTGCCCGCGGTCACGAACAGGATCTTCTCCGGCAGCGGTTCGGGTAGCACGAACTCGCCCTGTGGGGCCGCGAGCCGCACGATGGTGCCCGGCTGCAGGCCGTTGACCAGGTGCGACGAGAGGAAGCCCTCGGGCATCGCCTTGACCGTGATCGCGATGGTCTTGTCGGTGGCCGTGGAGTCGGGCACCGAGGTCAGCGAGTACGAACGCCACGTCCAGCGGCCGTCGACGAGTACGCCGATGCCGATGTACTGGCCGGGGGCGTAGTCGAGGGAGAACCCCCAGCCCGGGCGGATCCGGATGGTCGCCGAATCGTCGGTCTCGGCCACCACCGACACGATCCGACCCCGCAGCTCACGGGCCGACCACAGCGGATTGGCCAGGTGCAGATAGTCGTCGGGCAGCAACGGGGTGGTCACGCGGGCCACCGCGGCGCGGACCCACTGACCGCCGCGGCTACGTGCGGCGATACCCGACACCGGTGCCTCAAATCGTTCGCGCCAACCCACGCCGAACACCATCCTCCGACTCACCGGCGCACCGCGCCGAAAACACAACCTACGCTTCCGTAGGTTACGCGACATCCACGCCCGTCCGCGACCGGCGTGCGATCACCACCACACTTCGTGGCGAGCTGTCGACCCACGCACGGCTTGCACGGTGGTGGGACCGGCCCGACGAAGACGGAACGGCCTCATCGCAGTTCGGGCGCGCAGGGCAGTTCGGGTACAGCGCGGTTCGGGAACTCAGAGCAGTTCGAGCAGGAACGGAAGCTCCTGCGTCGCATACCAGGCGAGGTCGAAGTCCTCGACATCGCCGATCGCCAGTTCGGCGTCCTCGTCCCCCAGGTCGGCCGCGTCCACGACGACGACCGCGGTACGGACCGCCGCCTCGGCGTCGGCGCCGTCGACGTGCACCGACGCCACCGCCGACCGCGCGATCGGCCCGGCCACCTTCACCACCGCGTCGTCGAGTTCGGGGCGCAGCGTGACGGCCTCGACATCGGCGGCCACCACCGCGCGTCGGGGCGGGAGTCTGGGCGTGTCACCGGGCTTGGTCTCCCCGGCATCGGCGGCGAGATCCGCATCGGCCTCGGCGTCGGCGGGTTCGGGCGCCTCCCCGGCGAGCAGCCGCAACGACGCCCGGGCCGCCTCGCGCATCGCGACCTCGGCGAGTTCCTCGTCGTCTCCCGAGAGGAAGGACTCCCGCAGGGCCGGGGTCAGCGCGAACCCGGTGCCCCCGATCGGCCGGAACTCGCCGGTCGAGTCCAACTCCATCAGCATCGCCAGCGTCGCCGGAAAGTAGACCCTCATCCCTCGATCCTTCTCCACTGCCAGACCGTCGCGTCTGCCGGTCCCGACCCTAGTCGCCCGGCGCGCACCCGGCTCACCCGGCGCCCGCGAGTTCGTCATAGGCCTCCCCGACGTAGTCGGCGAGTGCCGGTAGGTCACCGATCACGCCGCGGTCGGCGATGAACCCGAAGCGCAGCCTGCCGCGATACTCGACCACCCCGATCGCCAAGGCATGGCCCGCGATCAGGCCCGGCACCGGATAGATCTCAGAAACCTTGCGGCCCAACACGTATCGGTCCGGGACCGGTGCGGTGAACAGTGACACCGGGACGTTGTACCCACGGTTGCCCAGCGACCGGAACGCCCACGAGCTCAGCTCGGGGAACGGGACCATCCCGAGATCACCGAGGATCGGGCTGGGCCCCGGCGTGACCCGCCGCGCCGACTGCGCATAGCGATCCGCGAGACCGGCCACCTGCGCCAGACGAACCGTCGGATTGTCTTCTCCGACAGGAAGATCGGTGACGAATCCCGGTGCTCCCACATCGACCCAGCCGGGCTCGTCGTCGAGCCGGCCGACACCGGGATCGCGGGTGGCGAGCGGGATCTCGACGCGCACGGTGTCGGTGATGGTGGCCGCCACGTCGTAGGACAGCAGCCAGCGCCGGATCACACCGGTGATGATCGCCAGTTCCACGTCGTGGACGGTGCAGCCGTGGTGTTCGGCGATCTTCGCGCATCCTCGACGCGGCACCGAGGCGACCGCGAAGATCTGCGACGAACTGCCCGGGGTGTTGAGCGGACTGTCCGGTGCGGCGTCGGTGACGTCGCGGATCAGGTCACCCGCGCGCCGCACCACGCTGCCGATCATCGACCGTGCGGTCCCGACGACCCCGTTGCCGGTGACCATCGACTCGACGAACTCGCCGGGCCGGGAGACGGCCTCGGCGATCGCCCCGATCACCAGGGCCGTCGACCCGGGCAGGTGGCGCGGCATCCACAGGTCCTCGTCGAACGCACGCACCGTCGGCCCGTCGTCGCAGATCACCTGGCTGATCTCCGGGCCGGAGAAGTCGTCGACGAGGCACCGGTGGGTCTTGGTGAGCACGGCGAACCCGCCGTCGGGCAGGCCCTCGATGAGATACATCTCCCACAGGGGCCGGGACCGGTCCAGGGGCCGCGACATGACCCGTGAGATCAGGTCGGCCAGGGCGGCCATCGTCCCGGGCTGCGGCAGCCCGGAGCGCCGGATGTGGAAGTTGATGTCGAAGTCGGGGTCGTCGACCCACACCGGACGCGCCAGTCCCAGCGAGACCGACCGCACCACCTGCCGATAGCGGGGCGCGAGCTGTAGCCGGTTCTCGACCAGCGACACCAGCGCCGGATAGTCCGGGCCGGACACGGGCTCGGACTTCGGCGCACCACCCCCGCGGGCGGTCGATGACCGGCCCGAGCGGGAACGGCGGTCGGGACCGAACACGAGCAGCGCGCCGAGATGACTCGTGGCCCCCGAGGGGTCCAGGAAGTAGTACATCGCCTCGCGTGGCGACAACCGGTTGACCACCTTGCCGATCCTAGGGCACCGGCCGGTTGCAACCGTCGGCAACCGTTGACCGACACACCCCCCGAAACCTTGACTCAGGGAACCCCGCCCGACACCGAACGGAGCAACAACATGCGCGCAGCACGCTACTACGACCGTGGCGACATCCGGATCGAGGACATCCCCGAGCCCGAGGTGGCCCCCGGCACGGTGGGCATCGACGTCGCCTGGTGCGGCATCTGCGGCACCGACCTGCACGAGTACGCCGACGGCCCGATCTTCATCCCGCCGTCGGGACATCCGCAGCCGCTCAGCGGTGAGAGCGCACCGGTCACCCTGGGACACGAGATGTCCGGCGTGGTGTACGCGGTCGGCGAGGGCGTCGACGACCTCACCGTCGGTGACCACGTGGTGGTGGAGCCCTACATCGTCGGCGACGACGTCGACACCGGCCCGGACAGCCACGACTACCACCTCTCCCACGACATGAACTTCATCGGCCTCGGCGGTTGCGGTGGCGGCCTCGGCGAGAAGATCGCCGTGAAACGGCGCTGGGTCCATGCCATCTCGAAGTCCATCCCGCTCGACCAGGCCGCGCTGATCGAACCGCTGTCGGTGGGCTATCACGCGGTCGAACGCAGTGGTGCCGGCGCCGGCGACGTCGCATTGATCACCGGTGCCGGACCGATCGGTCTGCTGACCGCCGCCGTGTGCAAGGCCGAGGGGATCACCACGATCCTCAGCGAGCCGTCGCCGCTGCGCCGTGCCAAGGCGCTCGAGTCGAAGGTCGCCGACCATGTGATCGATCCGAGCAGCGAGGACGCCGTCGCCCGGGTCACCGAACTCACCGGCGGTCGCGGTGCCGACGTCGGATTCGAGTGCACCTCGGTGCAGCCGGCACTGGACACCCTGTTCGACGCGCTCAAGCCCACCGGCGTGCTGGTGGTGGTGTCGATCTGGGGACATCCGGGCAGCGTGGAGATGCAGAAGCTGGTGCTCAAGGAGATCGACATGCGCGGGACGATCGCCTACGTCAACAGCCATCCGGCGACCATCGCACTGGTCGAGGAGGGCAAGGTGGATCTCTCCCCCTTCATCACCGGTCGCATCGGTCTCGACCAACTCCTCGACGAGGGCTTCGACACCCTGCTGCACCGCAACGAGACGGCGGTGAAGATCCTGGTCTCGCCCTCCGGCGCCGGACTGGACTGAACGGCGCCGGTGCCGGTGCCGGCACCGGCTCAGGCCAGTTCGAAAACAACGAGCCGCCAACGGTATTCGGTCTTGAATGCCGTACTCCGATACCGCGATGCGGCCGGGCCCGCCCCGGCCGCGTCGTCACGGACACGGCACGGCACCCGCTCGATCCGGGCGGCGAAGGCACGTACCCGACGACCCCGGGAGTACGTGCCGAAGACCTCGGCGGCCGCAGGCCCGCACATCTGCACGTGCACACGCCGTACCCGGGCGGCACCGGTCTGGCCCTCCCCGCCCGTGCGGGCGAGATCGGCACCGACGAGCGCCTCGACCCGCTCGAGGAGCGACGCCGACACCAGGGCACCGACATGTGCGAGCGGGCGGCGGTGATCGAGGATCTCGAACAGGGCGGTCACCGTCGCCTGCGCGAAGCGGTGTGCCGCAACGGTCGCCGCGGGTATCGCCGCGGGACGTCGCGGCGTCTGCGGAACACGCGACGGCGGTGACGATCTGGGCCCGGATGCGGCTGTGGTCACCGCGGTCGGGGGCACGGTGACCACCACCGAGGCGGTGACGGCCGGTGCCGGCTCGTACACCGGCGCGGCGACGATCCGGATGCGGGAACGGGACGGGACCTGCTGCTGGGTATCGAGCGACATGGAAATCAGACGCAGCGGGGGCCGCCGCGGTTCCACTTCCCACGAAAAAAGTTTCGCGGCCCGGCGGCGTCCACGCGAGAGCCCACCGTTACCGCAGGCAACGGCCCGTCATGGTGCCCGAGAGGACAGTGGTGCCCCGAGAAAAAAGTGGTGCCCGTTGCCGGACACCACTTCGCTCAGTTGCGCTTCTTCTTGGCCTTGGGCGGCTTCGGCCCGGTTCGGGTACCGGCCCGCGCGGCGGCACGACGCTCGCGGCGGTTCGCGGAGGTGACCGCCGGGTCGTCGAGTTCCTCGTCCTCCGAGTGCACCACGGTCCCGCCGCCCTCGTCGGGGCCGGAGAAGCTGAGTGCGGCCTCGTCGGACTCCGAGTCGTCGATTCCGACCGCGCGCAGTGCCGCCGGCGCCTGCTGGGCCCCGTTGGTGGCGGCTGCCGCCCCGGCGAGCGCCGGAGCCGGATTGCGGTCGGTGGCCGCGGCCGGTGCCGGGACCGGCGCGGACTCGGTCTGCACCTGCACGTTGAACAGGAACTGCAGGCTTTCTTCCTTCAGACCCTCGAGCATGCCGGTGAACATGTCGTAGCCCTCGCGCTGGTACTCCACCACCGGATCACGCTGGGCCATCGACCGCAGGTGGATGCCCTCACGGAGGTAGTCCATCTCGTAGAGGTGATCGCGCCACTTGCGGTCGAGGACGCTGAGCAGGATGGTGCGCTCGAGCTGGCGCATCGCACCCTCGCCGGCCACCGCGGTGATCTCGTCCTCGCGGGCGGTGTAGGCGGCCTGTGCATCGGCGATCAGCAGGACCTTGAGCTCCTCGGCGGACATGTCGTCGCGCTCACCGAACTCGTTCTCGCCGACCACTTCCCGGGGGTCGAGGGTGATCGGGTACAGCGACTTCAGGGCACTCCACAGTTCGTCGAGATCCCAGTCCTCGGCATAGCCCTCGGAGGTTGCCCCCTCGACATAGGCGCCGACGACCTCGGCGACCATCTCGAGGACCTGCTCACGGTGGTCGGTGCCCTCGAGAATCGTGCGGCGCTCGGCGTAGATCACCTTGCGCTGCTCGTTCATGACCTCGTCGTACTTGAGGACGTTCTTACGGACCTCGAAGTTCTGCTGCTCCACCTGGGTCTGCGCACTGCGGATGGCCTTGGTGACCATCTTCGCCTCGATCGGCACGTCGTCGGGCAGGTTGACGCGGTTCATGATGACCTCGAGTGCGGCACCGTTGAAACGCCGCATGAGCTCGTCACCGAGCGACAGGTAGAAACGCGACTCGCCCGGATCGCCCTGACGGCCGGAACGACCGCGCAGCTGGTTGTCGATCCGGCGCGACTCGTGACGCTCGGTACCGAGCACGTACAGGCCACCGGCCTCACGGACCTTCTCGGCCTGGTCGGATGCCTCGGAGCGGGCGGTCTCGATCGCCTCGTCCCACGCCGCCTCGTACTCGTCGGGGGTCGACACCGGGTCGAGTCCGGCCTTGCGCAGCCGCGTGTCGGCGATGATGTCGGGGTTGCCGCCGAGCACCACGTCGGTACCACGACCGGCCATGTTGGTGGCCACGGTGACCGCGCCGATCCGGCCGGCCTCGGCGATGATCTGCGCCTCCTGCTCGTGGAACTTGGCGTTCAGCACGGTGTGCGGGATGTCGCGCTTGGCGAGCTGCCGGGACAGGTACTCCGACCGCTCGACGCTGGTGGTACCGATCAGCACCGGCTGGCCGGCCTCGTGACGTTCGGTGACGTCGTCGACGACCGCGGCGAACTTGGCCTCCTCGGTCTTGTAGATGAGGTCGGTCTGGTCCTTGCGGAGCATCGGCCGGTTGGTCGGGATCGGCAGCACCCCGAGCTTGTAGATCTGGTCGAACTCGGCGGCCTCGGTCTCGGCGGTTCCGGTCATGCCGCTGAGCTTGTCGTACATGCGGAAGTAGTTCTGCAGCGTGATCGTGGCGAGGGTCTGGTTCTCGGCCTTGATCTCGACGCGTTCCTTGGCCTCGATGGCCTGGTGTAGGCCCTCGTTGAAGCGACGGCCGTCGAGCACACGGCCGGTGAACTCGTCGACGATGAGGACCTCACCGTTGCGGACGATGTAATCCTTGTCGCGCTGGAAGAGTTCTTTGACCTTGATCGCATTGTTCAGGTAGCTGACCAGCGGCGAGTTGGCGGCCTCGTAGAGGTTGTCGATGCCGAGCTGGTCCTCGACGAACTCGACGCCGGCCTCGTGCACGCCGATCGTCTTCTTCTTGATGTCGACCTCGTAGTGCACGTCACGCTCGAGCAGCGGGGCGATCCGCGCGAACTCGACGTACCACTTGCTCGACGACTCGGCCGGACCGGAGATGATCAGCGGGGTACGGGCCTCGTCGATCAGGATCGAGTCGACCTCGTCGACGATGGCGAAATTGTGACCGCGCTGGACGAGCTCGGTGAGTGCGTGCGCCATGTTGTCGCGCAGGTAGTCGAAGCCGAACTCGTTGTTCGTTCCGTAGGTGATGTCGGCGGCGTAGGCGGCCCGGCGCTGGTCCGGGGACATCCCGGTCAGGATGACCGCGGTGTCGAGGCCCAGGAAGCGGTGCACGCGACCCATCCACTCGGCGTCGCGCTTGGCCAGGTAGTCGTTGACGGTGACCACGTGCACGCCGTCGCCGGAGATGGCGTTGAGGTAGGCGGGCAGCACACAGGTCAGGGTCTTGCCCTCACCGGTCTTCATCTCGGCGATGTTGCCGTAGTGCAGGGCCGCGCCGCCCATGATCTGCACGTGGAAGTGCTTCTGGTCGAGCACTCGCCAGGCCGCCTCACGGGCGACGGCGAAGGCCTCGGGAAGCAGTTCGTCGAGTGTCTCCCCGTCGGCGTACCGGGTCCGGAACTCGTCGGTCTTGGCCCTCAGTTCGTCATCGGAGAGCGCCTCGATCTCGTCGGACAGCGATTCGACGTGGGATGCGATCGCATCGAGTCGCTTGACCATGCGGCCTTCGCCGATGCGCAGAAGCTTGTTCAGCACCGTGGATCGAGTTCCTCACTGTTGTCGACGTCGGAGACTGGGGCCTCCCTCGATGGCGGCCTCCACAACTGGTGCACAGGCCATCGTTCATGGTACCGACGTCGTCGGAGGAGCGGCAGTTCGCACCCGGGTGAGGACCCGCCGGTGGCGGCGCCGGGGTCACCGGCGCCGGCACCGCGGGGCTCACGCGAGTCGGATCAGGCCGTAGTCGAACGCGTGGCGGCGATAGACCACCGACGGTCGGTCGGATTCCTTGTCGTGGAAGAGGAAGAAGTCGTGCCCGACGAGTTCCATCTCGTAGAGCGCCTCGTCCACCGACATCGGTGCCGCCTGGTGTTCCTTGATGCGCACCACCCGACCGGGTTCGCGATCGGCGACGCCATCGTCCCAGGCCGGTTCGGCGAAGGTGGCCGGCGGTCCGTCGACGCCGAGCTGGTTGTCCTGCAGCGGCGGTGCACCGACCTCGGTGGCCTCGGCGACCGACTGGGGGCGCCGGTTTCCGTGATGGACGCGACGGCGGTCCTTCGCCCGGCGAAGTCGCGACTCGATCTTGTCGAGCGCCGACTCGAGCGCGGCGTAGAAGTTGTCGCCACATGCCTGGGCACGCACGACCGGCCCCTTGCCGGTCGCGGTGAGTTCCACCTGTTGACACACCTTGGACTGCCGACGATTTCGTTCGTGGTAGAGCTCGACGTCGAATCGGAAGATCGATGGGTCATACCGCTCGAGACGGGCGAGCTTGTCGCCGACGTAGACGCGGTAATGCTCTGGGATCTCGACGTTGCGGCCCTTGAACACGACGGTGGCGTTCGGTTCGGCAGGTTCCTCCGACTCGACGGTGCCGGGCGGCAGCACGAAGGCCGACGCGGCGTCGTAGTCGTCGACCGCGGCGATACGTGATTCGCGTTGGCCCTTGCGGTGCATGACAGATGACATTCAACTACCTCCTGGAAAGTGTGTCGACGGATCCGACTCCGGGAGTCACGGGGAAACCGATCCGAGCGCGACCAGAGGATTGAAAGTTATTGGCGCTCAACGAGATTCGGGATTTCCGACACAAACCGCGGATGAACTCGGACACAGGAACCGTGGCAATGCCGGTCGACGACCGGCACTCATGTTCAGTGGCTTCACCTCCCGGCGTGGGCCGCTCCTGCGAGCGGTCCGCGATGACCAGCTACCTCCAGTACCCACGACCGTAGTCGGATGTTCGCCGTTCGGCCATGATTCGACGCAGCGGGTCGCACCACGTTTCGCAGATCGGGACAAAAGGCCCGCGCCACCAGGCCATCTGGCCCCTCGCGCCGGCTGCCCGACCCCTGTCCGCCGCCCGTCCCCGGTGAGCACCATCGGTCCGGCGATTCCCCGCGGGTCCCCGGTGCACCGCCTGTCCACAGTTCCCCGTCGGTCCCCAGATCTCCACAGAGGTCCCCGGGATCGGCGCCGCGGTCACCGGGGCCCGGGCACACTCGCCGTCATGCCCGCACACCGCATGTCCCGGGTGCCGAGGGCGATCGCGGCCGCCGGCGCCGACCTCGTCCTGCCCCGCACCTGTGCCGGATGCGGGGCCGCCGACACCGACTGGTGTGCGCGCTGCGCCCGGCACGTCGCCGACGCTCCGGTCGAACTGCGACCACGGGTCGACGTCGGGGTCGCGGTGTGGGCGGCCGGACGCTATCGGGGCCCGTTGCGCCACGCCATCCTCGCGGTGAAGGAACACGGCCGTCGCGATCTCACCGGCC
>NZ_BCNF01000154.1 GCF_001485495.1 Gordonia desulfuricans NBRC 100010 | reverse complement strand
ACCGAGCCGCAAAGGCGGCGTCACATCGTCTCAGGCTGCGCCCAACTCGTCGTCCTCGTCGTCGCGGACCTCCGAGAGTTTCTCGATCACGTTGCGCGCGAACACCTGCTGTTCGGTGACGGCCATCTGGTTGCGGGCTCGCGAGGTGAATGCGAAGGTCCAGTCGATGAACGTGGTGAACCGGTTGCGGAAGCCCACCAGGTAGAGCAGGTGCAGGAACAACCAGCCCACCCAGGCGAAGAAACCGGCGAACTCGATGTGCTTGTCGGTGCCGGGCACCGGGATCTTCGCGACCGCGGCGAAACGTGCGACGGTGGCCATCGACCCCTTGTCCCAGTACTCGAACGGCGGGCGCTTGCTGTAGTTGCCCTTGATCCGGGCGAGGACGGTGTCGGCGGCGTAGCGGGCCGACTGGTTGGCTGCCGGCGCGAGCCCCGGCACCCCGTCGATGGCCATCATGTCGCCGACGACGAACACCTCGGCGTGACCGGGGATCGACAGATCGGGCTGCACCTTCACGCGGCCGGCGCGATCGAGCTCCACCCCGCTCTGCTCGGCGAGCTGACGGCCGAGCGGGCTCGCCGCGACACCGGCCGACCACACCTTGCACTGCGCCTCGATCCGACGAACCGAGCCGTCGGCGTCCTTGACCATCAACCCGTGGTAGTCCATGTCGACGACCATCGCACCGAGCTGCACGTCCACGCCGAGCGAACGCAGTCGCTTCTCCGCGCGCGCACCGAGTTTCGGCCCGAACGGCGGGAGCACCGCCGATGCCGCATCGAGCAGGATCACCCGCGACTCGGTCGGATCGATGTTGCGGAACGCCCCGGCCAGGGTCTTGTCGGCCAGTTCCACGATCTGTCCGGCCATCTCCACGCCGGTGGGGCCGGCGCCGATGACCACGAAGGTCAGCAGCCGTTCGCGCTCTTCGGGATCATCCGACAGCTCGGCCTGCTCGAACGCACCGAGGATGCGGCCGCGCAGTTCCAGCGCGTCGTCGATCGTCTTGAGGCCGGGGGCGAACTCGGCGAAATGGTCGTTGCCGAAGTACGACTGGCCGGCGCCGGCGGCGACGATCAGGCTGTCGTAGGTGACCTCGGTGATCCGGCCCATGGTGCGCGAGGTGACCGTCCGCGAGGTGAGGTCGATGGTGTCGACGTCGCCGAGGATCACCTGCACGTTCTGCTGCTTGGCCAGCACCACCCGCACCTGTGGTGCGATCTGGCCCTGCGAGATCAGACCGGTCGCCACCTGATAGAGCAGCGGCTGGAAGAGGTGATGCGAGGTGCGCGCGATCATCGTGATCTCGACGTCGGCGCGGTTGAGTCGTCGGGCGGCCGCCAGACCGCCGAAGCCCGATCCGATGATCACCACATGGTGACGACGGGGCTTGTCGGCGTTGGCATCCGGGGTCTGAGCCGCGGCTGGTGCAGCGTCTTGCGACATGGCACGTTCCTTCACTTACGGTTCGACACCCAGGCGGACGATGTCGGGGAACGGTGCTCCTTGCCGGTGGACTCCGGCTACGCCAGTCGCGAGACCGACATTAGCTCACAGCGGCCGACGATGCGAGAGAATTCTGTGCCAACTCCGGCCAGACGGCACCTTTCGGGCCGGAATCCGCAGGTCGATCGGTCCTCAGGTCAGACCGTTGATCGCCCGGTCGGTGATCGACGGCGAGAGATAGTCGAGCATCGGCAGTACCGTGCGGACCGCGGCCGGTGCCACCTGCGCGGGCCGATGCGTGATCGCCCGGACGATCCAGGAGCCGGCCTCCTCCGCACTCAGTGCGTGGGCATCGCTGTATTCGGCGGTCGGCGTGATCATCTCGGTCCGGACCAGCGGATAGTAGATGTTGGTGGCGCTCACCCCGGGGTGCGGCCGCTCGGCGTTGAGGCTGCGCCCGAAGATCGCCAGCGCATTCTTCGACGCCGCATAGGCCGAGAAACGCGGGAACGTGTGCGCCATCAGCCCCCAGGTACAGACGTTGACGATCTGCCCGTTTCCACGCTCCACCATGCCGGGCAGCAGCCCGAGGGTCAGCTGCACCGCGGCGAAGTAGTTGATCGCCATCGTCCGCCGGTAGTCGTGCAGCCGGTCGGTGGAGTCGATCACCGACCGGCGGATCGACCGGCCTGCGTTGTTGACCAGCACGTCGATGTGCTCGTCGGCGAGGTCGGTGAGCAGCCGGTCGACGTCGGCCTCGTCGGACAGGTCGGCGGTGCGGTAGCGGCAGCCGGTCTCCGCGGCGAGGGCGGCGAGTTCCGGTTCCCGCCGGGCCACCGCGATCACGTCGGCGCCGCGAGCACTCAGTTGTCGTGCGGCCTCACGCCCGATCCCGGCCGACGCACCGGTGACCAGCACGGTGAGCCCGTCGACGTCGCGGCCGGGTCCGGCGATCGCGTCCTCGACCGACTTCGGCAGCAGACTGCGCCGCTGCAGCAACTCCGACACCACTGCGGTCGGCGACACCCGCGGCAGCGAGAACATCGAGCTCACGACGTCCCCTACCGGATCTGCTCGCGCAGGTTGACCTCGGTCTGGCGGATCGCCTGGCCGGCGAACGGCCCGAGCAACGCACCGAGTGCGCGCCCGGCGAGCCCGCCGGGCAGCTCGTACCGGAACTCCACCCCGACCGCGGTGCCGCCGTCGTCGGTGTCGGTGAAGTGCCATCGGGTGTCGGCGCCGAATCCGGCGATGGAACTCAGTTCGATCAGCTCGTTCTCCACCCAGTCCGTGGTCTCCACCGTCGACCGCAGGGTCTTGGGCCCGACCTCGAGTGCGGCCTCGAACGTCGACCCCTTACCGCTCGTCATCTCGGTGAGCGGACTGAATGTGGTGATGCCGAACATGTATCTCGGCACGTTCTGGTAGTCGTTCACATACGCGAAGACCCGCTCGCGCGGGACCGCCACGGTGGACGAATGACTGACTCCTGGCATCGTTGACCTCCCCTGTTCGCCGATGTCACGGCAGCGGCCGGGCCGCGGTGACATCACTGGGCACAGCCTATGTGATCGGGATCCCATGCCCGCATGAACCCTGCCATCCGCCGATGTCACGATCCCCACGGGCGATAATGTCCGGTATGCGATCCCGGACCAAGATCATCGATGCCACGATCGAACTGATCGCCCATCAGGGTTTCGCCGCCGCCAGCATCGCCGCCGTGGCCAAGTCGGCGGGGGTGTCCCGGCAGACGGTGTACTCGATCTTCGGATCCCGCGAAGATCTCGTCTCGCAGTCGCTCGCCGAACTCGCGACCACCCTAATGTCGGAGGTGCACACCCGGCTCGACGGCATCACCGATCTCACCGACTATCTCATCGAGTTCCTCGTCGCAGGACGGTCGATGTCGACGAACCACCCGGTGCTGTCGACGCTGATGTCGGCCCAGGACTTCCACCCGTTCTTCGACGACGGGGCGATGGAACGCACCCGCGCGGTGGTCACCGAGTTCCTCCGGCCGATGACCGCCCGCCAGCCCCAGTACGAGCCCTACGTCGAGCAGATCGTCGACATGGTGTCGTTGCTCGGGCTGTCGCTGGTGGTGGTCGACGACACCGCGCGCACCGACGACGAGATGCGCGAGTTCCTCGAGATGTGGCTGCGCCCGGCGATCACCGCCCTCGACGTCGGCTGACCCGGCACCGGCCGCGACCCCTCGTCCACGACCGGCACCCGGCGATCACCGGCATCAGATGACCGACGCCGTCCGATGGGCGACCCCTCAGATGATCGAACCGATGTCGCGGGCGACGATGTTGTCGAGTGCCCGTTCGGCGATCGCGGCGATGGTCATCGACGGGTTGCATGCCGCCGAATTGCCCGGCATCAGTGCGCCGTCGACGACGTAGAGGCCGCGCTGCCCCTTCACCCGGCCGTCGAGGTCGCAGGCGACACCCATGTTGGCGCCACCGACGGGATGCCAGGTGGACGGCACGACGCCGTTGGTGTCGAGCAGGGTGGACCCGGGACCGGCGATCTTGACCGCCGTCGGATGGATGTACCGATTCTGAATCCGGCTGTCCCCCTCGTGCGGCCACTGCACCGAGGCCTCGTCCCGGGCCGAGTCGTAGACGAAATGTCCACGGGCAGCGGAGACGCCGTAGGCCACCATCATCGTCGAGTGGGTGTCCACCGGCAGCGGCGGGATGGATGCCTGGATGATGGTGAACGCATTGGCCGGGTCGGACCAGTTGGGGCTGCCGTAGACCACCGGACCGCCCTGTGCCGCACCGAACTGCGCGGCCGGGTTGTTCCAGACGTAGATGCGGTCGGCATTGGTTCCCCACCCCGTGCCCAGGGTGTCGGGCAGGTCGGGGATGGCACCGGTCGCCCGCGCCCGCACCAGCATCTTGGTGGTGCCCATCGATCCGGCCGCCATGATCAGCGCACCGGCGGTGAGGATCTTCTGCTCCAGCACCCGACCGGACTCGTCGGTGCGGTCGACGTGAACAGTCCACTTGCCGTTACGTTCTCGGCGGATGTCGGTGACCTCGTGCAGGGTGCGGACGTCGAGTCGGCCGGTCTTCTCCACGGCCGCGATATAGGTGACGTCGACGCTGTGCTTACCGCCGTTGTTGACTCCGATCGCACCGTCACCGTTGGTGTAGGCGGGCTTCATCTTGCCGGCGATCTCGGCGAGCGCATAGTTCCAGTCGATCGGCATCGGGATCTTCTGCAGCGGCAGGCCGGCCTTGCGCACGTGCGCCGCGAACTCGCGGACCACCCGATAGTTGGGGGTGCGGATCAGCGCGTCGGGCGCGGTGGCCACCCCGAGCATCTTCTCCACGCGCGGATAGTAGACGGTGTCCATGGCATGCCAGTCGATCCCGGACGGGAAGTGTGAGGTGAACACCGACTCGATGGGCTTGAGCGTCATCCCTTGGTAGACAAGCGATCCACCACCGAGTCCGGCGGCCACCATGGTGGTCATGGTGGGCGTGGCAATGGACTCGAACAGCCCGACGTAGGGGTCCACGGCCAGCGGACGGCCGAACACCTGCGGGGTGGAGCGATGCCAGAGGATGCGTTTGTCCGGGTTGGTCGCGCTCGGGAAGGTGGTGGCATTCGGTCCGGTGGCCCAGCGCCGCCCCCGTTCGAGCAACACGACCGGCACCCCGGCCTGGGTGAGGCGCAGGGCGGCGACACCGCCACCGAAACCGGACCCGATGACCACCACGCGATGATCCTCGCGTGTGGTGCGCACCCGTGCCGGCGCACCGTATCCGGGCCCGACCCCCGTGGCCGTCGCGATCACGCCCGCCGCACCGGCGGTCGCCGCACCCGCCAGGAAGCCCCTGCGCGACAACCCCGATCGCGAGACGGCAGGCCGCCCTTCGGCAGACCGCGAGACAGCAGACATGACAAACCCCCATCATCACCAGGCTGAGCCCAGTTGTTCTGTGCGACAAGACGATGCGCCCCACCCCGTCGGGGCGCCAGACCGCGGCCCACGTCATCGGGCAGCACACGGCGTCTGTGATTCGCACTCAAACTAGACAGTTGTCGGAGTATGTGTCAAGATCTCACAGCGTTGTGGTTTGGGACACCATCCGACATCCGGAGATGCCACATCACAGCACACCGGCGGGCAACGCGCCAAGGGGACACCGTGCACAGGGGGACAGTGATGCTTCATCGACGACGGCAGCGGCCATTCGGACGTGCCCGGTCGGCGCCACACCGATCGTTGGTCACCCTCGCGGTCGCGGCCACGACCGCGGCGATCGCGCTCGGCGGCGTCACCTCCCCCGCATCGGCGGATCCGGCCGGCAGCCTGGCGGTCGGCACCGCGAAATGTGATGGCGCCTCACATCCCGAACCCGGGATACAAGGCGATGTTCCTGCCGCCCAGCGTGATTCCGGGGCCACGCGCACCGGCTACTCGTGCAACATGCGACGGATCGGCGCGTACACCGGCCACGGCGGCGGGATCACCTCCACCAGCATCGGTTCGTGCGCCTACATGGGGAGCCTGTTTCCCAACAGTCTCGTCGGGCCCGCCGCCGGCGTACAGGTGATCGACGCGTCCAACCCGGCCCGGCCGCGCCACAGCGCCACACTCACCGCACCCGCCATGCTCGCCGGCACCTGGGAGTCGCTGAAGGCCAACCGGCGCAGCGAACTCCTGGTGGGCACCGGTGTGCCCGCACTCTTCGGCGCGGGACTGATGGCCGTCTACGACGTATCCGACTGTGCCGCACCCAAACTCCTCAATCCCGAGGTGGGTGGCACCGCTGCACCGCTGCCGATCTCGGCGCACGAGGGCGGGTTCTCCCCGGACGGCCGAACCTACTGGGCGTCGGGGCTCGGTCCGGGATTCCTCAGCGCCGTCGATCTCTCCGAGCCCAGCCGGCCGCGCGTGCTCTGGCAGGGCCTCACCGGACTGTCGACCCACGGGATCGGCGTCAGCGCCGACGGCAATCGGCTCTATCTGGCAAGCAATTTCGGCGGGATCACGGTGTGGGATGTGTCGGCGGTGCAGCGCCGCTACCGTAATCCGCAGGTGCGGCGCCTGGCCGAGCTCACCTGGACCGACGGGTGTGCCACCCAGCACAGCGTGCCGGTGACCTACGGCGGCAAGCAGTATCTGTTCACCGTCGACGAGGGCGGTTCCGGCGGCGTGAAGCTCATCGACGTGTCGACGCCGACCCGCCCGCGGATCGTCAACAAACTCAAGCTGGCGATCAACCTGCGGCAGAACGTGGACTCGGCCACCGCCTCGTCGGCCGGTGGTGGCGTGTTCGCCTACGAGTCGCACTACTGCGCCGCCGACCGGCCCGCGAACCCGACGGCCCTCGCCTGCGGATGGTTCTCGTCGGGCATCCGGGTCGTCGACGTCCGCGACCCGTTCGACGTCCGCGAGATCGCCTACTACAACCCGCCCGCGCGTACCGGGCAGGAGAGCAGCCTGAGCAACTCCCCGCATGCGCTGTTGTCGGTGGCCGGCGTGCCGCTGCTCAGCGTCCCGGCGGTACTGCAGTCGCTGGCCTCGGGACAGTTCGATCCCGGACAGGCCCGCAGCTCCCGCACCGGCCGGGTGATGGGCGACCTGAGTACCGACTGGTGCGCCTCCCCGCCCGAGTGGCGCGGCCGTCAGCTCTGGGCCACCTGCGCCGACAACGGTTTCCAGGTCCTCGAGTTGTCGGCGTCGGCGTACACACCGCCGCCGGACCAGCAGTCGACGGTGGGTTCGTGATGCGACGCCGCGTCGTCGTCGGCGCCGGTGCCGCCGTGGTGATCGCGGTGGCGATGGCGACCGGCTGGCTGCTCCGTGCGACGGTGGGAACCGTTGCGGCGGAGTCGTCCCCGTCGCCGTCGGCGGTGGAGATCGCGTACATGCAGGACATGGTCGCCCATCACCAGCAGGCGGTGGTGATGGCGAAGTCGATCGATCGTGAGGGGATCGATCCGGGCGTCCGGCTGCTGGCGCGTCAGATCTCCGAATCGCAGCAGTACGAGCTCGGCACGATGATCGGTCGCCTCCGGATGGCCGGGCAACCGGTGGAGAATCCGGAGCCGATGGCCTGGATGCCCGGTACCGATCAGATGTCGGGCATGTCGGACCACCACCCGGGGGACCATCACGGTGGTGGGCATGACATGCCGGGTATGGCGACCACCGAACAGCTCACCCAGCTCGGATCGTTGTCGGGCACTGCCGCCGAGAATCTGTTCCTGGAGTTGATGTATCGCCATCATCAGGGCGGGATCGCGATGGCACAGACCGCCTTGCCCCTGGTGACGACGGCGGCGGTGCGCGAGTCGGTGCTCGACACCGTCAACGGCCAGACCAAAGAGGTCGGTCTGATGGGTTCGATGCTCGCCGAACGCGACGCACAGGCCCCGGCCCCGGGCTGATCGGCACCGGCGGCGTCGGCGTCTCCGGCGGCGTCGGCGTCTCCGGTGTCGTCGCGACGGCGAATCCCGACCCGCGCATCCCGATCGTGGTCACTCCCCCAGCGACAGAGACACCTTGCGCAGCAGTGTGGTCAGGGCCGCACGCTCGGCGTCGTCGAGTCCGTCGAGGACCTGCCGGTCGTCGTCGAGGCGTCGCGGGAGTTCACGGTCGACCAGCGCGCGCCCGGCGTCGGTGGGCGTGAGCAGCACCACCCGACCGTCCCGTTCGGACTTGTGCCGCTCGAGCAGGCCGCGGCGGGACAGACTGTCGCTGATCTTGGTCACCGACGCCCCGCTGAGCATGGTCGTGAACACCACCTCGCTGGCGCGCAGTGGTCGATCGGCGCGCACGAGTGCACCGAGGACGTCGAACTCCGAGCGGGTGATGCCGTGTACCTCGAGGTTGCGATCGAGGCGTGCGCTGGTGACCGAGGCGATGCGCTGGACACGGCCGAGGATGCCCACCGGCGACATGTCCAGATCCGGATAGGCGCGGGCCCACTCACCGAGGACATGGTCGACGACATCGGTGGTTTCGGTCACCTGGGTAATCATAATCCCTCATCGTCTTCGTCATTCGAAATACTTCACTAGTAAAACAGTGCTAAAGTAATTCTATGTCGTCCACCCCCACCACCCCCGTCGTGTCCGCATCCGCCCCACTCGAACCGGTCGCCGCCGAATCGGCCCGCTCGCTGCGCGGCGATGCGGTGCGGCACTGGGTGCGGGCGCAGACCTGGCGGGACATCGCGACCGTGGAGTTCTCCCGGATCGGATACGCGGTGCCGATCCGCGTCGGCATCGCGGTGGCACTGGTGATGATCGTGGGCGGGCTCACCGGTCATCGAGACGTCGCCGGCCTCGCCGCACTGGGCGCGTTGATCTCCGCGTTCTGCCGGCCCGACCCCTACCCGGTCCGGCTACCCCGGCTGCTGGTGATCGGCGCCGCCCTGACCTCCTCGGTCGCGATCGGCGGGACGCTGGGCACGTACTCCTCGTCGATGGTCGTCGACATCATCGTGATCTCCCTGCTCGGCGGCGCATCGGTGTACCTGATGACCTCACTGCACATCGTCGGACCGGGAGCGGTGATCATCATGTTCGCCGCCAACGGTGCCGCGGCATCCGCGGCCACCACCGGCATCGGATATGCCACCGCCGCCACCGCGATCGGCGCCGTCGTCGGCATCCTGGCCTCGATCGCCCCGTGGTTGCTGGGCCTGGCCCGCACCGACGCCGACAAGCCGCGTCGCGAATCGCTGCGCGTGGCACTCGCCGGCGGCCGCACCCGCGCCGCACACCGCCACCTGCTCTTCACCGCCGGACGCATCACCGTCGCCGCCGCGATCGCCGGCGGCATCGCCACCGCCATCGGCCTCGCCCATCCGATGTGGGCAGCCATGGGCGGCGTCGCCGCCATGCAGGGTGTGGCCTATCACCTCACCGTCCGCCGCGGTGTGCAACGCCTCATCGGCAATGTCGTCGGCGGCGTGATCGCGGCGATCCTGCTCGCCCTGCCGCTCGGCTACTGGGGTGCGGTCGTGGCGATCGTCGTCTTCCAGGTCGCCGCCGAGGTCTTCTCCACCGTCAACTACGCACTGTGCTCGGTGGTCGTCACCCCGATGGCGCTGCTGCTGACCGGGATCGGCGCCCACCTGAGCCCCGACGCCGCCGTCGACCGCGTCCTCGACACCGTGATCGGCATCGTGATCGGCATCGTGATCGCCGCGATCACCATCACCCGCGCCGACGTCGACCACTGACCACTCCGCATTCGGGGAAACAAACCTAGTTTTCACGGGCGTCACATTCACGCAACGATGCGGGTACCTGCCACTCATAGCGTCGTATCGCTTGCACAACGCCCGTGCCCTGCCCGGGGCCACCCAGGCCCCCGGGGAGAGCGGGACCGAAATCCCCCAGGAGTACCCATGAGTGGCAGCATGTCGCGCCGACAGGCCATCGAGGCCGTGACCACCTACGAGATGGACGACGAGGGCTTCGCCGAGCCGCTCGCCGACACATTCGGCCGCAACGTCTTCACCCTCTCGGTGATGAAGTCGCGCCTCCCCAAGCACGTGTTCAAGGCGGTCTCGGCCACCATCGACAAGGGAGCTCCGCTCGATCCCACGCTGGCCGACTACGTCGCCTCGGCGATGAAGGACTGGGCCATCGAGAAGGGCGCATCCCACTACGCGCACGTCTTCTACCCGCTGACCGGCTTCACCGCCGAGAAGCACGACTCGTTCCTCGAGCCCGACTCCTCGGGTGCCTCGCTGGCCGAGTTCCAGGGCAAGACCCTGCTGCAGGGCGAGCCGGATGCCTCGAGCTTCCCCAACGGCGGCCTGCGCGGCACATTCGAGGCCCGCGGCTACACCGGCTGGGACGTCACCAGCCCGGCGTACATCCTGGAGAACCCCAAGGGCAACACGCTGTGCATCCCCACCATCTTCATCTCCTGGACCGGTGAGGCCCTCGACAAGAAGACCCCGCTGCTGCGCAGCCAGCAGGCCATGAGCAAGCAGGCGATGCGGCTGCTGAAGCTGTTCGGCCACACCGACATCGACACCGTCGTGTCCTACGCGGGCGCCGAGCAGGAGTACTTCCTGATCGATCGGCACTTCTACTTCGCCCGCCCCGACCTGATGACCGCCAACCGGACCCTGTTCGGCGCCAAGCCGTCCAAGGGCCAGGAATTCGACGACCACTACTTCGGCGCCATCCCGGATCGTGTGCTGGCCTTCATGATCGAGCTCGACCGCGAGCTGTTCAAACAGGGCATCCCGGCCAAGACCCGGCACAACGAGGTGGCCCCCGGCCAGTTCGAGATCGCCCCGGTCTTCGAGAAGTCCAACCTCGCCCACGACCACCAGCAGCTGATGATGACCACCATGAAGAAGGTGGCCGAACGCTACGGCATGGTCTGTCTGCTGCACGAGAAGCCGTTCGCCGGCGTCAACGGTTCGGGCAAGCACGTCAACTTCTCGCTCGGCAACAACAACCAGGGCAACCTGCTCAACCCGGGTGACACCCCGCACGAGAACGAGCAGTTCCTGGTGTTCTGTGCGGCCATCATCCGCGGTGTGCACAAGTACGGCGGTCTGCTGCGCTCCTCGATCGCCTCGGCATCCAACGATCACCGCCTCGGCGCCAACGAGGCCCCGCCGGCGATCATCTCGATCTTCCTCGGTGAGCAGCTCGCCGACGTCTTCGACCAGATCGCCAAGGGCGGCGCCAAGGCCAGCAAGGCCTCCGGCGTCATCGAACTCGGCGTCGACACCCTGCCGCCACTCAAGGCCGACGCCGGTGACCGCAACCGCACCAGCCCGTTCGCCTTCACCGGAAACCGTTTCGAGTTCCGTGCACCCGGCTCCAACCAGTCGATCGCCGATCCGATGATCGCGATCAACGCGATGCTCGCCGAGTCGCTGGACTACGTCTGCACCAGCCTGGAGAAGTCCGCCGAGGAGGGCCTCACCTTCGACGACGCCGTGCAGAAGGTGCTCGAGGAGATCATCGTCGAGCACGGCAAGGTGGTGTTCAACGGTGACGGCTACTCCGATGCATGGCAGGAGGAGGCCGCCACCCGCGGACTGCTCAACCTGCGCACCACCGTCGACGCGATGGCCCAGCTCGACGAGCCGGCGATCAAGGAGCTGATGAGCAGCTACGGCATCCTCTCCGAGCGAGAACTCAAGGCACGCAAGGAGGTCGTTCTCGAGCAGTACGCCCTGGCCCTGCTGGTGGAGGCCAAGGAGACCCTCGAGGTCGCCAAGACCATGATCCTGCCCGCGGCCACCCGCTACATGGGCGAACTCGCCGGCACCCAGGCCAGCCTGAAGGCCGCGGGGGTCGACATGGAGACCCCGGTGCTCAAGACGATGACCGTCGCGGTGAGCGAGCTCAACGACAAGATGGACATCCTCGAGGAGGCCATCGGCGGCTTCCACGGTGACACCGTCGAGACCGAGGCCGAGTACGCCCTGAAGTCGCTGATCCCGGTGATGAACGACGTGCGCGTCGCATCGGACCGGCTGGAGAGCATCGTGGCCGACGACCTGTGGCCGCTGCCCACCTACAGCGAGATGCTGACCATCCTCTGATCCACACCGTCACAACAGATCTGGCCGACCCGGTCGGTGCGGGGGCATGAGCACCCGCAACGACAACGCCACCACCACCCTGGTGGCCGGGTCGGCCAGATCCATTCCGGTGACCGTCTGGAGTCGCCGAATCCGGTACCGCAGCGTGTTCGGGTGGACGTCGAGATCGGCCGCCGCCGCCCGCACGTCGCCGAACCGATCCAGGTAGGCCCGTAACGACACCACGAACTCACTGCCGCCACGGGCGTCGGCGTCGACGAGTTCACGCACCCGAGGATCGACGAGATCCGGGTTTTCCGAGAGCAATTCGACGATCGAACCCAACACCACACCGGTCCGGGACGCGGCCACCGTGGTCACCGGATCGATCAGGTCACCCGCCCGGCCCGCGGCGTCGAGCACCCTGTCGACCTGGACCCGCAGCTCCGGCACCTCCCCCACACCGGTTGCCGGACCGGCGATCACGGCACGCACCGCCAGACCGAACTGTCGGCGGGTGGCGTCGACGACGGTCTGCGCCCACGCCTGTGCGGCCGGCGGGTCCACCGACGGCAACACCACGTAGGCACGTGCACCCACCGTCGTGGTCACCGACAACGGACTGAAGGCGCTGGCGTGCAGGGTGAGTGCCGAGATCTGCCCCGACGTCACCGACACCGTCGCCGGGTCGTCGGGACCGAATCCCACCACCACGACCGGTGCCACCGGATCGATGCCCAGTTCGGTCCCGAGGTGCTGGCCGGCGACCGGGCCGCCCCGCACACCGAGGAGCCGCCGGACGAGGTCGTCGTGGCCGGAACCCGCGGCACGTCGGCGGACGATCACCCGCGCGGCGACCGCCGCGGCACCGATCAGCACCTCGTCGGCGTCGGCCGCGGGCTCGGCATCGCCCTGCTGCAGCCACACCACGCCGAGGAACTCCCCGATGCGCCGCTCCCCCGACGTGCCGCCGACGACGGGCGCACGGATCGCCACCGCGCGGCGGGGACGCAGGCCGAGGTCGGCGCGGGCGTCCACGGTGACCACCGTCGCCGACGTCCGCAGCGCATCCATCACCCCCCACTGACGCAACCATGCCAGCATCTCCGGCGGACCCTCCCGCCCCAGGATCGACAGTCTGCGCAGTTCGTCGGCCTCGTCGCCGGCCGAACTGTAGGCCAGCACATGCGAGCGTTCGTCCTCGATGCTGATCAGGCCACCGGTCCGGCGCGCGACCTCCGCGGCGAGCTCGAAGAGATCACCCACATGTCCCTGCAGCATCGACTCCCCGGCACCGATCGTGGCGGTCGCGGCGTCGATCACCGCGCTGACGAGGTGATACACCCGCTCCCACCGGGCGTGGGGGTCGACGGCGATCACCGCGACGCCCCGTGCCGCGGCGCGCTCCACCACCTCAGGTGTGGGTGCCTTGGCCATCAATGCCACCGGCAGTGGGCCGCCCAGTCCGTCGAGCCATTCGATCGCCGCCGCCCCGCCCACACCGACCAGCAGAAACAGCTGGGCCCCGCGCGCACCCCGACCGAGCCCGAGCTCGACGTCGTCGGCATCGAGCATCGCCAGCTCAGCGATCGGCCTGTCGAGCCCGGCGGGCGCGGTCACCAGCGTGGCGACGGTCCGATCCAGGGCCAGCAGCAGACGCCCCAGCTCGACGCCGTCGAGCGGGGTGGTCTCCGGGTGGCCCATGTCCCCACGCTAGACCGGTGCAGGTCCGGATTCCCGGTAACTGTTCGTCCTATCCGACAAAACCAACGTCCGGTCTTGGGCCGATCGGACATATCGGGACGATCCGTTGGTTGCTGCACTGAGGTATGGATGCCATCACCACTGTCCCCCGACCGTCCAACGAGCCCGTCCACACCTATGCTCCGGGCACCCCCGAGCGCGAGCGCATCACGGCCGAACTGACCGCGCAGAGTGCTGCCGAACCCCGCGACCTGCCGCACGTCATCGGTGGCGTCGCCCATACCGGTGACGGCGAGCCCGTTCCCGTCGTACAACCGCATGCACACCACGAGGTGCTCGGCACCATCCGCAACGCCACCCACCACGACGCGCGTGCCGCGATCGACGCCGCACGCAATGCGGCCGAGGACTGGGCCCGCACCCCCTTCGATGATCGGGCCGCGGTGCTCCTGCGTGCGGCGGACCTGTTGTCGGGGCCATGGCGGGAGCGGATCGCCGCGGCCACCATGCTCGGCCAGTCGAAGTCGGTGCAGCAGGCCGAGATCGACGCGCCATGTGAACTCGTCGACTTCTGGCGGTTCAACGTCACATTCGCCCGCGAGATCCTCGCCGAACAGCCGGTCTCGTCACCCGGGGTGTGGAATCGCCTCGATCATCGTCCACTCGACGGATTCGTCTATGCCGTCACCCCGTTCAACTTCACCGCGATCGCGGCCAATCTGCCGACCGCGCCCATGTTGATGGGTAACACCGTGGTGTGGAAGCCCTCACCGACACAAGCGTATTCGGCACAACTGACCATGCAGGTACTGGTGGAGGCGGGGATGCCGCCCGGGGTGATCAACCTCGTCCACGGCGACGGGCACGCGGTGTCGGAGGTGGCGCTGACCGATCCCGATCTCGCCGGCATCCACTTCACCGGTTCGACGGCCACCTTCCAGCACCTGTGGCGGGAGGTGGGTGCGCGGATCGACCGGTACCGCAACTATCCGCGTCTGGTCGGCGAGACCGGTGGGAAGGATTTCATCGTCGCCCACGCCTCGGCAGATCCGGATGTCCTGCGTACGGCGTTGATCCGCGGCGCCTTCGAGTACCAGGGCCAGAAGTGTTCGGCCGCGTCACGCGCCTACATCGCACGCTCGGTGTGGGACCGGATGGGTGACGACTTCCTGGGCGAGACCGACGAACTCACCTACGGTGACGTCCGGGATCTGGGCAACTTCGGTTCGGCACTGATCGATCGCCGCGCCTACGACAAGTCGGTGGCCGCCATCGACCGCGCCAAGACGGTACCGACGATGACGGTTGCGGTGGGCGGCACGAGCGACGACACCACCGGATACTTCGTCCGGCCGACCGTGCTCCTCGGCGACGACCCCACCGACGAGGCGTTCAGTACCGAGTACTTCGGCCCGATCCTGTCGGTACATGTCTACGACGACGACACCTACACCGACACACTGCATCTGGTGGACTCGACGGCACGCTATGCGCTGACCGGATCGATCATCGCCGGTGAGGTGTCGGCCGTGGCAACCGCCGCCGACATCCTGCGCAACGCGGCGGGCAACTTCTACATCAACGACAAGCCCACCGGGGCCGTCGTCGGCCAGCAGCCCTTTGGCGGCGGTCGCGCGTCGGGCACCAACGACAAGGCCGGCTCCAAGGCCAATCTGATGCGGTGGACCTCCACCCGGACCATCAAGGAGACCTTCGTCCCACCCACCGCATCCGCCTATCCGCACATGGCTGCGCGATGAGCACCGCGTTCGATTCGATTCTGCGACCGGTGATCCTGCGGGCCGCGGCCGCCGACCACATCAAGAACACGGCGACGCGCCTGCCGGTCACCGCTCGGGTGGTGGACCGGTTCGTGGCCGGCGAGACCCAGGACGACGTGTTGTCGGCGGTGGCGGCGTCGCTCGCCGGCGGGTTGTCGGTGAGCGTGGACCACCTCGGGGAGGCCACCGTCGACGAGGCCGACGCCGCTGCGACGGTGAGAGCATATCTGTCTGTCCTGGAATCGATGTCAGGGTTGGAGGCGTCGGGTTCCGGGCGTCTGGAGGTGTCGCTCAAGCTGACCGCGCTCGGCCAGTCACTCCCTCGGCACGGCCGCAAGATGGCGACCGAGAACGCCCGAACGATCTGTGCGGCCGCGCACAGCCGTGGGGTGCTGGTGACCATCGACGCCGAGGACCACTCGACCGTCTCCGAGCGACTCGACATCGTGCGGGAACTACGCCGGGACTTCGACGATCTCGGGACCGTTCTGCAGGCCTATCTCCGTCGCACCGAGGACGACTGCCGCGAGTTCGCCGCGTCGGGGGCACGCATCAGGCTGTGCAAGGGCGCCTATGCCGAGCCGCCGTCGGTGGCATTCGACACCCACGCCCAGGTCGACGACTCCTATCTGCGGTGTCTGCGAATCCTGATGCACGGCAACGGCCATCCCATGGTCGCCAGTCACGACCCGACGATGATCGAGGCAGCCCAGGCCCTCGCGCACGAGTCCGGCAGGTCCCCGGAATCCTGGGAGCACCAGATGCTCTTCGGAATCCGTTCCGATGAGCAGCGTCGGCTGGCCGACGCCGGCGCACAGGTGCGGGTGTACATCCCGTACGGCAGCCAGTGGTACGGCTACTTCGTCCGCCGTCTGGCCGAACGACCCGCCAACTTGCTGTTCTTCCTTCGCGCATTGGCAGAGCGTCAAGGGAAACAGCAGCACGCTTAAGCTCAACCACCAATGCTCAGTCGATGATTGGTGTGGTCAGTCTGCGATGATCGAGGTGGGCGGCCTTCGATGATTGAGCCGGGACCGAGT
>NZ_BCNF01000153.1 GCF_001485495.1 Gordonia desulfuricans NBRC 100010 | reverse complement strand
CCGGTGATGGGACTCTTCGTAGTCCTCGTAGAGCAGCGACGCGGCCTGCAACATCCGGTACCAGGCCGTCGCCCGGGTCGCCGCGCAGTGGGCGAGGATCTCGGTCAGGTCACCGGCATCGAGTTCCTCATCGCCCCAGTACCGTTCGGCCACCGGTACCGTAAACGGCTGCAACTCGACCAGGTCCTGCCACGACAACCCGCCCTCACCGGCCGTGCCGGCCGGTTGTGCTGACGCCATCCCCGAGGTCATGCACCGAACATGCAGACGAGGTCCGACAAACTGAGGGCCTGCCGCGATCGGGGCGGCCGATGAATGTGCGTGGCACGGGATGTCGACGGCTCGCGCCTTCCTTCACGTGTGCTGTTCGCAGACGGTTCTGCCGGTGCCCGGCCATCGGGAGCGTGTGTGGCGGGTTCGTTTACACAACGAACACAATCGAGGGGACCGATGCAACATGACCTCGATACATTCGAAGTCATTCACGATTCATGAAGGAGTCACGCCAGATGATCACCACCGTCGTAGCCGGAAATCCGAAGGCCGGCTCTCGGACGCTCGACGCAGCAACCCGGCTCGCCGCCACGCTGACCGGCGCGGATCCGACCAATATCGTCGACATCGTGGAGTTGGGTTCCGGTCTCCTGGGATGGGGAGACGAAAAGGTCTCTGCCGCCGTGGAAACGGTGGCGAAGTCGGATCTGGTCATCGTTGCGAGCCCCACATTCAAGGCGACGTACACCGGAATCCTGAAGCTCTTCCTGGACCAGTTCGCGACCGGCGACGGGCTGCGCGGCGTCACGGCGGTGCCACTCATGCTCGGTGCGGGTCCCGCACATGCGATGGCGCCGGACCTGCTACTCAAGCCGGTGCTCGTCGAACTCGGTGCCACCTGCCCCGCTGCAGGCCTGTATCTGATCGATTCCACCTACACCACCGACACGCGCATCGCCGACTACACCGGTCGATGGGGATCGACGGTGCTCGCGTCGGCACGAGACGAGGCATGATGGCCATGAATGGAATCCCCCTCGACGGAACGGCTCTCCGCCACGCGTTCGCGCACATCCCGGCCGGGGTCGTCGCCATTTGTGCCGAGGCAGGCGGCGAGCGTATGGGTATGGCCGCGAGTTCTTTTGTCCCGGTGTCGCTGGACCCACCGCTGGTCGCCTTCTGTGTGCAGAACACGTCGTCGACCTGGCCGCGACTGGCGGCACTGCCGCGGCTCGGAATCAGTGTTCTCAGTGCCGATCACGCGATCGCGGCCCGGAGTCTCGCGGCGAAGTCCGGTGACAGGTTCGCCGACGTCGACACCCGCACGCATGATGGTGGTGCGGTCTTCATCGAGGGGTGTGGCATTCACCTCGACGTGACCGTGGAACAAGAGCTTCCGGCAGGTGATCATCGGATCGTCTTGATGCGTGTGCACGCCGCACACTCGGCCGGTGAACCCGACACCCCGATCGAACCGATCGTGTTTCACCGCAGCATGTTCCGGACTCTGGTGGCGTGATGGGAAGCATCGAGACCGCGCTGGCCGACCTACGAGCGGGCAAACCGGTACTGGTGATCGACGACGCCGGCCGTGAGAACGAGGGCGACGTGATCCTGCCCGCCGCATCGGCGACGACCGAGTGGATGGCGTGGACCATCCGGCACACGTCGGGCTATGTGTGCGTCGCCATGCCCGACGGTCGCGCAGATCAGTTGCACCTGCCGCGGATGGTCGAGCAGAACGAGGATCCACGGGGGACGGCCTACTGCGTGGCCGTCGACGCGGTGGCCGGGGTGACCACCGGAATCAGCGCCGCAGACCGGGCCACCACGGTGCGAGTGCTGGCAGACCCCGACACTCGCTTCGATGACCTGTCGCGACCCGGCCATGTTGTCCCGCTCCGGGCCCGAGCCGGAGGAGTTCTCGAGCGGCCCGGTCACACGGAAGCCGCCGTGGATCTGTGTCGCTATGCGGGGCTGCCGCCGGTCGCCGCCATCTGTGAGTTGGTGTCAGATGACGGCTCGATGATGCGGGCACCCGAGATCGCCGATCTTGCAGCTGTTCACGGTCTATCGGTGCTGACGGTGGCGGACCTGATCGTCTACCGTCACTCCCATCCGATGCCCGAGTCGGCGGATTCGCCACGGGTGAGCCGTGCGGCCGTCACCTCGATTCCCAACGCCTACGGGTCGTTCCGGGCGTACGGATACGCCGACCATGTCACCGGCGCCGAACACATTGCCCTGGTGTCGGGTTCACCCGGTCGCGGCGCGTTGGTGCGGGTGCACTCGGAGTGTTTGACCGGCGAGGCATTCGGGTCACGCCGCTGTGACTGTGGCCCGCAGTTGTCTGCGTCGATGGAGCGGATCGCTCGTGATGGCGGGGTCATCGTCTACCTGCGTGGCCACGAGGGACGCGGCATAGGCCTGGTGAAGAAGCTGGCAGCATATGCCCTGCAAGATGCCGGGATGGACACGATCGCCGCGAACACGGCTCTCGGTGAGGCTGCCGACGGCCGTGAGTATGGCGCTGCTGCAGCCATACTGAACGATCTCGGGGTTGCGGAGGTTCGGCTGTTGACCAACAATCCGGACAAGATCACGGCGATCGAAACCGCGGGTGTGGGTGTGCGGCAACGTGTACCGCTCGTGGTTGGAGCGATGCCGGACAATGTGGAGTACCTCGCGACCAAACGTGAGCGTATGGGGCATCTCCTTCCGGCCGAGGGGGTTCGCACATCTCGGTTGGCGTAGCGGTTGGCCGGATACCGGCTTGTCGTTGCTCACGCTGGGAGATTGATCATCTCCGAGGTGGCGGGTCGGCGAGTTCCGCCGGCGGAGGTTTCGACTCGACTCGTCGCTGCGCTCCTCGTCGGCTCAACCAGCTACGGGCAGTGGCTGATTGGTCTGGAGCCAAGCCCCAGAACTGACGCTGCGGTGGCTTCGGAGGTGCGTCACCGGATCACGAGGTCGGTGCTCGTGGCACTCAGGGTGATCGGGGCGATCTTCTTCTCCCGCATCCATCCGCGGTAGAACGCTGCCACGGCCGGATCGGTGCTGCGGGTGGCGTAGACATCATCGGGGAGCTCGATGGCGCCGATCAGATGTCTTGGCGTACCGGTCAATCCGGGCTGACTGGGGGTCATCCGCATCCCGTCGGCGGTGTGGAGCAGGACGGGGATGTCGATTCCGTCCGGTGTGGTGACCGTGGCCTCGCGGGTGGTCACCGCGGGATCGAAGTGTTTCACCGACAGCCGGTATCCGGACGGTGCGGCCGACAGCCCGATCTGGTCGAGCAGGCGCGGATCGACGACGCTGTAGGGAAGGCCGATGTCGATCATCGTCTGACCGTCGACGAGGGCGGTGCGCGACGGCAGAGATGCCGACAGGTTCCACGGCGTCGGTGCTGCCAGGGTGGCGGCGGACATGTCCTGGCCGGTGTTGTCCAGGACCGGTCCGTGCAGTGGCCCGCCGGTCGGTACGAACACCCAGGTCGAATCGTGTAAGCCCTTGCGCCAGTAGCCGACCTCGCCGTTCTGACGTCCTTCGACGCGGAGTTCGCTGCGTTCGGCGCCCGGCCCGGTGGAGATGACGGTGATCGCCGAGGTGATCTCACCGGGGATCTTGGGTTGCCGTTTCCAGTCGGGTGCCGGAAGCTGAACCGCCGCGGTCGACCGATCCCAGGTCTCCTGCGTCAGATCGGTGGCGCTGGGCAGTCCGTCCTGGCTCTCCCAGCTGTAGCGGAAGAACACCGAATCCGATCCCGACGAGTCGAAGTCGAAAGTCCGCGTGAACATGTCGCCGTAGCGATTGATGACGAGCATCGTCGACGCCGATGCCGACAGGGCAACGGACCGGAAGCGGCCGCCGAGTGGGCTGCCGATCTCATAGGACCGATCGTTGGGCAGCCAGGGGTCGGCGTACACGATCCGGCTGCCGTCGCCGACCAGGGCGGGGATCATCGTCATCTTGGCCTGGCCACTCGGGTGCACTCGGCCGGCGATGTCGAGGTATTCACGGTTGTCCGACGGCGAGGTGACCGACAGGGCCCAGCCGTGCGGGCGCACCGTGTTGGGCGGCAGGGTCTGCCCATCGCCGAACCACAGCATGGCGCCGAAGCGCGACGTCCAGTTCCACAGGCGCGGCGAGTGCGTGACGTTGTCCATCGTGTAGATCCACCGACCGCCGTCGATGCCGACCATCTCGTCGTCGTCGAGCGAGATGGCGGTCAGTTGTCCGCGTAGACAGGACGGAAGCGGCACGACGCGCCAGGTGCCGGTGTGCCGCGGACGAGCGATCAGGGTGTGCCCGACCAGGGCGAACTCCCAGTACTTGTTGAACTGCATGCGTTCGGTCCGCAGTTCCACCTCGGCCGGTGCCCCGGTGCCCTGGTGGCGGGGGAGATCGTCGAAACCGGTGCGGTCACCGGTGGCCGGGGCACCCGGCGGGAGCTGTGCGGTCCCGAACGGCACACATGTCGCCGGACCGGCCGCTGCCGGTGCGGGTGCCACGAGTACCGGCAGGACGATCGCGGCGGCAACCGCCGTGACGGCGGCGCTCAGATGTCCTCGGCGAAATCTCATGCCGAGGATGATAGGTCTTTTCCCGATCTGCTCCGGCCGGTCGTCGAACACCTCGACACATCTGGTCCCGGAATTGGGGAGGCGATCTCGCCGACGGTTCCGAACCTCCGTGCGCGAAACCCTGTGACCGGGAGCGGGCTGGACGTAACTTCACTGCTCAATCCAGCCCTCCACATCCGGGAGCACGTCGGTGACCCTGCAACTCGAACCGAACATCACCGCGGAACCGAGCACGACCACGGAACCGAGCGGTACGGCGACCGGCGACGTCGACGCATCGGTATCGACGTCGGGGTCAAGGGCCCGGCGTGCGCTCGATCCCGTACGGTCCTGGCTGTTCGGCGGGCCGGCGATCCGCCTGCTCCGCCAGTCGATCGGCCTCGTCCTGGTGGTGGTGGTCTGGCAGCTCGGTGCCCGAACCTGGCTGGGCGCCACCACGCCCGCCCCCACCGATGTCGTCGACGCAGGGTGGCAGCTGGCCACCAGTGGCGAACTGTGGCATCACCTCGCCGCGTCCACCAGACGCGTCGCGATCGGTCTGGCGATCGGCATCACGATCGGCACCCTGCTCGGGGTGGCCGCCGGACTGGTGCGCGTCGCCGAGGACCTGATCAACGCGCCGGTACAGGTGCTCCGGATGATGCCGGCGGTGGCGCTGGTCCCGGTGTTCATCATCTGGTTCGGGATCGACGACGTCTTCAAGATCGCACTGATCATCGTCGCGCCGATCTTCCCCATGTACGTCAACGTCTTCGCCGGAATCCGCAGTGTGGACCAGAAACTCATCGAGGCCGCGGAATCGTTGAACCTCACCCGGTTCGAGCTCATGCGCTTCATCCTGCTGCCCGGTGCACTCCCGCAGACCTTCGTCGGGTTGCGTCAGGCTCTCGGCATCGGCTGGCTGGTGCTCGTCGTCGCCGAGATGCAGACGACGACGGTGGGGCTCGGCTTCGTGATGAACGACGCCAAGGAATATCTGCGCACCGATCAGATCTTCCTCGTGCTGGTCATCTACGCGGTCCTCGGCCTCGTCACCGACTTCGCCGTCCGGCTGCTGGAGAAGCGGTTCCTCCGTTGGCGCAACGGATTCGAGGGACGATGAGTACGACTGTGCCGTCGGTGGGAACGGCAAGTGACCTGGGCGGCGTCCGGGTGCACGACGCGACACGGCGCTTCGGTGACCGCACCGTACTCGACGGCATCGACCTGACCATCGAACCCGGCGAGTTCGTCGCGCTGCTCGGCGCCAGCGGCTCCGGAAAGTCCACCTTGTTGCGGGGGATCGGCGGCCTCGACGACGGGTTCACCGGAACCATCGAAGCCCCCGACGCCAAGGCGATCGTCTTCCAGGAGCACCGGCTGGTCCCGTGGCTTCCGGTGTGGCGCAACGTGGCCCTCGGGCTGCGCGGTGGTCGGGCGCACGAGCGCGCGGTGGCCGCGCTCGGCGAGGTCGGGTTGGCCACCAAGGAGAACGGCTGGCCCACCACCCTCTCGGGTGGAGAATCCCAACGCGTCGCACTCGCCCGGGCCCTGGTCCGCGAACCGCGACTGCTCCTGCTCGACGAGCCGTTCGGGGCGCTCGACGCCCTCACCCGGATCAACGCACAAGCACTCGTCGAGCACCTGTGGCAGGAACACCGGCCGGCCACCCTCCTGGTCACCCACGACGTCGAAGAGGCCGTGCTGCTGGCGGATCGGGCCCTGGTGTTGCGCGACGGCCGGATCTCCGAGGACATCCGCATCGACCTGCCCCGACCCCGCGACGTGACCGACCACCGATTCGTGGCCTACCGCAAACAACTGCTCGCAGCCCTCGGCGTCGGTGTCGACCACCGCCCCGTGACCACCCACCAGCCCACCGCGACGGAGACAGCGTGACCGAGACCCTGACCCTGACCACCGATGTTCTGATCCTCGGCGGTGGACCCGCCGCGACCTGGGCGGCCATCCACGCCCGTGACGCCGGCGCGGATGTGATCATCGCCGACAAAGGCTATTGCGGGACATCGGGTGCCACCGCCCCGGCCGGGACGGGGGTCTGGTACGTGGTGCCCGACCCGGAACGGCGTGCCGAGGCCAAGGCGAGCCGCGAGAAGCTCGGCGGCTACCTCGCCGACCACGACTGGATGGACCGCGTCCTCGACCAGACCTATGCCAACATGCGCCGCCTCGGCGACGAGGGACGCTATCCGTTCCCGCAAGACGCGCAGACCGGGGAGCCGATCCGCACCGGGGTCCAGGGGCCGGAGTACATGCGCCGGATGCGGGCCTGGGTGCAGCGCAAGGGAGTTCGTATCCTCGATCATTCGCCTGCGCTCGAACTGCTCGTCGACGCCGACGGCCGGGTGTCCGGTGCCGCCGGTGTGCGGCGTCAGCTCGGCGTCGACTATCGGATCACCGCCGGTGCCGTCGTCCTCGCAACCGGCGGCTGCGCCTTCCTGTCCCGGGCGCTGGGCACCAATGTCGACACCGGCGACGGTGCGTTGATGGCCGCCGAGGTGGGTGCGGAGTTCTCCGGGATGGAGTTCGCCAACGCCTATGCCATCGTGCCCAAGGGGGCCACCGTCACCAAGACCGCCTACTACGGTTATGCGACGTTCTTCCACGAGGACGGGCGCATCGTCGAGGGTGCTGGGTCGACCAAGGGCCGTTCGGTGATCGCGCGAACCCTGCTGCAGGAGAAGGTGTATGCGCAGCTCGATCGGGCCGACGAGCGCACCGCCGCACTGATGCGCCAAGGGCAGCCGAACTTCTTCCTGCAGTTCGACCGACGTGGGATCGACCCGTTCACCCAGCGGTTCGAGGTCGATCTGCTCGCCGAGGGCACGGTGCGGGGGACCGGCGGGATCAACGTCGTCGACGACGACTGCTGGACCGGGGTGCCCGGCCTCTACGCCGCCGGTGACGCCGCGACCCGCGAACGCATCTGTGGTGGATTCACCGGTGGCGGCAGCCACAATTCGGCGTGGGCGATGTCGTCGGGGACTTTCGCCGGGAAGATCGCCGCCCGCGACGGACTGGCCCACGGCCACCGCGGCCGGCTCGCACTGTCCGGTGCGGGACGCGTCGGACTCGGCACCGGACATCACGCCCCGCAGGCCGCAGAGGTGGTGGCCGCGGCGCAGGCTCAGCTGATCCCGTTCGAGAAGAACTACATCCGGCACGGCGACCGGCTCGCCCCCGCGCTCGGCGCACTCGACGGCATCTGGGAGTCGTTGTCGGCCGGTGATTTCGGTGCGCCGTCGACCTCGGAACGGATCGCCACCCGGCAGGCGGCCGCGATCACCGCGGTCGGACGGTGGATCTACGCCTCGGCACTCGCGCGGACCGAGTCACGCGGGATGAGCAAACGCGACGACCACCCCGACCAGGATTCCGGTCAGCACGGCCACATCCTGTCCGGGGGACTCGACGAGGTGTGGGTGCGACGAGCGCCCGCGCTTCCGGGTGCCCTGGCCGACCGGGCGGCGGGAGTGCTTGTCGCATGATCGAACTCGTCATCGCCGACGCATGTATCGGCTGCGACAAGTGCGTGGCCGCGTGCCCGACGAATGTCTTCGACAGCACCGAGTCCGGGGTCCCGGTGATCGCGCGCCAGTCCGACTGCCAGACCTGTTTCATGTGTGAGGCGTACTGCCCCACCGACGCGCTCTACGTCGGTCCGGACTCGGCCCCGGCCGACCCGCAGACGTTCACCGCCCCCGCCGATCTGATCGGCAGCTACCGGGCCCATCTGGGCTGGGGGAGCGGGCGACAACCGGGCAGCCGCACCGCGGTGGGACCGCCCATCCCGCATGGCGATCCGCCGCCGCGCATCGACGAACGTATCGCCGCCGCGGCAACTGGCACACCCTGACCCCGGCCGGACATCCGATCGGTCGTACCCCTCGACCCGCTCACCCGAATCGCACAAGGACTCCCATGCCCCGCACCCGCGTGGGCCGCATCAGCGCGGCCCGCCTGCTCGCCCTGTTCGGATCGATGCTGCTCGCCGTCGTCGCCCTCGCCGGATGTGGCGGCGGTCAGGACGACTCGGCCGAACGCGACGTCATCGGCACCTTGCGGATCGGGGTGATCGGCTCCACCAACACCCTGACCGGACCCATCGGCTTCGCCCACAGCCAGGGAAAGTTGCTGGAGGCGTTGAAGCCGCTGGGGGTCGACAAGATCGAGGTGTACAACTTCCCCAACGGGCCCGACCTCAACCAGGCGCTCATCGGTGGCCGGCTCGACGTCGCCCAGTACGGTGACACCCCGGCCCTGGTGGCGCGCGGCAGCGGCCTCGACACCCGCCTGATCTCGATCACCCAGTTCAATCTGAACGCCGGAGTGGTGGCCAAGGACCCGAACATCAAGACCCTCAAAGACCTGGCGGGCAAGCGGATCGGTGTTCCCAAGGGCTCCTACATCGACCGGTACCTGCAGGGAGCGTTGCAGGCCGAGGGGATCACCGCGGAGTTGGTGCACCTGTACCCGGCCGATCAGGAGGCGCCGCTGAACTCCGGGGAGATCGCCGGGGCGGCACTGCCCGGAGTGGTGCCGTCGGTGACGTTGCAGAGCTTCCTGCTCAAGGGATTCCACCTCGTCGACTCGGTGTACCAGAACCATCCGGATCTGGCCGGCACCAGTGTCACCGTCGCCGCCGACGCCTTCCTGGGCAAGCACCCGACGTTCGGTGCCGCATGGCAGAAGCTGCACGCCGACGCGGTGACCTACACCAAGGACAACTGGAACGCCTACGTGGACTTCGAGATCGCCAACTCCAAGGCGCCCGCGGAGGCCATTCGGCAGGCCGCCGACCCGGACAACTTCGCGCCGGAACCCTTCCCGGCGAGGGCAGTGGAACTGTTGACCGGGACCAAGAAGTTCCTGGCCGAGCAGGGGAGCCTCAAGGAGAACTTCGACCTCGACAGCTGGTACTACCGCACCGACACGTCGTCGGACTCCTGATCGGAGGGCACTGTGGGCGCCGGACCATGGAATATACCCCGCCAGGTATCCATTGAAACCGTCATGACAACCCGTGAGATCACCCTGTCCAACTTCGACGACACCATCAAGGAGGGTGGCATCGTCCTGCTCGACTTCTGGGCGGCCTGGTGCGGACCCTGCCGGATGTTCGCGCCGGTCTTCGAGAAGGCCGCCGAGGCCCACTCCGACATCGTCTTCGGCAAGATCGACACCGAGGCGCAGCAGGAGCTAGCCGGCGGCTTCGGCATCCGATCCATCCCCACCCTGATGGCCTTCCGCGACGGGATCATGGTGTTCAACCAGGCCGGAGCGCTCCCGGCGCAGCAGCTCGAGCAGCTGATCGAGGCGGTCGAGGGTCTCGACATGGACCAGGTCCGCAAGGAGGTCGCCGCGGCCCAGGCCGAATGATGCCGGTGACCGACCTCACCGGATAAGCCTCACCGGGTACGGATACGGGTCTTGACCGGCCCTGATCAGGTCTGTACAAACGTACATGTACGTTTGTACAGACCGCACAGCGTCAGGAGCCGTCATGCCCCCATCCACCCGCGACCCCGCGGGCCGTCGCGAGCAGATCGTCATCGCGGCCGCCGAACTGTTGTGCGCCGGCGACGGTAAACCGACCCACCGGCGGGTCGCCGAGCATGCCGGCGTGCCGCTGGGGTCGACGACGTACTACTTCTCGACGCTCGACGACCTCACCACCGCCGCGCTCGAGTACCTGGCCGACCAGGTCGACACCGGCCTCGCCGAGACCGCGGAACTGGTGGCCGGCGGGGATGCCACCCCGGAGACCGTCGCGCGGCTGTTCCACGAGTATCTGTCCGACCGCGACCAAGTGCGCGTCGAGATCACGATCTACACCGCAGCCCTGCAGCGACCCGAACTCGTTGCGCTCACCCGGCGATGGTTTGACGGGCTGGTGGAGATCCTGTGCACCGTCACCGACCCGGCCACCGCCCGGCTGCTCGCCGTCTTCGTCGACGGCGCCTGCATGCACGCGGCGATCCACGAACAACCCCTCGAACTCGACGTTCTCGAGAAGCTCACCCGCACGTTGATGGGCGGGCCGGGATGCGCCGCCGGATCGGACCGGCCATGACCGTTCTCTACTCGCTGCCCACCAATCCGGATGGCACCCTGAAGGATCCGATGCCGACCTGGCGTCGCTGGGCGTCGTTGACGGTGCTGTCGGTGGCCCTGCTGACCGTCGTCATGGATCTGACCGTGCTCAACGTGGCCCTGCCGTCGATCAGCGCCGAACTCACCCCGTCGGCAACCGGCCAGCTGTGGATGGTCGACGCATACTCGCTGGTCCTGGCGGGTCTGCTGATCCCGATGAGCGCACTCGCCGACCGCTGGGGACGGCGTCGGCTCCTGATCCTCGGCTTCGCCGTGTTCGGTCTGGCCTCACTGCTGGTGCTGTGGGCCGATTCCACCGCCGCGGTGATCGCGCTTCGTGCGCTGCTGGGGCTGGGCGGCGCGATGATCATGCCGACCACCCTGTCGATGCTGCGCGTGGTGTTCACCGATCCGCATGAGCGCACCCTCGCCCTCGGCGTGTGGGCGGCGGTCTCGGCGGCCGGTGCGGCAGTCGGTCCGATCGTGGGTGGCCTTCTGCTGGAACACTTCTCCTGGCATGCGGCATTCCTGGTGAACGTGCCGCCGATGATCGTGGCGATCGTGGCCGCGGCATTCCTGCTGCCCGAGTCGCGACTCACGGCGGCAGGCTCACTGGACCTGATCGGTTCGGTGCTCGCCGTCGGCGGTGTGGCGACGCTGGTGTGGTCGATCAAGGAGTTCGGCAAACACTATGTGGCCGACGGCTTCGCCAATCCGCCGGCCTGGATCGGCCTGATCGGTTCGGCGGTGGTGCTCACGCTGTTCGTGATGCGGTGCCTGCGCCGGCCGGAACCGCTGCTCGACGTTCGGCTGTTCCGTCGGCCGCAGCTGACCGCGGGGGTGCTCGCGGCACTGTTCTCGATGCTGGCGATGGGTGGCGGACTCCTGCTGCTCGCCCAATGGCTGCAACTGGTGGAGGGTCACTCGCCGCTGCAGGCCGGAATCCGGCTGCTCCCGTTCGCGGTGGGTGCGATCCTCACCTCGATCCCGGCCCGGAATCTTGTCGACCTCCTCGGCGTGCGCGTCGTCATGGGTATGGCGCTACTGTTGCCCGCGGCCGGATTCCTGCTGTTCTACCTCGCACCCGCACCACTCGCCTATCCGTGGGTCGCGACGGCGATGCTGTTGCAGGGTGCCGGCGCGGGCGCCCTGGCGATCGGCTCGGCGATGATCATGTCCGGCAGTCCGCAGGACAAGGCGGGCAATGCCGCGGCGATCGAGGAGACGGCCTACGACCTCGGCAACGTCTTCGGCGTGGCGCTTCTCGGGACCATCGCCGCGGTCGCCTTCAACAGCAAGATCCCGGTGGACGTGCCCGGCGCCGACGAGTCGCTGGCCGAGGCCATGGAGGTGGCGCGGCAGACCGGCTCCGCCGAACTCGCGGCCATCGCGCAGACCGCCTTCACCGACGCGATCGCGCAGGTCGGCATCGTCGGGGCGGTGATGCTGGCGATCGCCGGGGGGATCGTCTTCTGGCTGACGCCACGCGGACTGGACCTCGACATCCAGCACTGAACCGCAGGCCGGGTGAGGTGTCGTGCGTGCGGTCCGCCCCGCGCGCACGGCACCTCACGACTCGCGCAGGCCGACCGCGTCGTCGTCGGCGGTCTCGGTCCGGGGTTCGCGGGTGATCACCCACCCGAACGCCGGGGTCAGGATGTACATGACGATGGAGTAGACCGCCGCCGGGACGGCGACCATCGCATTGTCGAGCACACTCAGCGCGATGGTCAGGGCGATCGTGGTGTTGTGGACACCGATCTCCATCGAGGCGGCGACGGCCTGCGGCCGGGTCAGCCGTAGCAACAGTGCGGCACCGAAGCCGCACGACAGGCTGATCAGGCAGAAGAGGCTCACCACCACTCCCACCTGCCGCGCATAGTCGACGACGTTGTCGCGCTCGGCGATGATCGCGCCGGTGGTCACGACGACGAGCACCGCGATGGAGAAGATCCGGACCGGGCGGTCGGCGCTCCGGGCGAAGCCGGACCATCGCGAGCGCACCACCATCCCGATCGCCACCGGGGCCAGGACCAGCGCGATCACCTGGACGACCTTGGTGAACTGCAGACCCAACGCGCCGTCGGCGTCGAAGTGGCCGATCGCGAGATTGGTGATCAGCGGGATGGTGAAGGCCGCGAGCACCGAGTTGATCGCGGTCAGTGAGATGTTCAGGGCGACGTCACCGCGAAAGAGATGGCTGAACAGGTTGGCCGTGGTGCCGCCCGGTGACGCGGCCAGCAACATCACGCCGACGGCCAGCAGCGGCGGCAGGTCGAAGACGAGGACAAGCCCGAAGGCGATCACCGGGAGAATGAGGATCTGGACGGCGAGTATCCCGATCACCGCGCGTGGTGTGCGTGCGACGCGGGCGAAATCCCCGGGTGTCAGCGACAACCCCAGGCCGAACATGATGATCGCCAGCGCGATCGGCAACCCGGTCGAGATCAACACAGAATCCTGCACTGCCACACCTCCGTCTGATTCCGTCCACTCTCACACGGCAATAGGTGCAAAACGGACCGATCGGCGCAGACGCGCGAGGTTTCGACGTCCGATGTGGGCGTGTCGTCCCGGTGGTCCCCAACCGGAGTCCGCCGAGCTCACTACGGTGGAGCGGGTGGGCATCACACTCGAGAACGTGGGTATCGCCGTCGACGATCTGGATGGCGCCATCGCCTTCTTCACCGATCTCGGCCTCACCGTGCTCGGCCGGGACGAGGTCAGCGGTGAGTGGGCCGACGTCGCCGTCGGACTCGACGGCAACCATGCGCGGATCGCGATGCTCGGGACACCCGACGGCCACGGGCGCCTCGAACTGTTCGAGTACATCCATCCGGCGGCGATCCCGACCGAACCGACGCTGCCCAACGAGATCGGCATGCATCGGGTGGCCTTCGCCGTCGACGACATCGACGAGGCGTTGGCGACGGCGGCGCGGCACGGATGTCATCCGCTGCGTGGCGTCGCCAACTACCGCGACATCTACAAACTGACCTATGTGCGCGGACCCAGCGGGATCATCGTGATGCTGGCCCAGGACCTGACGAAGGCATAGACCCGGATCTGTCTCGGTCGAAACAGATTCGGGGGCAGGCGGATTCGCCGAGGATCAGGACTCGTCGGTCTCGGGCTCTTCGAGTGCGCGGCGACGGTCGGCGTGCAGGGACTTGACGCGCCGCTCTTCGCGACGGACCTCCACCTGGGTGGCCCGCTCGGCGGCGAGCCACTCCGGCATCTCGGCGAGCAGGTCGTTGATCTGGGCGGTGGTCAGGGCGTCGGTGATCCCGGCCCGCGACAGTCCCGAATTGGAGATGCCGAGCCTGGCCGCGACCAGGTTCTTCGGGTGCGGGCCGTCGGCGCGCAGGGTGCGCAGCCATTCCGGCGGATCGGCCTGCAGTTCGGCGAGTTCGGACCGGGTGATGGTGCCCTGCTGGAACTCGGCAGGTGTCGCCGGCAGGTACACGTCCAGTTTCTTGGCGGCGGTGGCCGGCTTCATCGACTGCGAACTCATCCCTCGAGGGTATCGGGCGGTAGCCTTTCTGCGTGATGACACCCGGCGACGCCCCCACATTTCGACTGGCGTACGTCCCCGGCGTGACCCCGAACAAGTGGGTGCGGATCTGGGCGGAACGGCGACCCGACGTGCCCCTCGACCTCGTCCCCCTCGCCGTCGCCGACTGTGCGGCAGCGGTGGGGCAGGGGAACGTGCAGATGGCGATCACCCGTATCCCCGACGCCCTCCACCACGGCGACCCCGGCGCACACCACGTGATCGAGCTGTACGTCGAGACCACCGTCGTCGTCCTGCCCAAGGATCACCTGCTGACCGCAGGCGATGAGCTCACGATGGCCGACCTCGGCGACGAACAGTTCCTCTGGCCCCTCGACGAGCCGCTCGCGGTGCCGCGCCGACCCGGCACCGAGATCGAGCATTGTCCCGAAACCGTCGGTGACGCAATCGAACTCGTTGCCGCAGGGATGGGTCTGCTGCTGGTGCCGCAGTCGTTGGCGCGACTGCATCACCGTAAGGACCTGGTCTACCGGCCGGTGACCGATGCTCCCACCGGCGCCGTCGGGCTGCTGTGGCCGCAACCCACCGATGAGCTCGCCGACGAGTTCGTCGGCATCGTGCGCGGACGCAAGTCGACGTCGTCACGGGGCCGGTCCGAGCCCGCGCCGAAGCGGTCGGCCAAGGAGAAGGCCGCAGCCAAACGGGCGGCCCGCGAGGCGGCCGGGAAGATCCCGGGCAAGAGCATGCGGAAAGGTGCCGGGCGTCCCCGACGGCACTGAGTCGCCGCCGCTCGGCCACCCCGATCGCCTGCACGAGTCGTGGCAGACTCGCGTGCCCCATTTTTATGTGCGACACAACTAGGTTATGCAACACATAAATCGGGGCTATGTTGGTTCTCGTGAGCAACCCACGCCTCGACGACCAGCTCTGCTTCGCCCTGTACGCCGCCTCCCGGGCGGTGATCGCCGCGCAGCGCCCCGGTCTTCGGGAGTTGGGCCTCACCTACCCGCAGTACCTGGTGATGCTGGTGCTGTGGGAGGAGCGCGAGGCTCCGATCGGGCGGCTGTGTGCCAGGTTGCACCTCGACTCGGGCACCGTCTCGCCGCTGGTCCGGCGCCTGGAAAAGGCCGAACTGGTGGTACGCCGCCGTTCGGACACCGACGAGCGTTCGACCATCGTCGCCCTGACCGACGCCGGTGCCGACATGGCAGATCGTGCCGACTGCGTCACCGCGGCCCTCGGCGACTCGATCGTCGCGGCCGAGGAGGCCGATCCCGATGGCGTCCCGCAGTTCGGTGTCGCCGACGTCGGCGCGCTCCGTGAAGCCTTGCACAACCTGATCGGCGAACTCGACCGCATCGAGTCGCCCCAACCACGCTCGTGAAGGAGAACGTGATGAGTCATCTCTACACCGCAGAGGCACTGGCAACCGGCGACGGCCGTAACGGACACGGACGCAGCTCTGATGGCGTCCTCGACGTCGAACTCGGAATCCCCAAGGAACTCGGTGGCAACGGTGCCGGCACCAACCCCGAGCAGCTGTTCGCGATCGGGTACGCGGCCTGCTTTCACAGTGCACTGCGTACCGTGGCACGTGCCGAGAAGGCCGATATCTCGGATTCGGCAGTGGGAGCGCGTGTCTCGCTCGACTCCCTCGACGGAGGTGGATTCGGGCTCTCGGTGGAACTCGAGATCAGCCTGCCCGCACTGTCGGCCGACGAGGCGCGCGCCCTGACCGAGAAGGCCCACCACGTGTGCCCCTACTCGAATGCGACCCGCGGCAACATCGACGTCACGCTCACCGTGACCGAGGACTGAGGGGTTCGACGATGACGATCTCCACGTTGACCACGCCGGCCACGACACGTCAGAGCCGCGGCCGCGGCATCGCACGGGTGGCGCTGGGCTCGGTGCTGGGGCTGGCCGGTATCGGCCATCTGACGTTCCAACGCAACGAGTTCCAGGCGCAGGTCCCGACCTGGGTACCGCTCGGCAAAGATGCCACGGTACTGGCTTCGGGAGGAGTCGAGATCGCACTCGGGTCCGCCCTGATCGCCCTGCCGCGTCACCGCCGGTTGGTGTCGGCGATCGTCGCGGCCTTCTTCGTCGCGGTCTTCCCGGGCAATATCCACCAGTACCGCAACCACATCGATGCCTTCGGACTCGACACCGACGGCAAACGGCTGGCCCGGCTGTTCGGTCAGCCCGCCCTCGTGGCGTGGGCCCTCGCCGCGGGCGGCGACGGCAAGAAGTAGTGCTTCTCGTTGGCTCAACCATCCACCGCTGCTTGCTGATTGAGCCGGGACCGAGCGTAGCGAGGACCCGAGAAGCGGTTGCGTTCCGACGTCGGCCGTCTGA
>NZ_BCNF01000152.1 GCF_001485495.1 Gordonia desulfuricans NBRC 100010 | reverse complement strand
CGGGCCGGAGCCGCCGGACGAGCCTGGGCTGCCGGGGCCTCGGGGGCCGGCGCGGGACCGGGCTTGGGGGCTCCCGGACGCGGACCGGGACGCGGACCGGCGCCGGGCTTGGCGTTCGATCCGTTGGCACCGGGCTTCGGTGCCGAAGAACCGGCTCCACCGGAGCCGTCCTTCTTGGGGAATGATTCGCGGAGTCGACGGGCCACCGGGGCCTCGACTGTCGACGACGCGGATTTGACGAACTCGCCCTGTTCCTTGAGTCGCTCGAGCACCTGTTTGCTCGTCACGCCCAGTTCCTTGGCCAGTTCGTGCACGCGGGCCTTGCCTGCCACTGCTCTCCTCACTATGGAGGCCGAGCGGGGCTGCCCGCTGCGGCCTCGGATTACGTCCGATACGAGGTCATCGTGGTGACTTCACGGTGTGCTCATGTCTTCTGCTACCTGTTCTGGCCCCTTGTCGGGGCCTGTGCTGTCGTCCGTGGCCGGTGCCGGGACTCCGGTTCCGATCACTTCGGTGAGGTCGTCCGGTTCCACGACCAGACGCGGCGTCCTCAGTGCCGCGGCGAATGCGCGTCGCCTCACCGCGGTGGACACACAGTCCTTCCGCGGATGCAGCCACGCACCCCGTCCCGGCATGGTCTTCGCGAGATCGACGACGACGCACTGGCCGTCCTCCCCTGCACGGGCGACAACCCGGATCAGATCCGAGGTGTCGGCCCGCTGCCGACATCCGACACACATCCGAATCGGACGATGCCGGCCGACCCGCACGGAACCCTGCCGCACGGCTCGACGCCGATCACGCCGACCTCCGTCCGTTGCCGGTGCCGACGACTTTCGCTGAACCATCGCTCAGTCTAGCGCGCGTCGTGCCCGGTAGGACAATCGGCCGTCACCGGGCGTCGGGACGGGGCGTTTCGGCACCCTCGGCCGGGCCGGTGTCGGCGTCGGAGCGGATGTCGATCCGCCACCCGGTGAGCCGGGCGGCGAGTCGGGCGTTCTGCCCCTCCTTGCCGATGGCCAGCGACAGCTGGTAGTCGGGGACCACCACGCGCGCCGCCTTGGCCGCCTCGTCGACGACCTCCACCGACACAACCTTCGCCGGCGACAGGGCATTCCCGACGAACACCGCCGGATCGGAATCGAAGTCGATGATGTCGATCTTCTCCCCCGCCAGCTCGCTCATCACGTTGCGCACACGCTGGCCCATCGGGCCGATGCACGCACCCTTGGCGTTGAGGCCGCTGACCCCGGTGTGCACCGCGATCTTGGACCGGTGACCGGCCTCGCGGGCGACGGCGACGATCTCCACCGAACCGTCCTCGATCTCGGGGACCTCGAGCGAGAACAGCTTGCGCACCAGGTTCGGGTGGGTGCGCGAGAGGGTGATCTGCGGGCCGCGCTGGCCGCGGGCCACGCCCACCACGTAGCACTTGATCCGGTCGCCGTGGCGGTAGCTCTCGCCCGGCACCTGCTCGGCCGACGGGATGATGCCCTCGGTGGCATTGGCCTCGTTGCCGATCTGCACCACGATCATGCCGCGGGCGTTGGCACGGGCGTCCTGCTGCACCACGCCGCCGACGATCTCGCCCTCGTGCGCGGCCAGCTCGCCGAAGCTCTTCTCGTTCTCCGCATCCCGCAGCCGCTGCAGGATGACCTGCCGGGCGGTGGTGGCCGCGATGCGGCCGAAACCCTCGGGGGTGTCGTCGTACTCGTGCACCACGTTGCCGTGGTCGTCGAGCTCCTGGGCCATCACGCGCACGGCACCGGACTTGCGGTTGACGTCGATCCGGGCGTGCGGGGCGAAGCCGTCGGTGTGGCGGTAGGCGGTGAGCAGGGCCGTCTCGATCGCGGTGATCACCGTGTCGATCGAAATACCCTTGTCGGCCTCGATCATCCGCAGGGCGTTGATGTCGATGTTCATCGGGAAGGACTCCTATTCACTTGTCGGTGTCATTCGTTCGAGTTCGGTGGGTCCGGAATCGCGACGACGAGCGATCTCGTCCTCGTCGAGTCCGCATCGCTGCAGTTCGGCGACGCTGGGCCGGGAGAAGTCCACCTCCACCGCCGCCGCGGCGACGGTGGCGAACGGCACACTGCGCATGCCGATCCGGCCCTTGTTGTTGCTGACGATCTCGACCGCGTCGTCGGTGATGGCGCCGATCCGGCCGGTGATCGGGCCGTCGTCGGTGGGCTTGCGCTCGGCGTCCGGGGTCAGATCGATGCGGACCTTGCGTCCCTGCGCGCGGCGCCAGTGGCGGGGCAGCGTGAGAGGCCGGCCGATGCCGGGCGAGGTGATCTCCAGGCCGTAGGCGTCCTCGGAGACGTCCGGATGGGCGTCGAGGACCTCGTTGATCTCCCGGGTCAGATCGCCGAGCAGGTCGAGGTCGGTACCACCGTCGCGGTCGACGATCAGGACGATCTCGTCCTGTCCACCGGACGTGGTCACCACGACGTCCTCGAGGTCGAGTCCGCGCGAGGTGACGATGCCTTCGACGAGTTCGCGTACCCGCTCTCCGTCGATTCTCACCGTGTCCTCCTCATGTTCAGTTGTCATCGGTGTTCAGTTGTCTGGGCTGTTCGGTCTTCTGGGCTGTCCCGGGCGGTTCGGCGGTCTGCCGCTCCGGCCGGGCGGTGCTCGGCGGTACCCGGGTCCTGGGTACCGGGCCGACGGTGTCGGGCCGACGGTGTCGGTCCAACCGTGTCGGTCCAACGGTGTCGGTCGGGCCGATCACGGCCTCTGCGAGCGCACACCATGCTAGAGGATGTCGGCCGGGAATCGGTCATCCAGCGCGCCACCACCACCGACCCGCACGGCTGGCATCATGTCTCGGGTGACCGACCTGCCGATCGCCCCTGCTCCCCACCCGGCATCCCCGAACCGACGCGCGGTGCTGCGCGGCGGTCTGGTGATCGGCGCCGGAGTGGTGGTCGCGGCGACGGTGTCGGCGTGTGAGAGTGGCCCGACCCCCAACCAGACCACCGCCGAGGCCTTGCTGCCGCTGGCGCGATCGGCCGATGCCGACGCCGCCGCGGCCCGCGACCTCGCCCCGCGCGTGACCGAGTACTCCGCGGCACTCACGGTGGTGGCCGATCAGCGAACCCGGCATGCCCAGGCCCTGACCGCCGAGATCACCCGCCTCGACCAGGACATCGCGGCCCGGGTGTCGGAGACGGCCTCGCCGTCGGCCCCGGTCACCCCCACCCCGACGGCACCGGCGGGGACGGCCACCCTCGACGACCTGCGGACCGCGCTGACCTCCTCGGCCAAGTCCGCCCGTCAGGCGGCGATCTCGCTGTCGGGGTATTCGGCCGGATTGGCCGGTTCGGTCAGCGCATCGACGACGACCCTCGTGGAGGTACAGCTCGGATGAGCACCATCGACTCCCTGACCGCGGCCGCCGACGCGGAGAACGCGGCGATCTTCACCTACGGCGTGATCACCGCATTCGTGACGGCTGCGCGCCGCCCGACCGTCAACGAGAACATCGCCGCGCACCGGACCGCCCGGGATGCGGTCGACGCGGCGATCACCGCGGCCGGCGGCACCCCGCCCCTGGCCGCCGCCGGGTACACCCTGCCGGTGGACGTCACCGATCCCGTCAGCGCCGCGAAGGTGGCGCTGGCCGCCGAGGTCGACTGCACCGTCGCCTACCGCGCGGTGCTCGAGCAGGCCGACGACGAGCAGGCCCGCACCCTCGGCGTCGACGAACTGACCGCCTCCGCGCGCCGCGCCGCCGACTGGCGGGTGGCGCTGGGTGACAAACCCGCCACCGTCGCCTTTCCCGGCGCCCCCGCGACATAGGAAGTCCCGCACCGGACTCCACGCGCGTCAGTCCACGCGGTCGGGTCCACGCGGTCGAGTCCACGGACAGGGCCGCGGGTGCAACGGTCCGGTGCCGCCCCCAGGTGCGCGCCGAATCATCAGGTGCGCGGTAGATCTACCGCGCACCTGATGATTGCGTGGGCATCGGTGCCGGCGGGGATCAGCTCCGGACGGCCGCGGCGATCGCCGACACCGCGTCGGCCACGGGGACCTCGGTGCTCTCGCCGGTGAACCGGTCGCGCAGCTCGACCACGCCGTTGGCGTAGCCGCGCCCGACGACGACCACCGTCGGCATGCCCAGCAGTTCGGCGTCCTTGAACTTCACGCCCGGCGAGGCCTTGCGGTCGTCGAGCAGCACCTCGAGGCCGGCGGCGTCGAGGTCGGCGGCGAGGGTGCCGGCACCGTCGACCGCGGCCTGGTCCTTGTTGGCGATCACCAGGTGGACGTCGAACGGGGTGACCTCACGCGGCCAGCGCAGACCCTTGTCGTCGTGCCACTGCTCGGCGAGCACCGCCACCAGACGTGACACGCCCACACCGTAGGAACCCATGGTCAGCCTGACCGGCTTGCCGGTCTCACCGAGGACGTCCACCTCGAAGGCGTCGGTGTACTTGCGACCCAGCTGGAAGATGTGACCGATCTCGATGCCCTTGGCACTGACCAGGGTGCCCTTGCCGTCGGGCGAGGCGTCACCGTCGCGGACCTCGGCGGCCTCGATGGTGCCGTCCGGGGTGAAGTCACGACCGGCCACCAGGCCGACGACGTGCTTGTTGGGCTCGTCGGCACCGGTGATCCAGGCGGTGCCGTCGGCGACCCGCGGGTCGACGAGATAGCGAACCTCGTTGTCCTGCAGCCCCTTCGGCCCGATGTAGCCCTTGACCAGGAAGGGGTTGGCGGTGAAGTCGTCCTCGGTGAGCAACTCCACCTCGGCCGGCTCCAGGGATGCCTCGAGGCGCTTGAAGTCCACCTCGCGGTCGCCGGGGACGCCGACGCCGAGCAGTTCCCAGTCGGCACCCGGTGCCCGCACCTTGACCAGCACGTTCTTGAGGGTGTCGGCGGCGCTGTAGGTGCCCTCGAGGGCGTCGTTGGCCCAGTCGACCAGCGAGTCGATGGTCGGGGCGTCGGGGGTGTCGTGCACCTTCGCCTGCGGCAGACCGTCGAACGGGATCGGCTCGACCGGCGGGGTGACCACGGCCTCGACGTTGGCGGCATATCCGGACTCGACGCAGCGGACGAAGGTGTCCTCGCCGACCTCGCTCTCGGCGAGGAACTCCTCGGAGGCGCTGCCGCCCATCGCGCCGGAGGTGGCGGCGACGATCACGTACTTCACGCCGAGACGGGCGAAGATCTTCTGGTAGGCCTCACGGTGGGCGTCGTAGCTGGCCTTGAGACCGTCGTCGTCGAGGTCGAAGGAGTACGAGTCCTTCATCACGAATTCGCGGCCGCGCAGGATGCCGGCGCGCGGACGCTCCTCGTCGCGGTACTTGGTCTGGATCTGGTACAGCGTGACCGGCATGTCCTTGTACGACGAGTACTCGCCCTTGACCAGCTGGGTGAACAGTTCCTCGTGGGTGGGGCCGAGCAGCATGTCGACGCCCTTGCGGTCCTTGAGGCGGAACAGCGCGTCGCCGTACTCGGTCCAGCGGCCGGTCTGCTCGTAGGGGTCGCGCGGCAGCAGTGCGGGCAGCAGGATCTCCTGCGCACCGATCGCGTTCATCTCCTCGCGGACGACGTTCTCCACGGCCCGGAGCACGCGCAGGCCCAGCGGGAGCCAGCTGTAGACGCCCGGCGCCGCGCGTCGGACGTACCCGGCACGAACGAGCAGCTTGTGGCTGGGTACCTCGGCATCGGCAGGGTCGTCGCGCAGCGTGCGAAGGAACAGGGTCGACATGCGTGTGATCACGGATGACCAGTTTAGTTATGGTGTTGCGGTGCTCGTCATCCTCCCTCCCTCGGAGACCAAGTCCGACGGTGGCCCGGGTTCACCACTCGACCTCGACGCCCTCTCGTTCGGCGATCTCAACCCCATCCGCAAGACCCTTGGGGATGCATTGGTGACCCTCGCCGCCGACCTCGACGCCAGTCAGAAGGCACTCGGCCTCGGACGTACCCAACTCGACGAGGTCGACCGCAACGCCGACCTGTGGCTCTCGCCCACCCGACCGGCGATCGAGCGGTACACCGGGGTGCTCTACGACGCCCTCGACCATGCGTCTCTCACCAAGGCGGGTAAGGCGAAGGCCACCGAGCGGCTGGCGATCGGATCGGCGCTGTTCGGCGTGGTGCGTGCCGCCGACCCGATCCCCGCCTACCGGCTCTCCGGCGGCTCCAAACTGCCCGGCTTCGGCACCCTGACCTCGGTGTGGAAGCGCGAGTTGTCGGCGACACTCGACGCCGTCGACGACTTCGTGGTGGATCTGCGATCGGGGATCTACCAGCAGCTCGGGCCGGTGTCGGGGGCGGTGACCGCGACCGTGGTGACCGAGGCCGCCGACGGCTCCCGCAAGGTGGTGAGCCACTTCAACAAGCACTACAAGGGGCTGATGGCGCGCGAGCTGGTCCGTACCCGACGCACCGTTCGCGACGTCGATGCACTGGCCGCGGTCCTCGCCGACGCCGGACAGCGGGTCGAGATCGCCTCGCTGGCCGAGATCGTCGTCGTCACCGAGTAGTCCTCCCCCGCCCCGTCGAGTGGGCCCATGAACACGTTCACCGGGCGCCAGATCACGTTCACCGGGCGTCAGATCTCGTTGACCGGGCACCCGAACACGTCCACCGGGCGCCCGAACACGTTCACCGGGCACCCAATCACGTTGACCGGGCACCCAATCACGTTGACCGGGCGTCAGATCTCGTTGACCGGGCACCCGAACACGTCCACCGGGCGCCCGAACACGTTGACCGGGCACCAGATCACGTTGACTGGGCGCCGACGCTCACACGGGGTTCACGGGCCGGTCCCTACACTCGGCGCCATGCTGGTCTGGATCAACGGCGCCTTCGGCGCGGGCAAGACCCACACGGCGTTCGAACTGGCCCGCCGCTGCGGGAACGCGCAGTCGCCGATCCCGAGCTGATCGGATACGGCATCCACAAGGTGTTGCCCGCCCACGCGCGCCGCGACTTCCAGGACCGGCCGCAATGGCGGTCGGCGGTGGTCGCGACCCTCGCCGACGCCGTCGCCGAGTGGGACGGTCCGGTGATCGTGCCGATGACGCTGGTCGACGCCGACCACTTCGACGAGATCATGGACGGCCTCGCCGACCGTGGCGTCGACGTCACCCACGTCTCGTTGTCGGCGACACCGGCGACCTTGCAGCGCCGGCTGCGTACGCGCAGCGGGTACTGGATCGGCCGGGTCGCGGGACGCGAGGAGACATGGGCGATGGCACAGATCGACCGCTGTGTCGAGGCACTCGCCGCTCCTTCGCCGTCCACGTGCCGACCGACGGCCGCTCGCTCGATACCGTCGGCGAGACAATTGCCGGCCTCACCGGACGCACCCTGCGCCGACCGCCGCATCGTGGGCTGCGACGGCAAGTGCGCCGGGTACGAGTGGGACTCGCCCACATCCGATGGTGACGTGGCCGGCTACCCGGTCAACGAGATGGGGTGCCCGGTCAACGCGATCAGGCGCCCGGTCAACGCGGTGAGGCGCCCAGTCAACGCGATCGGACGCCCAGTCAACGCGATCAGGTGCCCAGTCAACGCGATCGGACGCCCAGTCAACGAGGTGGGACGAGGTGGGGCGCCCGGTCAGCGTTTCCGGGTCAGCTCGGGTCGAGGTCCGAGTTGGCCGTTTCCTGCGCGGCCTGGCCCTCGGCGACCTCTTCGGGGGTGAACCGCATGAACAGCACCACCACGGCCGCGATCACCGCGATACCCGCACAGCAGGCGAAGGCCAACCCGTAGCCGTCGGCCTGGGCGGCGAGCTGGGTCTCGTTCATCGTCTCCACCGGAGCGGTGGTGCCGCCTTGCGACAGCGCCCGCGAGGTGACCATCGCGCCGACGATGACCAGGCCGATCGCCCCGCCGAGATTCTGTGCCACCTGGGCGAGCGCGGTGAGCGGACCGATCTCGGTGGGGCCGACACCGGCCACCACCGACAACGTCAGCGGGATCACCGCCAGACCCACGCCGAAGCCGATGACGATCACCGGGATCGCGATGCTCGGCAGATAGCTGGGGTTGTCGTCGGCGATCGACGAGGCGTACAGGCAGCCGAACAGGATCACCGCGCCACCGAACAGCACCAGCCAACGCGGCTGGATCATCAACGCCAGTTTGGAGGCGATGGCCGCGGCCGCGCCGAGCCCGACGGCGAAGGGCACCACGGCCAGACCGCTCTGGATCGGCGTGTACTTGAGAATCCCCTGCAGATACTGGGAGATGAACACCGCCATGCACATCATGATCATGCTGGCCAGGAAGATGGCCCCGAGGGCGGCGACACGACTGGAGTTGTCGAACAGGACGAACGGCAGGATCGGGTTGGCCGCCCGCCGCTCGACGATCACAAACGCGATCAGTGCGGCGGCCCCGAGCACGAACGACACGATCACGATCGGCCGTCCCCACCCGTTGGGGCCTTCGCTCACCGCGAGGACCAGCAGCGTGCAGCCGAGGGTGGCGAGGACGGCGCCGGGCACATCGAGTGCCAGCCGATCGCCTTGCGATTCGCGCAACACGAACAGCGCCCCGATGGCCACCGCGACACCGATCGGCACGTTGATCAGGAAGACCAGCCGCCACGACACCTGGGTCAGGACACCACCGAGGATCAGCCCGGCCACCGACCCGAGACCGGTCATCGCGGCATAGATCGCGAAGGCCTGGCTACGCGGTTTGCCGGGGGCGAAAGTGGTCGCGACCAGCGCCATCGCGGTGGGGGCGGCGATCGCCGCCGAGGCCCCCTGCAGTCCGCGACCGATGATCAGACTCGTGCTGTCCCAGGCCACACCGCACAAAAGCGACGTCAGCGTGAAGGCGGTGACACCGATGATGAACATGCGTTTGCGGCCGAAGGTGTCGCCGAGGCGCCCGCCGAGCAGCATCAGGCCGCCGAAGGCCAGCACGTAGGAGGTGATCACCCAGTTGGCGGTGGACTCCCCCATGTCCAGGTGATCCCGGATGGACGGCAGTGCGAGCGCCGCGACGGTGCCGTCGAGGACCATCAGCAACTGCATCCCCGACAACACCAGGATCGCCAGCCCGAAGACCGGCTGGAATGCGGACGACGACGGGGTCCCCGGACCCGCCCCCGCTCCGCCGGACATTCGGCGTTGCGTGTGGCCCGATGTCGACATGGAGGACGACGCTACCGGCATCTGCCGCGAAGATGCCAATCCCCGATGTCGGATCGAGACGCGGACGACACCTACCCGCCGATGAGAGCGTCGGCGTCGGTGAACCCGGCGACGGCACCGATCACGACTATCGCCGGCGGCTTCAGGTTCTCGTCGGCCGCGGTCTGTGCGGCGTGGGCGAGGTCGGTGCGGACGAGTCGCTGGGTGGGCAGTGAGCCGTTCTCGATCAGCGCGACCGGTGTGTCGGCGGGCCGCCCGCCCTCGAGCAGCGCGGCGGTGAACTTGTCGATCCGTTCGACCGCCATCATCAGGACCAGGGTGCCGCGCAGTTTGCCGAGTGCCGGCCAGTCGACCAGCGAGTCGGGATGGTCGGGGGCGACGTGTCCGGAGACGATCACCACCTCGTGGGTCACCCCGCGATGGGTCACCGGGATACCGGCCGACGCGGGCACCGAGATGGGGCTGGTGATGCCGGGCACCACGGTCACCGGCACCCCGGCGGCCACACACGCCTGCAGTTCCTCGAATCCGCGGCCGTAGACATACGGGTCGCCGCCCTTGAACCGGACGACGAACTTGCCCTCCTTGGCCCGGGCGACGAGCACGTCGTTGATGGCCTCCTGCTTCATCGCCCGCCCGTAGGGCACCTTCGCGGCGTCGATGATCTCCACCTGCGGGCCGAGGGCGGCGAGCAACGCCGGTGGTGCGAGGCGGTCGGCGACCACCACGTCGGCGGCCATCAGCAGTCGCAGGCCGCGCACGGTGATCAGGTCGGGGTCGCCGGGGCCGCCGCCGACGAGGGCCACGCCGGGCGGGTGCGGTGCCTCCTCGACGGCCAGCTCACCGTCGGCGAGGGCACGGGAGATGGCCGCACGTAGCGACGCCGACAGCTTGTGGTCGCCACCGGCGAGCACCCCGAACTGCACGTCGCGGTGGCGTCCCGAGGCCGGGGTGACGGCGGTGCCGTAGCGCGCATCGTCCGCGCGGACGCAGAAGGTGTGGCGCCGTTCGGCCTCGGCGACGACGGCCGCGTTGACCTCCGGGTCGTCGGTGCAGGCCATCGCATACCAGGCGCCGTCGAGGTCCCCGTCGGCGTAGGCCCGCTGATGCAGGGTGATCCCCGGGTACGACTCGACCGCCGGGGTCGCCTCGATCGCGATGACGTGCACGTCGGCACCCACCGACACCAGATTGGGCAGGCGGCGTTGGGCCACCGATCCACCACCCACCACGACCACCTTGCGGCCGGCGAGGTCGAGACCTGCCAGATAGTGGCCGAATCCGGATGCTGCGGGCTCGGGGGACGCGGTGTCGGCAGGGGGCGCAACCATGAGTGAACAGCCTACCGACCGGTGTTCAGAGGGGCAGTTCCCCGGTCCGTCGGATGTGGGCCCACACGTCGGCGGCCGGCACCCCGAGACGATGCGCCGCCGATTGCAGCAGGGTGCCGAGCAGCATCGAACTGCAGTACTCCCCGGCGCCCGCGTCGTCGCTGTGGGTGCGGACCTCGTTCCACCACGTCGGATTGCGGCTGGCCGCGGCCTCGGCCATGGTGATCGCCGCCTCGAAGCCGACCGGCACCTCGGCCACGGCGCTCACGCCCCGGCCCGTTCCTTGCGGGCGGCACGCTCGAGCGCACGGTCGCGGGACCGCTCGAACTTCTCGACCTTGACGTTCATCTCCTCGAGGAAGTCGGCGAGCTTGTCGCGGTACATCTCACCGAGCTCGCCGAAGTCCTCGCGCTCGAAGATCCGCCACTTGCGCAGCACCGGCATCACGACCTCCGACATGTGCTGGGGCAGGTCGTAGATACCGCCCTTGGCGATCAGCACGGCGTTGCGGCGGAAGTTCGGCATGGAGAGGCCGGGCATCTGGAAGTTGGAGACGATCCCGTAGATCGCGGCCATCGCCTGGTCGGGAACCAGGTCGAGCGCCCCGGCGACGATGTTGCGGTAGAAGAGCATGTGCAGGTTCTCGTCGGCGGCCACACGCTGCAGCATGCGGTCGGCGATCGGGTCGCCGCAGGCCTTGCCGGTGTTGCGGTGGCTGACGCGGGTGGCGAGCTCCTGGAAGGAGACGTAGGCCACGGCGAAGAGCATGTCGAAGCTGTGATCGCGCTGGCCGTCGTCCTCGGGCAGCGGGTTGAAGCCGTGGGTCATGTGCGCCATGCGGATCTCTTCGAGTTCCACCGGGTCCACCCCGCGGGTGACGACGAGGTAGTCGCGCATCACGATGCTGTGCCGGTTCTCCTCGGCGGTCCAGCGGCCCACCCAGAAACCCCACGCGTCATCGAGGGTGAAGTTGTCGGCGATCACGCGGTGATACGACGGCAGGTTGTCCTCGGTGAGCAGGTTGGTGATCATCGCGGCCTTGGCGACCTCCGACAGCTGCGACTGCTCGGGGTCCCAGTCGACGCCGCCGAGTGCGGCGAAGTTGCGGCCCTCGTCCCACGGCACGTAGTCGTGGGGGTGCCAGTCCTTGGTCATCTTCATGTGCCGCTCCACCTCGGCCTCGCAGACCGGCAACAACTCGCGCAACAGATCCGACCCGGTCATGCCGGTGTCACTGGTGGCTTGTCCGATGAGGGTGGTCACTGGGACTCCTTGTTCGATTGGGACGACGGGTTCGGTGCGGCACGCCGTCGCCCACCTAGTCGTGGGCGCGTCGTGAGACCCCGGTCACAGGGTCGGGCCACGCACTCCGGCCGATTACCACTCTCGTCTCGGTCACACCTGTCACACCTGTGCCGAAGGTCCCGTTCCGGTGGGGACCGATGTCGCGAATCGGTTTCACCCGGTGCGGTAGTTTCAGATCATGTCCACCCCGTCCATCACGCCTGTGCGCGTGTATCTCGTCGACGATCATGAACTGGTGCGGCGCGGTCTGCGCGATCTGCTCGGCACCGCCGACGACATCGAGGTGATCGGCGAGGCCGCGACCGTCGGCGAGGCGAAGGTCGGCATCCTGGCTACCAAACCCGACGTGGCGGTGCTCGACGTCCGGCTTCCCGATGGCAACGGGGTGGAGTTGTGCCGCGATGTGCGGGCCGCCGAGCCGTCGGTGCGGTGTCTGATGCTGACCAGTTACGCCGACGACGACGCATTGCTCGCCGCCGTGCTGGCCGGTGCCTCCGGGTTCGTGCTCAAGCAGATCCTCGGCCACAACCTGGTCGCCGCGGTCCGCACCGTCGGACAGGGCGGCTCCCTGCTCGACGACCGCAGCACCGCTGCCCTGCTGGCGAAGCTGCGTGACGGCAAGGAGCAGAAGACCGATCCGCTCGCCGAACTCACCCATCAGGAACGTGAGGTGTTCAACCTGATCGGTGAGGGTCTGACCAACCGTCAGATCGCCGAGCGGATGTTCCTGGCGGAGAAGACGATCAAGAACTATGTCTCGCGCATCCTGGCGAAGCTGGACATGCAGCGACGTACCCAGGTCGCGGTGATGGCCACCAAGATCCGCGACGGCAAGATCTGATCCGCACCCGGTCACCGCTCGGGCCCGGAACAGATCGAGCCCCCGACCGGGGGCGCCCTACCCCGCGGTGAGCGGCACCGACCACGTGAGCACGGTGCCACCGCCGCGTCCGCCGGGACGTCCGGGGCGGGTGCGGATGTCGAAGGTGCCATCGCAGACCTCGGCACGGCGGGTGAGGTTCTCCAGCCCGCGGTAGGCGACGGCGGTGTCGATCCCGATCCCGTCGTCGCTGATCTCGACGGTGAGCACCTCGTCGGCGCTGACCGCCACCGAGATGTGCTCGGCCTTGGCGTGTCGCAGCGCGTTCGAGAGCCCTTCGCGCAGGACGGCATCGATGTGCGGGCCGAGGGCCTCGGGCACCACGGTGTCGACCGGGCCGGAGAACTGCACGCTCGGCGCGATGGGCGCATGCACGGCGAGTTCGGAGACGATGTCGAGGATCCGGCGACGCAACGTGGAGGTGTCGTGATGGCCGGGGACGGTCTGCAGGTCGAAGATCGACGTCCGGATCTGCGCGATGGTCTTGTCGAGGTCGGTCATCACCTGGTCGAGGCGTGCGGTGATCGGGTCGTCGGCGGCGCCGTCCCCGGTCTGCGAGGCCCGCCCGGCCTGCAGCGTCTGCACCGACATCCCGATCGCGAACAGTCGCTGGATCACATGATCGTGGAGGTCACGGGCGATGCGGTGACGGTCCTCGAGTACCTCGAGGTCACGCGCGATCTGCTGTTGCTCGGCGTAGACGATGGCCAGCGAGACGATCTCGGCCACACCCATGAGTCCGGAGAGATCCTCGTCGTCCCAGGTCGGTCTGCTGCGATGGGTGATCAGCACCCACCCGAACGCACCGGAGGCCCGCTGTAGCGGCTGCACCGTCGCCCACTGTGCGCCGTCACGGGCGATCGCCTCCCCGATCTCGGCGGCCGGGAGGACCGCGAGCGCGGGTCCGGCGGGCATGGTCAGCCCGCACGCGTCGACGCCGGGCCGGGTGGAGCCGCCGATCTCGGGTTCGTCGGGGTCACCGGTGATCAGGAACACGTCGAGGGCGCCGACCAGTTCGGCGACGTCGACGCACATCCGGGACAGGGTGTCGGACAGGGCGATACCGGCGAGCGGCTCGGACCCGCGGCGTGCCACCAGCTCCAGCCAGCGTTGCCGGGTGCGGGCGCTCTCGAACAGCTGCGCATTGTCTATCGCGATGCCCGCGGCGACGGCGAGCACGGCGATCAGGGTCTCGTCGACCTCACTGAACTCGGGGGCACCCTGCTTCTCGGTGAGATAGATACGCCCGAAGATCGACCCGCGGATGATGATCGGCGCACCGAGGAAGGTGGTCATCGGCGGGTGGTTCGGCGGGAATCCCACCGACGCCGGATGCTGGGCGAGATCGGGGATGCGCAGCACGTGCGGGGAGTCCATCAGCACGCCGAGTACGCCACGGCCGACCGGTAGCGGCCCCATCACCGCCCGCTGCTCGGGGGTGATGCCGGTGTAGACGAATTCCTTGAGCTGCCAGTCGTGTCCGCGCACACCGAGTGCGCCGTAGCGGGCGTCGACCACACCGACGGCCACCTCGATGATCCGGGTCAGGGCACGGTCGAGGTCGAGGCCGCGGCCGACGACGAGCACCGACTCGAGCAGCTCACGCAGGATCTCGGGTTTGTCGGCGCCGTGGGCGGTGAGCGCGTCGAGGGCCTCGCTGATCTCATGCGCCATGACGGTCTCCTTCTCCGACGTCGGCCCGGGCCGCCGCGGCGACGAACCGGCTGATCGCCTGCGGTTGCGCGACCGGATGAACATGCAGGTAGGACGCGTGCACCGATCCCGCGGCGACACCGTCGACGGTAGGTGTGCCGGCGGCATCGCGCCAACCCCACGCGGGGTGCTGCCCGTCGAGATCGACATAGGAGCGGTGGAACTCGTGTCCGGTGACGCGTTCGCCGGTGCGGTAGAGCACCGAGTCGCCGACGGCCACACCGTCGCGGTAGCCCAGTGTCAGGCGCGGCCCGAACCGTCCGACGCCGTCGATCACCCCGGTCATCGGGTGCCCGTCGAGTTCGCGGCACAGGTACAGCAGCCCGGCGCACTCGGCGTGGATCGGCCGGCCGGCCCGGGCGTGGGCGGCGAGGTCGGCGCGCAGGTCGACGTTGGCGGCGAGGTCCTCGGCATGTTCTTCTGGGAAGCCGCCGCCGATCACCACCGCCGCGGCACGTTCGGGGAGGCGGTCGGTGAGCGGGTCGAAGGTGACCACCTCGGCGCCGGCGGCACGCAACATCTCGGGGTGTTCGGCATAACCGAAGGTGAACGCCGCGCCGGCGGCGACCGCGATCACCGGCCGCTCCCCCGATCGGTGGGGTGCCGCCGAGATCTCGGTGTGGGCCCCGCTCTCGGTGTGGGCCCCGATGGCCTCGTCCGCCGACCACGGCGTCACCGGGCCGGTGGTGCGTTGCGAGGCGGCGGCGACGATCCCGGGCAGGTCGAGACCGGTGGCGATCCCGGCGGTCATCGCGTCGACGGCGGCGACCGCCTCACCCCGACGCTCGGCGGCCGGGATCAGCCCGAGGTGCCGGGACGGCACCGTCAACGCCGGATCACGGTGCAGCACACCGTAGACCGGGAGTCCGACCCGGGTGCACGCCTGCCGCAGCACGGTCTCGTGCCGGGCCGATCCGACGCGGTTGAGGATCACCCCGGCGATCCGCACCGCCGGCGAATAGCCGAGGAAGCCGTGCAGCAGCGCGGCCAGTGACTGGCTGTGCCCTGCGGCGTCGACGACGAGGATCACCGGCGCCCCGATCAGGGTGGCGACGTGGGCGGTGGAGCCGGTGCCGATCGGGTCGGCGTCGTCGTCGGTGATGCGGCCGTCGAACAGCCCCATGACGCCCTCGACGACGGCGATGTCGGCGCCCGCGCATCCGGCCGCGAACAGCGGTGCGACGGCGTCGGGGCCGACCAGATTGGGGTCGAGGTTGCGGCCGACACGACCGGCGGCCACCGCGTGGTAGCCGGGGTCGATGTAGTCCGGGCCCACCTTGAACGGCGCGACGGTGTGGCCGGCCGCACGCAGCGCACCGAGCAGCCCGGTGGAGACGGTGGTCTTGCCGCTGCCCGAGGCGGGTGCGGCGATCACGATCGCCGGGATCGCACTCACCGGGTCACCACTCGATGCCCTTCTGGCCCTTGCGTCCGGCGTCCATCGGATGGGCGATCTTGCGCATCTCGGTGACCAGGTCGGCGGCGTCGACCAGGGCCTGCGGGGCACGCCGGCCGGTGATCACCACGTGCTGACGGCCCGGGCGTGCGGTCAGCGCCGACACCACCTCGTCGGTGTCGACCCAGCCCCAGTCCAGCGGGTAGGTGAACTCGTCGAGCACGTAGAAGTCGTGCTGTTCGGCGGCGAGTCGACGGGCGATCTCCTCCCACCCCGCGCGTGCGGCGGCAGCATGATCGTCGTCGGCGTCGGCATTGGAGCGCAGCCAGGACCACCCCTGACCCATCTTGTGCCATTCGACCGGGCCGCCCGCCCCGGTGGAGTCGTGGACCTCGCCGAGCGCGGTGAGCGCCGACTCCTCCCCCACCTTCCACTTGGCGGATTTCACGAACTGGAACACCGCCACCCGCATCCCAGCGTTCCAGGCGCGCATCGCCATACCGAAGGCAGCGGTGGACTTGCCCTTGCCGTCGCCGGTGTGGACGGCCAGCACCGGGGTGTTGCGGCGCTGCCGCGTGGTCAGGCCGTCGTCGGGGACGGAGGTCGGGACTCCTTGCGGCACGGTCGGTCTCCTGGGTGGAAGGGGCTGCGGTCGGGGTTTCGGTGGGCTGGGTCCCGGTCGGCGGGGTCCCGATCGGGGCGGTCAGGCGGCGGAGTGTGCGGGACGCTGCAGGGCGGACACGCTCAGCTGCGCCATCGGCATCAGGTCGGCGCGCAGGTGGGCGGCGAGGTCGGCGGCCAGGCCGAGCCGGATCATCCCCTGTTCGCAGTCGACGACGACGGTGTCGATCCCCTTGGCGCCGATCAGGTCGGCGGCGGCCCGTGCCCGCCGCGGTGCGTCGGCGCCTGCGGTCGCCCGGCCGTCGGT